>DGPZ01000045.1 GCA_002390675.1 Deltaproteobacteria bacterium UBA4427
GCCCCTCCGCCCGCTGTGCTTCTGCTTGTAGAGAGTCGCCGCTTCGCGGCGGCGCTTCGCGCGGGGAGGGATTCGGCGTGGGATCTCCGATCGGAGCTTTCGAGACAGGGCCGCCCCGGCGCGGGGCCCCAACACACCCTGCGGCGCGCGATTCAGCTGTCTATGCTCGGGGGTCTAATCAGGGAGGCCGGACCATGAGCACGACGACGACTCAGAACCGAATCTTGGCAGAGCACTACACCTCTCCGCTGATCGAGGCCGACGGTCCGCAGCAGAATCCTGGGGAGCTTTCGAATTGGCCGATGCTGAAGGTCGCTTATCGCACGGATAAGGATCGGATCGCTTCGCTGTTGCCGCCAGGACTTGAGCCCGACGATTCTGCGCTCGTGTTGATTACGTTTTACAACTTGCCGATTCAGAATGCGCCCGAGTACGGAATCGCTATGAACGTCGCGGCCAACTACAAGGGCACAGCGGGCGAGTACACACTGGGAATCGGGATCGACCAAGAGACGGTGATCTATCCGAGCAAGGAGCGATGGGGGCAACCCAAGTTTCATGCGGACACGGCATATTGGCGGCTTGGCAATCGTGTCGAGGCACGCACCACGCATTACGGCCATACCTTCGCTGAGTTCAAAGGCGATGTAGTTGGCCAGCAGAGCTCCCCTGGAGTTTGCGAACAGCGTGAGTTCTGGGTGAAGTACATGCGCGACGTAGACCTAACACCTGGGAAATACGACTTCAATCCGCATTTCGTAAACGTCTACAGCAAATTCGATACTTTGCACCTCGAGAAGGTCGAAGGTCAGCTCATCCTCCGCGAGAGTAAATACGATCCGATCGCAACGCTTCTGCCGATGCGCGAGCAGGTCTCTGCACATCTCTGGACACCGACCTTCCTCGATCGAAAAATCACATTGGGTGATGCGATCGACCCCGACAAATTCTGGCCCTTCGCTGACACGATCGGTGGATCACGATGGCCCGGAGAAAATGGAGCCCCGCCCGCATGAACTACCTACCCAGCGACGAAACCTCCAAAATCCGAGGCCAAATCGATCATCCCGTCATCGACGGCGACGGTCACCTGATTGAATACACTCCGCTCATCCGCGATTTCCTCGTCGAAGATGCCGGCGAGGAGATCGCCAAGAGCTTCGACATGATGCACGGGGGCAGCGAACTGGCACGTCAGGTTCCCCTCGACGCAAAACGCGGGCTAGGTATGTCGCGATTCGCGTGGTGGGGCGTTCCGACGACGAACACCCTCGACCGCGCGACAGCCATGATGCCAAAGCTCATGTACAACCGGATGGATGAGCTCGGGCTCGACTTCGCCATGCTCTACCCGACGTATGGACTCACAGTGACTGCGCTGCCCGACGACGAGCTCCGCCCAGCCCTCGCGCGTGCATACAACCGCTACTACGCCGAATGTTATGGCGAATACCGAGACCGCCTCGAACCCGTCGCAGCAATCCCCTGCTTCACTCCGGATGAAGCGCTGGCGGAGTTAGAACATGCGGTGGTCGAGCTCGGGCTTAAGGCTGCAATGTTTTCTGGCGTAATCTCACGCAAAGTCCCCGGGGCGGAAGATACACGCGGAGCTTCGTGGATGGACACGCTCTGCCACGACAGCGACTACGACTACGACCCGGTTTGGAAGCGCTGCGAAGAGCTCGGCATCGCGGTGACCTTCCACGCCAGTGGGCAGGGCTGGGGCTCACGAATGTCTCGCACCAACTACGTCTACAACCATATCGGGAATTTCGCGGTCGCTGGTGAAGCCGCATGCCGCTCGGTCTTCATGGGTGGCGCTGCACAACGATTTCCAGGCGTGCGCTGGGGCTTTCTCGAGGGTGGCGTCGCTTGGGGCGCAAATCTCTACTCGGATATTCTCGGCCACTTCGAGAAACGAAATCGCGAGACCATCAACCACTACGATCCGGCGAATCTCGATCGCAACATGATCGAACAGCTCCTCAAGGAGCACGCACCCAAGCAAGTGCGCGAGCGACTGGACCGCCTAGACGACGGATTGCTGATGTTATGCGATCCCGACGAAGATCCGACCATGATCGATGAGTTCGCAGCCTGCGGTGTCGACACAAAGGAAGACATTAAGTCGATCTTTGAACAGAAATTCTTCTTTGGCTGCGAAGCCGATGATCCTATGAACGCGATGGCCTTCGACCGGGACAAGATTCCGCTTAAGGCGCGACTCAATGCGGTCTTCGCTTCAGACATTGGCCATTGGGATGTACCGGACTTCCGGGGCGTACTGCCCGAAGCCTGGGAGCTCGTCGAAGACGGCCACCTTGACATGAACGACTTCCGTGCGTTCACCTGCGACAACGCGATTTCGCTCTTTGCCGGAGCCAAGTCGGACTTCTTCGAAGGAACCGTGATCGAGGATTACGCGAAGTCACTCCAAGCGGATGACTAGCGCCACCGGGCCAGGACTCGACTTCCCAAGCTGAGGGTCGCCGGTTCGAACCCGGTCTCGCGCTCTAAATACAATGAACGCCGTCGGCTACTTACGTCGGCGGCGTTTCGGTTTAGCGAGCGCGGGTCATGTGACAGGGCGATATTGACTGGCGTTTTCGCGATCCGGATTCCATGGTGCGTAGGGAAATGGTTCGGGTGTCTTTATTTCGCGACCGGCGAAAAGACCTCCGCCATAGCGCCCAAACGTCTGCTTCGGCTGATCGGCAGGAAGGATTCCCCAGTAATCCTTAGTCATTTTGGCCGTAGTCGTGGCCCAACGTGCTCCACTGAACCAGCGCGCCGCCCATTCGTCAGATCCGGACTTTCAGTGCATGCCGTGAGGCTTTTCAGGATCGCCCGTACCGTCATCGCTCTCTGGGCCTGTCGAGAGATCGCATCCGCGGGATCCGAAGCCCTTAGCTCGGGGGGCTTTGCGGGTAGTTGAGCCCTACTCCGTCCGGTCGTAGGACCAGGGGCCGCCCTTTTGCATCGTGAGTCGATGGCGCGCGCCCAAGACGGAGGGATCCCCCGAGTCGTAGCCCGCGTCGCCGTGCCACATAGCCACCGGCCCGACGCCTTCAGCGACACCGATTTGTGTCATAAAGCGTTCCGGGGTTCGGGCACCAATTCCCGCAAGAGCTTCATCGACGCTGGTCCAGGCCGAAAGCTCTGAGAGCGTGACGAAGGTCGGGGGCGCGAGTTCAATTTCCTTCTTCGCTTGACGCTCGAGTGCCGCACGAGGAGAGAGCCATTCGGACTCTTTGATCTCGCCGTCGTCGATCTCGACAACGCCATCATGTGGCCGCGCCGCGAAGAACCAAGTCAAGAACCGCTTCGGTGTAACAGGCGGCGGCGTCCAATGAGAGAAGGGGACCATCGTTCCCGCTTCGACCGTGAGTCCACACTCTTCCATCGCTTCGCGCTCGGCCGCGACGCGTGAGGCCGCGAGATCGTCGTCCTCAGGAATCCCTTCCCAATCCTCAGGATCGAGACGTCCTCCCGGAAAGACCCACATGCCACCGAACACGATCTTGGAATTTCGGCGCAGCATCAGGGTTTCAATCCCGTCCGCGGTATCGCGCAAAAGGATCACAGTGGCGGCGAGTACGGGCGGCAGGCCCTCCTTGCCGGAGGTGGCCCAATTCTCGAGTTGCGAGGCGTGTTCGGTCTGGCTCTTTTCACTCATAGCGCGAGCGTAACAGACGAGTCCCCCACATAGGGCTCGCGTTCTCCGCGAGCCCTCGAACTAAAAGACGCTCAAAACCAACGCGGCGTGGCCATCGCCGACCGCGAGTTCAACGATCCAACCGTCAGAAAGAGTCGCTTCATAGTCTGGCGGCCCGAGTTCGACCCTATGCCCAGCCTTCGTCACGGCGCTCACTGCATTGCCGCTCAGCACGTTCAAGAACTCACCGACTCCGTCCGCCACCATCTCTGGATCAAGATCCTTAGGCGAGATCCCGCTCGCGGCCATGGCGAGCTGCTCGGCGAACTCGAGATCCGAAATAAGTGCGACCTCCAGACCACGTGTGCCCTTGATCGGGATGGACACGCGAATATCCGCGTAGTCCGGCGCCAGCTCGAAGGGCATCACATCGCCAACCTTCGCCTGCATCCTTGCTACGCGCATCAGTAATCGGGGCAAGAGTTCGAGTATATATTTTGTTGCACATTGATTCACGAGCGCGTCGGGAAGATCGATATTAGCCACTTCGTATTCGGCTTGATCGGCCTTGAAGGCATCCAGCAAAGTGCCCAGGCGATCGGTCTCAATATGCCCGAGTTGAACAAGTGCCTCGCCTATCGGAAGTTTTTGCGAGCGCTGCAGCCGAAGGATTTCGACTAACTGATCTGCCGTGAGCATTCCGAGTTCAACGGCCATGTCACCGAAGGGGAGATCTCGTGATCGCTGCGCGGCACTGGCTTCTACGGTTTCCCGCGTCGTCATGAAACCCTGCTTCACGGAGATCTCGCCGAAGGTGGGGTTTGCATCTTCCATGAGGTCGAGGGCTTCGCGCACGTGGCTCGCGTCGACCTCCCCCTGATCGATCAGAAATTGTCCGAAGAACTTGACCGACATCAGCGCTGCCCCCCTTCGTCCGCTGCGCGCTGATCAAGTACCACGCAGGTATTCGCAATCAGGGCACCAAAAATTTCAGCATCGAAGGGCTTCCCGAGCACCTGGCAAGCGCCCAACCGGAATGCCTCCTCGACCTTCTGCGCATCCCCACGGGCCGAGGACACCATGGCGACTTCCATCTCGGGATACATCGACTTGATCGTGCGAAGCGCGGAGAGACCATCGAGACCCGGCATCACGATGTCCATCAGGACTAGATCGGGACGAGACTCCGTCGCCATCCGGATCGCACTGGCGCCATTACGGGCCATTCCGACGATCGAAACATCATCGATCTCATTCAAAATGTGCTCGAGTTGAGCAAGCACCGTGCGACTGTCGTCTACCAGCAAGACGTTGAGTTTGCGCGACATCGTTTCCTCCGCAATTGACGGCATCTCCGTAAAATTCGACGGATAGGACTCATAGATCGGGCAGAGAAAAGGGCGGGTTGAGAAGGACGCGCCCTCGAATCACCGAAACCGCAATAAGTTGCACAGTCCTTGCCAGTGGGCCGCACGTGCGACCCCCAGTTCTTGCCGTTCCTAATGAAAAGTCATAGAGTGCGCGGCCTTACGAGCACGCTCGACCCTCCCGAGCCGGCTTGTTCAACCTTCGAAACCCATCGACGCGCAGGGGGCCGAATCCGATCGCCGCGAAGCACCGGGAAACCGGCCGCGACGAGCCTCGGCCTCGTGTTCGCGCGGACTCGTTCGACTCCTTCCTTTACCTGCCTATGGCCGACTGCCGACGTGGAATCCCCCCGTCAGCCGAGACCTCGGAGCCCGATCACCATGCGATTCTACGAATACGAAGCCAAAGAGCTCTTCAAGCGGCACGGAATGCCGCTCGGTAAGGGCACGGTCATTGCGAAGACCAACGCCGCCGCGGACGCGCGCGCAGCCTTCGCGAAGCTCGGCGGAATCCCCGTCGTGCTGAAGAGCCAGGTCCTCTCGGGCGGCCGCATGAAGGCCGGCGCCGTCAAATTCGCCGATACGGCGGACGAAGCCGCGGACGCCGCCGAAGCGATCGTCCCCGTCGAAGTCAACGGCCAGATCTGTAAGTCGATCCTCGTCGAAGAGAAGTCTCCGATCGCCCAGGAATATTTCGTGGCGATCACCTGGGACGGCCGCGCCAAGCGCCCCGTCTGCGTCTTCTCCGACATGGGCGGCATCGACATCGAAGAGGTCGCCGAGACCCATCCCGAGCACGTGTCGAAAACGCATTTCTCCTCGATCCTGCCGCTCACGCCCCGGATCGCAAAAGAAGCCGTCGGAGCCACGGGCGTCACGGGCAGCGACCTCAACAAGCTCGCGCCGATCGTCTTCAATCTGATGAAGATCTTCCTCAAATACGATCTGACACTCGCCGAGATCAACCCGCTCGCCAAGCTCGAAGATGGCCGCTTTATCGTCCTCGATGGCCATATCGACATGGAGGCGGAAGCGCGGGGAGAGCATAAGGCGTTCCTCGACGAGCTCGGCATCGACGACGACGAGACACGCCTCGCGCGCCCGCCGACCCCGTTCGAACTCGCGGGCGCAAAAGTTAACGCAGCCGACCATCGCGGCGTCGCTGGCAACGTCGTTGAGTTCGACGGTAACTTGGGCCTGGTGATCGGCGCCGGCGGCGGCTCGCTCACGCTCTTCGATGCGGTTCGTAATCACGGCGGCAAGCCGGCGAACTACTGCGAGATCGGCGGCAACCCGTCGATGAGCAAGACCAAAGAGCTGACCAAGCTGATTCTTTCTAAGCCCGGCGTCGAGAAGATCGCGGTCATGATGAACGTCGTCTCTAACACCCGCGTCGACATCGTCGCCCGCGGCGTGATCAAGGGCTGCCTCGAAGCAGGCAAAGACCCCGCAGAGACCATCGCCATCTTCCGCATCCCAGGGGCTTGGGAAGAAGAAGGCTTCAAAATCCTCGAGAAATACGGCGTCGACTACTGCGACCGCAGCGTCTCAATGTACGACGCAGCCGGCCGAGCCGTCGCGAAGTTGAAGGGATAATCCAGACATGTCAATTTTGCTGACTAAGGACACGCGCTTCATCATCCAGGGCATTACGGGCCGTGAAGCGATCAACCTCACCCGAGAGAACCTCGACTACGGCGCGAAGATCGTCGGCGGCGTAACGCCCGGTCGTGCTGGCCGCGACGTTTACGGCGTCCCGGTCTACGACTCGGTTAGAGATGCAGTCGCCGCGAATGGCGGATCAATCGAGGGCTCGATCGTTTCGGTGCCCCCGAAGTTCACTCAAGACGCCATGATCGAGGCGCTCGAAAACGGTATTAAGCTGATCGTCGTCGTGACGGAGAACGTTCCCCGCAAACAGGTCGCGGAAGCGGTCGAGCTCGCGGAACTGCGCGGCGCACGCATCATTGGCCCGAACTGCCTCGGCATCATTTCGCCGGAAGAGTGCAAGATGGGCGGCGTTGGCGGCCCGGCGGCGAACACTCGCCAGGCCTACACGAAAGGCAATATTGGCGTCATGTCCCGCTCCGGCGGTATGACCACTGAAATCGCTTCGACGCTCACCGCAGCCGGCCTCGGCCAGTCGACGTGCGTTTCGATCGGCGGCGACGCAATCGTTGGCACGACCTACGCGGAGCTGATGCCCTTCTTCGAAGCTGACAAAGAGACCCATGCGATCGCGATCTACTCGGAGCCCGGTGGCCGAATGGAAGCGGAACTCGCCGAATGGGTGCTGGCGCACAAATCCCGTCTCCCGATCGTTGCCTTCATGGCCGGTCGCTTCATGGACGAGATGAAGGGCATGCGCTTCGGCCATGCCGGCACGATCGTCGAAGGCAAGGAAGACACCACGTCCGAGAAAATCAAGCGAATGGAAGAAGCGGGCATTTCGGTGGCCGAACGGATCGAAGAGATCCCTGACCTCATTCGCCAGCGGCTCGCCAGCGCGAAGCGTTAGTCCAAGCCAATCCCTGCGCGCGAGCGCCGCACGAAAATCGACCCGACTCGCCATTCACGCGAGACAGGAGAACGAAAATGCCCGGAGAATTCATCGACGTCATCGTCGACGCAGACATCGCCAAAGATGCCGAACTGGCCAAGAAACTCGAGGAGATCTGCCCTGTGTCGATCTTCGCCGCCTCTGCCGATGGTGTAAGCATCGACGAGAGCAATCTCGACGAGTGCGTGCTCTGTGACCTATGCCTGCAAGCTGCGCCCAAGGGCAAGATTCAGATCGTCAAGCTCTACGACCAGTAAGCATCTCCGGTAAGCATCAGCAGGTCCGCCCAAGCGGCGAATCCGGCCAGCACTGTTACCTAGAGACGTCAGCCCGCCCCACGGCCGCCACCAGAGCGGAACCCCAGGAGAGATAATATGCGCAGCGCAAAAGACTTCTTTCAGCCGATGGCTCTCGGTGCTCCCGAACCGCTTCGAGAGATCCCCTTCAAGCCCTCGCGCATGATTCACTTCTTCGATCCGAGCAACGCCAAGATGGCCAAGAAGATCCCAACCATCGCCCAGAGTTGCGACGTACTACTCGGCAACCTCGAAGATGCAGTTTCCGCGGACAACAAAATCGCAGCGCGCGAAGGTCTCGTTAAAATCGCGAAAGACACGGATTTCGGAAGCTGCCAGCTCTGGACCCGCGTGAACAGCCTCGACTCGCCTTGGTTCCTCGACGACGTCATGACCCTCGTATCGGGCATCGGAGACAAGCTCGACGTCATTATGGTCCCCAAGGTCGAAGGCGCTTGGGATATCCACTACGTCGATCGCTTGCTTGCCCAGCTCGAAGCAAAGGCCGGCCTCAAGCGGCCGATCATGATCCACGCGATTCTGGAGACGGCGCTAGGCGTCGCGAATGTCGAAGAGATTTGCTCTGCGAGCCCGCGAATGCAGGGCCTCTCACTCGGACCGGCGGATCTCGCCGCAAGTCGACGCATGAAGACGACCCGAGTTGGCGGTGGCCATCCCGGTTATATCGTTCGCACCGATCCCGACCCTTCGAACCCCGATGCGCCGCGTACGACCGCGCAGCAGGACCTCTGGCATTACACGATGGCCCGTATGGTCGACGCGTGTAACGCCAACGGCATCCTCCCCTACTATGGTCCCTTCGGTGACATCAAGGACACGGTCGCTTGCGAAGACCAGTTCCGAAACGCGTTCCTGATGGGCTGTGTCGGAACCTGGAGCCTTCACCCGGTTCAGATCGACATCGCTAAGAACGTCTTCTCGCCGCCAGTTGATGAAGTGCTGTGGGCGAAGAAGGTCATCGAAGAGATGGGCGACGGCACAGGCGCTGTTATGATCGACGGGAAGATGCAGGACGACGCGACAGTCAAGCAGTGCCACGTCATGGTCGAACTCGCCAAGATGCTCTGCGAGAACGACGACGAGCTGAGAGCCGCCTACGGCTTCTAGCATGGAGAGAACGGACAGCATGGAGGCCAGGGCTTCCAGGACGCGGATCGGATTGATGGGGCTTCTCGCTCTATCGATCATGATGCCTGTCACACTGCCGGTCCCGATCTTGCGCGAGCTCGTAGGGGTTCGCTTCGCCGTTTCCGAGCTGTCCACTTCGCTCTTTATGTCGATCAATATGATAGGCGCCGCGCTTGCGGCACCTCTTGCCGGCGCCCTCGCGGATCGAATCGGCAAGCGCCGACCCTTAGTGATTGGCGCCCTCGCCTTCGACGCACTCTGCTTCGTCGGGATGACCCTCGACCTCCCCTTCTCAGTTTTCATGGGCATCCGGTTCATAGAGGGCTGCGCCCATATTTTTGCCCTCTCCCTCGTGCTCTCGATCGCCGCGAGTTTAGGCGGCGAGACGAAGCGCGGAGTCACGATGGGCATCACGGGCGCCGGCATGATGCTAGGCGTAGCACTCGGTGCACCGATCGGCGGCATGCTCGGCCGGGTTGACCCTCTGCGTCCCCTCATGACAGGAGCAGCCGTGTTAGTCGCTGCGGCGACCCTTGCCGCGGCGGTGCTGATCGAACCGAAAGAGAGCGAGTCGCGGCCGCGGATGTCGCAGATTTGGAAAGCGATCCGCGAAAACCGCGAGATCATCACACCCCTCATTTTCGCCTTCGCCGATCGATTCACAGTCGGCTTCTACACCACCACATTTTCGCTCTTTGCCTCGGGCTTGCATGGCGCGGACCCGCCCCAAGTAGGCCTCTGGATTTCGGCCTTCATGCTGCCCTTCGCGATGCTCTCATTCCCCTTCGGCGTGCTCGCGGACCGGATCTCGAAGACAGCTCTCCTCTGCGGCGGGAGCCTCATCTACGGCGTCCTGACTGCGAGCCTTGGATTTTGGCCGACTGCGTGGATCGGTCCGGGAATGGCCGTGATCGGCATGACGGCGGCCGTGATGTTCGTCCCCTCCATGCTTATGACGACAGACTTGACCCCTCCCGCGATTCGCTCGACCGCCCTGGGTGCCTTTAATACGGCTGGAAGCCTCGGTTTCATTTTCGGTCCATTAACAGGCGGATTGGTCAGCGAAGCCGTCCGAGCGAGCCACGGCGCCGCAGCGGGATACCAAGCAGCCTTCGGCGTCGCCGGCGGCGCAGAGATCCTCTGCGCGCTCGTAGCCCTGCCCTTCCTGCTACGCTTGCGCGCTGCGGGCAAGACCACTTGAGACTCCTAACACCCGCAACCGTTGGGTTTTCTGGCTCCTCAAACTCCGATAGGCTCGCGCCTACATCTCTAGGCCGCTGCGCGGTCAACAAGGCCCGGTCCTACTATGGCGACTCCCTCGACTAGCTCCACGCGACGAATCCACCCCGTCATTCTCTCCGGCGGCTCCGGCACGCGCCTTTGGCCGCTCTCCCGCCGCGCGTTCCCGAAGCAGCTTCTTCCTCTCGCCGGCGAGCAGACTCTGCTCCAGGACACGGCGCTCCGCGTCTCCGATCCCGCGCTCTTCGCGCCGCCGCTCATCCTCTGCAACGACGCCCATCGCTTCATCATTGCCGAGCAGCTGCGAACCGCAGGCATCGAACCCCAAGCGATCGCCCTCGAACCCGTCGCCCGAAACACCGCACCCGCGATCGCGGCCGCGGCCGCGATGGTCGCCGAATTTGACCCGGAAGGCATTATCCTGGTGCTTCCTTCGGACCATGTGATCCGCAATCCCGCTGCCTTCCTCGAAGCCGTTCAGATCGCAGCCGCTGCAGCTGCTGCCGGCGCGCTCACAACCTTTGGCATCCTCCCCGAACATCCCGAAACCGGCTTCGGCTATATCCGTCGTGGCGAAGCGCTCGCGCATACGCCCGGCGCCTCTGCAGTGGCCGAATTCGTCGAGAAGCCCGACTCGACCCGTGCGCAGGAATTCCTCGACTCCGGGGAGTATTCGTGGAATAGCGGCATGTTCGTGTTTCCCGTCGACGGCCTATTAAGCGAACTCGGCCGCTTCGAGCCAGAGCTCATTGCGGCTTGCCGGGATGCCGTGGCGAAGTCGACGCGAGACCTAACATTTACGCGACTCGATGAACGCGCCTTCGCCGATTCGCCCTCGATCTCAATCGATCACGCCTTGATGGAAAAGACGGATCGCGCGGCGGTCGTGACTGCGGATATCGGCTGGAACGACATCGGCTCCTGGGCTGCTCTTTGGGAGATCGGCGAGCGTGATGAGAACGCGAATGTTGCCAGCGGCGACGTCATCTTGCGTGATGTAGAGAGCAGCTATGTCCGATCCGAGCGACGCATGATCGCGGCGATCGGTGTGCGAGACATGGTCATCGTCGAAACCGACGACGCGATTCTCGTCAGCCCGATCGATCGTGCCCAAGAGGTCAAAGAGATCGTCGCCGAGCTCGACCGAGCCGGGCGTACCGAATCAGACCTCCACCCACGGGTCTACCGACCTTGGGGATCCTACGAAGGTGTCGCGGAGGGGGACCGCTTTCAGGTCAAGCAGATCATCGTGACGCCGGGCCAAAAGCTTTCTCTTCAAATGCACCACCACCGCGCCGAGCACTGGATCGTCGTCCAAGGCACCGCCCGAGTGACCAAGGGCGAGGACGAAACGATCCTCACCGAGAACCAGTCGACCTACATCCCGATTGGTGTCACCCACCGGCTCGAGAACCCTGGATCCCTCGATCTCATTCTGATCGAGGTCCAATCCGGCGGCTATCTCGGCGAAGACGACATCGTCCGTTTCGAGGATGTTTACGGTCGCAAAGACCGGAGCTAGTCGCGCGGCGTTTGACTCCCATCTCACCGATTTGCCGATCGGCGCCCTAGGCATCCTCGACCACCGGCGGAGCTGGAGCCGGTGTCGTCTCCGTGAATACCGAGGACAAGGGCTGGGCGACCGGTGGGAGCGCCAGCATCAGCTGGGGCCGAAACATCTTCTCCTCGAACGCGTACCCGCGGCCAACCGATTTCGACATAAATGGCCCGTTCGATGCGCGCCTAAGGCAAGGTGTTTAAGCGCACTCG
>DGPZ01000122.1 GCA_002390675.1 Deltaproteobacteria bacterium UBA4427
GTTCTCTCAAGGACGTCGACACGCGACTCGTGAACGATCTCCGCCGACTCGACGACATAGCGTGTCAGGGTGCTCGCTGTTTCTAGAGTGAGGACGTCCCCGGGTTTTAGGTATTCAAGGAAGGCGAAGTGCGTGTCGCGATGGCCCGCCAAGGCGACGTTGTCCGCCGCGCCGGGTGGTGCGCTCGTACTTACGTGCCCCGGGCCGAATGACATGGAGGCGCCGCTGGCCCCTGCAAGGATGAAGAGGCTCTTGCCGTCGGTTGTGCGTAGTCGCGCGACGGGCCAGGTGTCGGCCCAAGGCCAAGGGCGTACGCGCTCTTCGCCGAGGAGCGTTTGCTGCCAGGCCTGTGCGAGTAGTTCCTGCGCGAGCAAAGCCTTGGCGGGGATCCATGCGCTCCATGTAATTAGAGCGAGACCGGCTAGGGCCATCGAAATGACAATACGGCGCATTAGGCGGGAGCTCATTGGGCTAAAGGCTCCGCTTGTGAATATACGATGCCGCCCCCGCCATGCTGAGCAGACTCGTCCCTAGAAGGAATAAGAGCGCACTCGGCGTTCCTCCTTGCGGAAGGCGACCGATTTGGGCGGAAGCCATTCGTTGCCCGATCGCCGCTTGAGGGACGGGCGGCGGCGTTGTGCCGTTGGTCTTGGAGCCGGCTTGGTCAGGGCTAGGTGCCACGTCTCCAAAGATCTTTCGCCAATCCCATCCCTTAGGCAGGAGCGATGGCACCCCGCGCGTATCAAGCTCAGTGTCGACGGGCCGCGTCGGCGTCACGTCGACCGCGACAAGGCTGCTCCATCGCGTGACGAGTTGATGAAGCACGCCAAGGTCAGCGACTTCCTTAGACACGGTACCCATAGTGGCCCCTTCGTGGAGCGACTCCATCAGCCCCGCGATCTTTCGGCGCGCCCAGAGTTTCGAAATGCCGTCATGCTGACGACCGCCCGATAGCGATAGACGGATCTCCGTGGTTTCGCCGCCGCGCCGCCCGCGGAGCAGGACTTCCTTGTGGCCGGCGAGTGCCGAGCGTGGCAGCTTGGCCGCGATCATGACGGGTTCTCCAAGGTAGACATCCGGAATTCGTTTCGGCCACGCCTCGACCGTGGCACCCGCCCAGTCGATCGTTAGGTCGTGCAGGACCGGTTGCTCGATCTTCGAGAAGAGCTCGCGCATCTTTTCACTGACTTCTTCTGGCCGACCGATATAGGTGAATGTGCCGCGGCCGAACTGGGCCGCCTTGGTCATGAAATGGGCATTAGGGGCTGAGCCGATTCCGATCGTGTACAGACGGCTTTTTGCTAGGCGTTCTGTGATTAGGCTGATCAGCGCGCTTTCGTTCCCGACGGCGCCGTCGGTCACGAAGATGACTTGGCGCACGGCGCGTGACTCACTGCCGACTTGGAGCGCGGCCTCGAGGGCGGAGCGCATCTCTGTTCCGCCGTCCGCCTGAAGGTGCTGAACCCACTCTCGGGCCTGAGCGACAGCCTCGGTGCTTGCGGGGCGAGAAGCGGGGAATAGAGTGCGGTGGACGGAGTTGAATTCGATCACATTGAACGAGTCCTCGGGACGGAGCGATTCGAGCGCGATCGAGACGGCCGCTCGAGCTTGGCGAATCGACTCACCGCCCATCGAGCCAGAGGTGTCGATGACGAAGATCGTTTCTCGGGAGAGTCGCGGGAGGTTCGTTTCCTGCGCACGAGGCGGCATCACCATCATCAGCAAATAGTCATCCTCCTCCCAACTGTGACGGAAGAGCGCGGCGCTTGGTGCGTCTCCGACCAAGGGTTGCCACTCAAGCACGAAGTCGGCGTTCGCGGGAACGCTCGTTTCAGTGAAGCCAACCGTGTACGTGTTGCCCTTACCGCGGTTGAGCTTGATCGAGTGACTCGGACTCTCGACGACATCGAGAGGAAAGCCCATATCGAGGGTGACTTGCATTCGGACAGGGTGGAGAATGGCTGGCTTGTTGGGGGCCTGGCCTGGTAGCGAAACGAGCGGCGTGATGCGGGCCGCGTCCGACACCTCATTAGTGTTAGTCGACCAGCCAGAGCCACTGAAGCCCCGGACGTTTTCGGTTCCAGGGATGTAGCGAGGCGCTACAACGAGGGGGAAACGAAGCGAGAAGCGCCCGGCGTCGTAACGAAGCTCCTCTTGGAAGGCCAGGACGACTTCAATGGTTTCTCCTGGGCCGAGGTTCGCGATCCTCGTCGTGAAAATATTGGGTCTCTCTTGTTCGACCAGGCTGGCTTTTCGCCCCTCACGCTTGGCCTTTTGATAGGTCGCCTTGGCGCGGGCACGCTCTTCTACGCGACCTTCTATGATCCGGTCTCCTATCCGTAAGCGTAGAAAGTCGACGGCAGAACCTTCCGGGAGGGGGAAGGCGTAGATGCCTTCCACCCACTGCTCGGTCGGGTTCGTGAATCGCTGGGTGACCTTCGTTCGGGCAATGAGTCCCGCGGCATCAATTTCGACGTCGGTTCCGAGGGTTGGGGCTTGGCGATAGCCGTCTTCCGTTTGGAAGAGGAGCCCACCCGCCGGCAGCTCGTCGGGCGTGATTCGCTCGCCGAGTACGCTGGCCATGACGGGGCTTGCGGCGAGAAAGAGGGAAAGGCAGAAGGTCGAAGTAATCGAGAAAAAAGGGCGCAAGGGCTCTCCGCGCGAAATGCGGCCTTCGCGGTTCAGGCCGCTTCGGCGTGTCGGGCGGCTGCGTCTGGGGTCGGGGTTTTTCGCGCGAGCACGAACGTTATGACGCACATTAGTGTTAGGCAAAACCGAGTTCGACGAAACCGGGGTATTTTGGAATACGAATCGAATGACCCCACGCGTGGTGGCCCGGTTCTGCTCGTGGCTCAGATCGCTGGAAGTCGGCCTAATTTAGACGCGTTGGACGCGTAGAAGCGCTAGGGCTGAATGCGATGTCGCGCGAGTACGGACTCGAGTAGCTCGTCGAGGAGGATGCCGGTCTCGTGATCGACTTCCTGGAAGCTGACGCCTCCTATGCGAAGGGAGTCGCCCTCGCCGGGGGTCACCCAGGCGGTTCGCGTGAGGATCGAGACTTCGTTGATCCCGACTTGGAAGCGCAGCTCGCCGTAGTCTCCGGCTTCGCCGATGACCCCGCCGACGAGGCAAGCCCCGCCTATGCCGATGTCGCGGATGCTTGTTTCGGTCTTTTGGCCTTCGACTTCGAAACGGGCTTCGAGTTTGGTCGGGACCCGCAGGTGGTGGCGGAGTTCAAAGGGAGCGTGATCATGAAGGACACCGGAGATCACGAAGCGGATCGATTCATCCTGCGGATCGTCCCATAGATGCCAGCGTACGCCGTGATGGTGAAGCGCTTTGACGACGCGCTCAGGAGGCCTATGTCCGAGGGGAATCAGCGCGTCCGCAGGAACGCCAAAGCGAGCCGCGAGGTCGGGTACGTTTTCGAGTTCAACATCCGCTGTGAAAAGTACCACGCTGATCTGGCCGTCGGTTTCGGCGGCGATTAGCTGCGCTTCGTCAGCATCCGATGCGTAGTGCACTTCGAAGTGGCGGCCTAGCAGTTCCATTGTTAGCTGCTGGAGCGCTCCGCCTGGGGAGTCGACGATCAATATTCTTCGGTCAGGTTCCACGATGATTGGGATCGGTCGATGGCGCCTCGTGGTTTATGGTCGTCGGGCTAAATGGGGAATAACCCCGAGACGATCCTCACGTTCTACGGATCCGAAACGAAAAGAGGCCTACGGATTGCTCCGTAGGCCTCTTTATTTCGTACGTTCCGTCGTGCAAGTTCCGTGAAGAGCAGCAGGCGGACCGTCCTAAGCCGGAGGGCGTTTAGCCCTTCGCAGCCTTCACCGCCTCGCTCAGGGCCGGAACGATGTCGAAGAGATCGGCAACGATACCGACATCAGCGACTTCGAAGATCGGTGCATCGGGATCCTTGTTGATCGCGACGATGAAGTTCGAGGCCTTCATTCCGACGAGATGCTGGATCGCGCCGGAGATACCCGCCGCGATATACAGCTTCGGAGCTACGATCTGCCCGGAGGAACCAACCTGGTAAGGATGGTCGAGCCAGCCGGCATCGACGACCGGGCGCGAGGCGCCCATGGCACCACCGAGCGCGTCGGCGAGAGGCTGGATGATTTCCGGAAACTTCTCCGGGTCTCCGACACCGCGGCCACCCGAAACGATCACGTCCGCCTTTGTGAGATCGACACCTGTCGACGCGGCGATCTTGATCTCGACGAACTTCGCAATCGCGCTCAGGTCAGTCGAGAGTGCTTCTGTGCCGCCGTCGCTCGAACCTTCGTAGGCCGTACCTGCTCCGGGCTGCATCGAAGCAACCGTCTTGCCTGAGGTCGAGACCTCGGCATCGAGCTTGCCATTGAAGATGCGTCGGACCAGGTTGTAGCCGCCGTCGCCGCCCGCAACGCGGATTGCGTCGGAGACGAACGCACAGTCGAGGCCGGCCGCAATGCGCGGCGCAACGTCCCAGCCCGTGGGCGTGTTCGAGATCAGGATCAAGTCAGCGCCAGAGGCCTCAGCGGCCGCCTTGATTGCCTTGCTCCAGACATCAACGTTGTAGTTAGCAGCTGCTGGGTCATCGACGACTAGCGTTTTGCCCGCACCTTTACTCGCGAACTCACTCGCGAGATCACCGACACCCGAACCGATGACGAGGCCATTGACCTCGGCACCTTCGATGCCACGCGCGGCCGCAACGAGCTCGTAGCTCGCGTCGCGAATCGCGCCCTTCTGAATTTCAGCAACGACAAGGATAGTTCCCATCGTTTTCTCCTTTGTTAGGCCGTACGGTCCCCCGCTCCATCGGAGCGAGCGCCTGCGGCCCAGGGTGCGCATGCACCCGCAAATTAAAGAAGTCCCAGTTCCTTGATCTTCGTGACGAGCTGTCCGACGACTTCGTCTGTGGATCCGGAAAGGATCTCGGCGGTGTCGCCCTTGGCGGGCACGTAGACCTTGTTGACCGTGGTCTTGTTCTGGGCCGCACTGGCGGATTCCGCGAGGCCGAGATCAGCCAACGTCTTCACGTCAACCGGCTTCTTCTTGGCCTGCATGATGCCCTTGAGCGACGCATACCGGACCTGATTGGCACCGGACTGGATCGCAATGAGGCAGGGCTTCGGCAGTTCGACAACTTCCAGCGCGCCACCTTCGAGCTCGCGCTCGACCGTAACGGTGTCAGCACTGAAGTCCGTGGCGAGCACGCCCGTCGCGGACGGGAAGCCGAGGAGCTCAGCAACCATCGGCGGAATCGCCGAGGCATTGTCGTCTTCAGCCATGAGGCCAGCGAATATGACGTCCGCGCCTTCTTCCTTCGCGACTGCCGCGAGGATCTTGGCAATACCGAGAGCATCAGCGCCTTGCGCGGCGGCATCGTTCACGTGGACGGCTCGGTCAGCACCCATGCCAAGCGCAGTACGAAGCGCCGCGGTCACGCGGTCAGGACCGATCGACACCACGACGACTTCCGCGTCGCCTGCGTCCTTGAGGCGAAGAGCCTCTTCGACGGCGTAGGTGTCATAAGAATTAATTTCGAACTTAATGTTGTCTTCTTGAATCCAGGTTCCATCGGCGTTCACGTCGAGACGTGCGTCCTGATGGGGGACCTGCTTCAGACACACCATGACCTTCATGGGGGCGAGCCTCCTCCGGCCAAGCCGCGTCCGGAATACGGAGCTGCCTGGGCGAGTAGTTGCGGGGTTATGATTCTAAAATTGATGAGTGGAATCCCGGCACGTGTAAGGGAGGCCGGGATTCGAACGGGCCGACTCTACCGCCCGAGGGTACGAATTTCAACGCAACGCGTCGTAGCCCAAGGGCCCTAAACGTGTCTCGCAGTCTGTCTTTTCGAAAGACGCGAGTCGTTTCCGCAGTTAAGAAGAAACGCCCATAAACGACAGGAACGTGTCCACATCTGTGGCACGCAGATACGGATTCGAGCGCTTCTGGGCTTCCATAGAGTCATGCCCTTCGGGGGAGTAGAGATGCCCGGGGTAGAGCGTGGTGTCGTCGGGCAGCTGTTTGAGCGCTTCGAGACTCTCGTACATCGCCTTCGGATCCGCTCCGGGCAGGTCCACCCGTCCGCATCCATTCAGAAAGAGCGTGTCCCCCGAGACGAGCTGGCCGGCCTGGTCTCGCTCTTCGACATGGAAGCACTGGCTTCCCGGTGTATGCCCAGGCGTATGAATCAAGCGGACCGCGACGCCGCCTAGTTCGAGCAAATCGCCGCCTTCGTGTCGAACAAGATCGCTTTCTGAGACACCAGAAACTTTCATCGTTCCCTCGGCCTCGTGTTTGTTCACGTGGATCGGCATCGGAGCGATCTCGAGGAGCTTCGCTAGGCCTTCGATGTTGTGGCCGAAAATCTCACCGCCGATGTGATCTTGGTGGTAGTGAGTGACGAGCGCACCGACGACTTCGATCCCGTCCTTGGCGGCGACATCGATCAAGCCCTGCACATCCCAAGCGGGGTCGATGACATAGGCCTGGCGGGTTTCGCGGCTGCCGACGAGATAGGCGAGGTTCGCCATTTCGCCGACGGCTTGTTGTGCAAAGTAGAGGTCGCTGGTTGCGGCCATCAGAACTTCCTTTCAAACGGGAGGACTCAGGTAAAGGGTTGAGTCAGGCGAGACGGCTAGCGATCCAGTTCGACAGGACGCTGAATATCTCGGCGTGGACCTGCTCCTTCGTACGGTCGCTTTTCTTCGGGACATTAAAAGAGGAATCGGCCTCCTCTACGTCGTAAAGCTGAATCGGTGCGCCAACCCGTCGCAGGGCCGAGCGAAGAGCTCTGCCGTCGCAGCGGCGATCGCGTGTTCCCTGAATGAAGAGCGTCGGTGTAGTGCATCGGAACAGGACTTCCGAATCGCTTTGGTCCGGCTTGTCCTGGGGATGAAGCGGAAAGCCGAGCACGAAGAGCCCGTCGGTTTGGAGTCGATCAGATACGAGCCCGGCGGCTACTCGACCTCCTACGCCTACGCCGCCAACAAGCAGGCGCGCGGGCAGGGCGTCGGTGTCCCGGCCGAGGAGATTGAGAGCGGCGCGATAAGCGCGTTCAAGGATCGCCGGCGAATCAGAGCTGGCCCGTTTGCCGGCTTCTGCGAACGGGAAGTTGAATCGGAGCGTCATATAACCGCGTTCGGTCAGCCCATCGCATTGGGCCGTAATCATGGGGTCCTGATAATTGCTGGTTCCACCATGGGCGATCACGACGGCAATTCGTTCACCGGTGGGCCACCACTCAGGAATCCCGAGCACGCCACTGAGGTGGGTGCGCCCGTGGATTGGCTCGGGCAGGGGAATCTGAACCTCTTCGAATGTCGCAGCTGGCTCCATGACGAAGGCGATATTACGCGACCTTCGCGGTTGAGGCTCCCCTCAGTACTTTTAAGCCATTGTTTTCAAAGTAGAAAAAGAATCGTGGCAGGCGGCTCGACAGGCCTTCTTGGCTCCCGCATCGTACCGACACGTCAGGATCGCCGTGACCCAGGGGGTGGGGCACGACGCCGGATCGGGCGAGGAGCCCCTCTATTTGGGGCGAGATCAGTTCTCTGAGAGGGGAGCTTGCGATGGGGACGAAGATGAAAGAGTCATTTTATGGACAGCGGCGAGGCTCGGCGCCGCAGGCGTCGAATATATCATCTTCTCCGCCCGGCGAGACCTTGGGTTTCCGCGGGATTGCGGGTGCGATGGCGACGATTTTCCTTGCTGGCCTTCTTGGTTGTGCAACCCCGACGCTCGAGGACCGCCGAGAGTTGATTCGAGAGGACCCACGCAAGCAGGCGCGCTTCCAAGAAGGGCCGCCCCGCCGTGTGATGATGATCAGCGTTGCTGGCCTGCAGGCTTCCGATTATCTCGATCCCTTTGGTCATGCAGCGGCGGACGGTGCGCTCGTGCACATGCCGTCGCTCGCACGCCTCGCCCGGGAAGGCGCGACCGGCTTGGCCGCGATGCCGCCTTCGCCTGGAGCCATTCGGACCAGCCATGCGACGATCGTGACTGGCCTCTCTCCTGCACGACACGGAATTATCGCGGACAGCACGCTTGATGATGATGGCGGGCGTGCGATCCCTTTCATGGACCATCGCTCCTTCCAGGGGACGCCGCTCTGGGATGCGGCTTTGGGGCGAGGCGTCGTTTCTTTAGGCTGGCCGACGACTTCCGGTGCGCGGATCGAGCGCATCCTGCCGGAACGCAATGTGGCCATCGCGGATGATTGGCTCTCGCAGGTTCGAGGGGGCGCGAGTCCGATCGTCTGGCAAAAACTGGAGGCGATGGCCCTGGCCGAACGAGAAATAATTAGCCGAGAGAACAAGGAACGAAATCCCGCGAGTTGGCCTAACGCGGAAGAGAAGGACAGCGCAATCGTCGAGATCGCATGTCAACTTATCGCAGCCGAGCGCGATGCAGGGCTCTGGTTGATCCGACTCGATCAGACGTTGCCTCTGTTCTACGGAGCAGGTCCGGGCACGGTGGAGGCGGATGATGCCTTGGCTCGGGTGGATACGGAGATCGTCCGTCTGCAGGAATGTCTTTCGGTGAATAATAAGCTCTCCGATACGGCAATTTTTGTCGTGGGAGATGTAGCCTTCCATCCGGTCCACACTACCGTATCGCCTAACGTCATACTTGTTCGCGCGGGCCTCGTCGGTCGCGATCCGCGATCTGATACCGGCGTGCGGAGCTGGCTCGCGTTGGCGCGCTCCAATGGGCGGTCGGCCTATATTTATGCGCGGGACGCCAGGAATGCGCTGGATGCACGCAAGGTATTGATGGCTGAGGCGGAACGCACCGGCGCCTTCGAAGTGATTTCGGCCAAGCGGCTTGCTGAGTCGGGTGGTGACCCTCAGGCTTGGTTTGCCCTAGTGGCAAAGCCGGGGGTTGTGTTTGGAGACGAGCTCGTTGGGCCCGCGAGTACGCCGTCGATTCTGCGAGGTACAGCAGGCGTGCTGCGCAACGGAGAGACGAAAGACGCCGAGGCTTCCGTGGGATTCGTCGCCTGGGGCCGTGGGATTCGGAACGGAGTTCGCTTGCCGCGGGTCGAACTGATCGATGTTGCACCGACGATTGCGTCACTCTTGGGATTGCGGCTCGATGACGAAGTCGAGGGTGAAGCGATACTCGGGATTCTTCGTTCGGCTACAAAGCCCCCGCCTCCGGGGCCGAAGCGTCTCGGTGGCGATCGATCGGTAGATCAAAGGCTGCGGGATTTGAAGAAGGGCCGTAGCCTTGGGAACGAAGCCCGGTAGCGCTGGTAGGTGATGAGATGAACCGTCCCGCTGTGACGATAGAGCTGAACCCCCGCGAACGTAGACTCTACGACCGTCTGCGCGATAATCTTGTAGTCCCTAACTCGAGCGGAAGTTCCGGGATGCGAGACATTATTCTGCTCTTGCCGGACCTGACGATTCTCTTGATGCGGCTGCTTCGAGATGGACGGGTGCCGCTTGTCGAAAAAGGGATCGCTCTCGCTGGCGTGGCCTATGTCATCTCGCCGATTGATGTCCTGCCGGCGATTGTGTTAGGCCCGATTGGCTTTCTGGACGACTTGTTCATAGTCGCCGCATGCTTGTCGCGGCTTTTGAATCATGTGCATCCCGATGTGGTCCGCACTCATTGGTCGGGCCAAGGCGACGCGCTCGAAGTGATTCAGAACACGACGAATTGGTTCGAGCGCGAAATGAAGCTGCGAGTTGCAGATTTGAAGAGCCTGTTAGGTGCGAAGAAGACCTGAGTTGGGCTGGGCTGTAGCTCGAGCGTTCGTTCCGAGCGAGCCTAACTGCGATATTCGGGCAGGCATAGCTTGCGCATGCGATCTCGATCTTCGCGCGGAAAGCGGCGGACCTTGCCGTCACCATTGATCGAAGCATGTTCGGTGCGGCCCGTGAGAAGCAGCGTCTCGTCGCGGTGGATCTCATACGCCATGGCGAGAGACGCGCCGCGTACCCATTCAAGCCACGTCGTCACGCAGATGATGTCGTCGAAACAGGCGGACTGCTTGTAGTCCAGTTCAACGCGAGTCACTGCGAAGTGAAGCCCCAATTCCATCCAATCTGAATAACTCTTGTCGTGCGTCTCAAGCCAAATAACCCGAGAATTCTCGCAGTACTTTAAGTAATTCGAGTGATGCACGATCCCCATCGCATCGGTTTCATGAAACCCGACCCGATGCTCATATCTATTAGTCACCGCCCCATCAGGAATCAACTCACTCTCCGTCTAAAAGTTATCTTTGAGTTCGCGAATTCGCCCAAGCTCTTCGGCCGTGTCGGCACGCATGAACGGGTTCGTTGCCTTCTCTTGGGCAATCGTCGAAGGGATCGTCATCTCCGCCGGCGTGGCGTCATGCCAATCCTCTGCCGCTTTCGCACGAAGAGCGCACACGCGATCGAACAGTTCCTTGATTTCGGCGTTGTCGGGTTCGACGGTGAGCGCGAATTTCAGGTTGCCTTCTGTGTACTCATGGCCGCAGTAGACGAGGGTGTCGTCGGGCAGAGCGAATAGCTTCTTGCAGAGCGCGTCGTACATCATCTGCGCGTCACCTTCGAAGAGCCGTCCACAACCGCCGGCGAATAGCATGTCGCCCGTAAAGACCGCCTTCGATTCAGGGAAGTAGTAGGCGACGTGTCCCATTGTGTGAGAAGGAATGAATAGTACCTCCCCGGTTTGGTTGCCGACCTTGACCGTGTCGCCCTCGTCGATGCCTTGCGTCTGACCGGGCATGCGCTCGGCGTCGGAGACGTGCCCGTAGACCGGGACGCCGTAGCGCTCCGCAAGCTGGGGGTTGGCCATCGAGTGATCGAAGTGGTGATGCGTAGACAGGATCAGCTTGACGTCCGCTCGAGTGGCCTCGACTCGAGCGACGACGGGATCCTCTTCCGGTGCATCGACGATTGCGGCTTCGCGTGTTTCGTCGCAGATCACGAGATAGGTGTAGTTATCGCCAAAGGTGGGGATGCGCTCGATTATTAGACCCATGGCTTCGACGCTAGCAAAGAGCTTGGGCGGGTTCGGGGGTCTCGAAGTATTGGCGCGTTGGACGTGGGGTCAGCCCTAAGAGCGGCTGAGGCGGTCCGCAGCCGCTCAGATCAAATCCATCTGAGCCTCAGCCTCGGCCTTCTTTCGCGCGGCTTCTTCTGCAGCGACGGCCTCTTCGGCCTCGATCTTGGCGAGCATCTCCGGCGTCGCGTGAAGCGGGCAGCGGCTCTTGTACTCGCACCAATTGCACAGGGCGATCTTTCGAGCCGGGTACTCGGTCGCGGTTTGGATCTCGTCGATCCGAGCAATGGTGTTTTTTCTCAATTCGACGAGTTGGTCGGCGTTTCGAGTAGAAACGCACATCCGTTTTTTTGCGACGTAGTGCCAAACGAGTCGGTATTCGACGTCGCTGCCATAGGTGCGAGCGAGGCCGATCTGATAAAGCGCGAGCTGGCGGTCCTGGTCGAGGATGCGCTGAGAGGGGACACGGGCGCCGGTTTTGTAGTCGTGGACTTCGATGGCCCCATCACGTGCGCGGGAGATGCGATCGATGATGCCCTGCATTCGGTACTCGTCAGCATCGTCGAGGGAGAAGACGACACGCTTCTCGATCCCGAGGGTCTCCGATTCGTCGAAGGGGTAGTGCTTGAGGTAGTAGCCGCGGATGCAATCCTCGCCGAGGCGTCGGTAATAGGTGAGCGGGGTGTTCTCGCGGACAATGCGCACGCGAGTCGCGTCGTAGGTCTCTTCCCAGAGCTTGTGATAGCGGTCTATGACTTTCTCGATGCCGGGGAGCTGGCCGCGGCCGACGAAAATGTAGAGGCGCTCGAGAATCTCGTGGACTCGCTTGCCTACGAAGGCTTCCACGCCTTCGGATTCGCTCGGGATCTTTTGGATGTACCGATACTCGAACTGCTTCGGGCAATTTTCGAAGCTCGAGAGCCGCGAGTGACTGTAGATGGGGTTCTTAGACTCGGATACGGCGGTGGCAGAGCCCGCTTTGTCTAGGGTAGAGGCTGATGTCGAAGGCTGCGTTGCCACTCGGGCTCCCCGCTCGAAGCGAATGGGTGTCGCGAAAGGCTGGGTTGCCAATCGAACTCCTCGTTAAAGCGTGTGGGCAACAGGATAGGCGGTCGAAGGGCTGGCTGCCGGGGGCCTGCGCGAGAACTGCGTTTACGAGACGATGGGTGTGGGGCCTGCGGATGTGGGGCATCCTATGGACGCTGGACCCGGCTTCAGGCCTGGTCCGCACTTCCCCTACGCGACCCAGCCCAGCGAGTGGCCATTTTTCTATGGTGATCGTTCGGCATGAGGAGTCGAGAGATGGCGAGCAACCCGACATCATCATCAACGGCGCCGCGATCGGCGACCGCGTCGATCCGCACGCTCGGAAAAGAGCCGGCAGAAGAATTTTACTGCCCAGTAGATGTTCTGGAAGATGCGATCGAAGGCCTCGCAGGCTGCGAGGAAACGGTTCTTTCAGAGACCGTCTGTGGCGGGATTTTGGATCCCAACCAGGTCGTCGAGTGGGTCGACCGCACGAAGCGCTTGTTGCGTTTTCGCGTGGATCCGGCGGAGCTCCGTTCGGAAGTCCCCGGGGTGGCCGACGGACTCTTTAAGTTGCTTGAGCAGGTGGATCTTCCTGAAGACGGAGAGACTGCTGGAGAACTAACGACACGCTTTATTGCTTCTCTCGTCGAGCTTCGTGAAAAGCTCTCGCGTGATGTTGAAGCAGCCTATGCGGGGGACCCTGCGGCGGCGGGCTATGACGAGATCATCGTGGCCTACCCCTCGATTCGAGCGCTCGCGGTCTATCGCATCGCCCACGAACTCTATCTCTACGGCGTTCCGCTATTGCCACGCATCATGAGCGAATACGCTCATGACCGAACGGGGATCGATATCCATCCCGGCGCAACGATCGGGGATTTCTTCTTCATCGATCACGGCACGGGAATAGTGATCGGCGAAACCGCGATCATAGGCGACCGCGTCCGCCTCTATCAGGGCGTTACGATCGGTGCGGCTTCGCTGCGAAATGCTGCTTCTCTTCGTGGGAAAAAACGTCACCCGACGATCGAAGAAGACGTCACGATCTATGCCGGTGCGACTGTATTAGGTGGCAGGACTGTGATCGGGAAGGGGAGCGTGATTGGTGGCAGCGTCTTCTTGACCGAGAGCGTTCCGCCTGGAACGCGTGTAATGGCCGAGGCTCCGCGCCAATTGGTGCGAGGTGCTGTTGGCGACGAAGAAGATGAAGCCATGCAGCTTCAGTGGGATATCTAGAGATGAAGACGATGCTTAGGGCCTCATTTGTGTGGCGACTCGTGACTACGCAGGCCGCAGTTGCGGCTTTGGTCTTCGGTCTTTTTGCGAGCATTTCGTTTGCTGAAGGCTATGCCTACGATCTCGCCGGTGAGTTGATGAGCCCGTATTGCCCGGGCCGTACTCTGTCATCCTGCCCGAGCCCTCAGGCAGCCGAACTAGTTCAGTGGATTTCGATCCAGGAAGCTGCTGGGGCCTCGCAAGATGAGGTCGTCGAACAATTGATCGAGCGCTTCGGCGAAGAGATTCTTGGGGCACCTCCGGCCGAAGGCATAACGCTTTGGGCTTATATTTTCCCCGTCGCCGGATTCCTCGGAGGTGGCGGGATCGCCGCCTTCGTTCTCCGTCGAATGGTTGGGCGACGCGACGACGATGATTCGCAAACTCGCCCAGATAATCAACATTCTTCGGTTGGAGATGCGGCCGCGTCAGCGGCTAAGGCCTCACCGTCCGAAGCGAATGCCGGTTCGGACACAGATGATGAACTCGCTCGACTCGTCGATGCGGAACTTGCGGGAAGACGTTAGGTCTCATGAAAATCTATACAAAACGGGGCGATGCGGGTCAGACGGATCTCTTTGGCGGCGATCGCGTAGGTAAAGATGCAGCTCGGGTCGCGGCCTATGGCGACGTTGACGAACTGAACGCCTTTGTTGGCGTCGCGGCAGCAACCGATCTTGATCCCGAACTAACGGAAATGCTTCAGACGATTCAGAGCGCGCTCTTCGATCTCGGATCGTCGCTTGCGACCCCGGATCCTGAACATCGTGAGAAGTACGGCATTGCTGGTGTTGCCGTCACAGATATTGCCGCGATCGAAGCCTTAATCGACCGGCTCGAAGAAGGCCTCGAGCCGCTCAAGACCTTCATCTTGCCTGGCGGAAGTTCGGCGGCTGCGGCGTTTCATGTCGCGCGGACGGTTTGTCGTCGGGCGGAGCGGGCGGTTGTTGGTTTGGCCGCGACCGAAGGAGAATCGGTGGCGGAGTCTTCTTTGCGTTATCTCAACCGACTTTCTGATTTGCTTTTTGTGATCGCACGCCACGAGAATGCGCGACTAGGTGTCGCGGACGTCGCCTGGGTAGGTCGTACAAACGGCTAACGAAGCGTGATGGACTCGCGCCGGCACAACGCTATCGACGCGATAAATATGACAGTCGTGATCACCGCGATCACGGGCGCCGATATACCGAACGGGTTTGTCGACTTCTCCGCGCAGCAGCGTTCCGAAGGTGAATCCCACGAGGAACGCGACGACGAGCGCGATTAGGATCGTGCGTATCAGCTTCCCGATCTTGGAGAGGAAGCCTCGTTGAGATGACTGTTTAGACGTCATGGCGATGCCTGGCCGCAGTGCTCGGGCTGCAATTGGCGCGGATCACTCACGCGTCGTCGGCCGCAAGCCGTGACTCGATCCTACGGCCGAGCTCGGCAATCGCGTGCAGAGCGGAGACGCCTTTGAACTCCTGGAACGCAGCATTTCGGGCGGCTTCGTCACCAAGGCGATCGATGCCGAAATGTCCGTAACGAGCGTTAAGGGCTTGCTCGATGCGAGCTACGCGGCCTTCGTCGCGTCGGATTTCGCCTTGGCCTGTCGACTTCAGATACCTCTCGTGTTCGTCGATCGCTTCGATCAATTCATCGATGCCAACATTATCTCTCGCAGATCCGCATAGTACCGGAGGGAGTCGGTTGGGGTCGCGGCGATGTCCGAGATCGAGCCCGGCGCGGAGTTCCGCGGCGGATCGTGTCGCGACCTTTCCTAGGTCGGCCTTGTTGACGAAGAACACGTCGGGCCATTCGAGAATGCCCGCCTTCATGAATTGGATGAGGTCGCCTGCCGCCGGTTGAACCACGAAGACCAAGCTATCGACGAGGTCGATCACGCCGGCTTCCGATTGGCCGACGCCGACGGTTTCGACAAAGACGAAATCCAAGGCGCGTGAGAGCACGTCGAGGCTTGGCCCCGTGACCTCCGAGAGGCCTCCGAGCTGATCTCGGGCGGCGAGAGAGCGAAGGAAAACGCCAGCGTCTCGAGCGCTCGAGCTGAGTCGCATACGATCCCCAAGAAGAGCACCGCCGGTTCTCTGACTCGAGGGGTCTACTGCCAGCACCCCGACCGAACGGCCGCGAGCCCTCAGTCCCGAAACTAACGCATCGAGGAGTGTCGACTTACCTGCGCCGGGTGCGCCGGTCACTCCGATTCGCACACCTGAAGGTGCCGCTTCGAGGGCATCAAGCAGAGCGAAACGCCGTTCTTGATAGTCTGCCCGGTTGTCGTCGACTTGATTCAGCGCCTGGGAGATGGCGGCGCGTTCGCCTGCAAGCACGCGCTTCGCAAGGGCTGTCGCCTCACCCGCCGCTTCGCGGGCTGAGCCGTTCGGGCCTGAATTCGTCACACCGTTCTCAGACTCCATTCGACTCCGAGACCACTTCGACAATTTCGTCCATTATGCGCGTCATGTCGAAGTCCTTCGGCGTATATACCCGCCGCACGCCCGCGTCTCGCAGCTTGCGTGCGTCGTCCTCGGGGATGATGCCGCCGACAACGACCGGAATATCGGCCATGCCCGCTTCGCGGAGCAGCTCGACGACGTCGGTCACGAGTACACCATGAGATCCGGAAAGGATCGACAGACCGATTACGTGAACGCCTTCATCCTGAGCGGATTGAACAATTTCCTGGGGCGTCAAACGGATGCCGTCGTAGACGACTTCCATGCCAACGTCGCGGGCCTTCACGGCGATTTGCTCGGCACCGTTGCTGTGTCCGTCGAGTCCGGGCTTACCCACAAGGATCTTGAGTCGTCGTCCGAGTTTTTCGGAAAGACCGTCAACACGCATGCGGACCGCAGAGACTTCGTCGTTTGCATGGCTCATGGGCGCTGCCACGACACCGGTCGGCGCGCGGTATTCGCCGAATACGGTGCGGAGGACCTGTGACCACTCGCCGGTTGTGACGCCCGCCTTAGCGGCAGCGATCGAGGGCGGCATGATGTTGTCGCCGTTATTGACCGCGTCTTCGAGATTCTGGAGCGCGCTCTTTACGTCAGCGCTACTGCGTGATTTTCGGAACGCTTCGAGCGACTGAATTTGCTCGCGCTCGGCGTTCTCGTCGACCTTTAGGATCGAGCCCGATCCCTCTTCGACGAGCGGAGAGTCGACGGCCTCCTGATACGCGTTCACGCCGACGACCGTTAGGTCTCCGGACTCGATCTCTCGGATGCGGGCCGTGTGGCTCTCGACGAGTTTCTGCTTCATGTACGCGTTCTCGATCGCCGTGACTGCGCCGCCCATGTCGAGAACCTGCTGGAGCTCGGCTCGAGCCGCCTCGAGGAGCTCCGTGGTCTTCGCTTCGACAACATGAGAACCGTCGAAGAGATCGCCGTACTCGAGCAGGTCGGTCTCGTACGCGAGGATTTGTTGCGTACGTAGCGAGAGCTGCTGGTCCCAGGGGCGCGGCAGGCCGAGTGCTTCGTTCCAGGCAGGAAGCTGTAAGGAGCGCGTACGCGCTTTTTTGGAAAGCGTCACGCCTAACGCCTCGAGGGCGATGCGGATGATGTTGTTTTCGGGCTGGGCTTCAGTGAGGCCCAGGCTGTTGACCTGAACGCCATAGCGAAGGCGAAGCATCTTGGCCTCGGTGATGCCGTAGCGCTCGCGGCCGATCTCTTCCCAGAGGATGTTCATCGCGCGGCATTTGCACATCTCTTCAACGAAGCGGATGCCCGCGTTTAGGAAGAATGAGATGCGTCCGAAAACGCGGGTAAGGGTTTCGTCCGAGACTTCGGGCATGGCGCGCACGACGTCGAGGATCGAAATCGCGTTGGCCATGGAGAAGGCGATCTCCTGAACCGGCGTCGCCCCTGCTTCCTGCAGGTGATAGGAGCATACGTTCATCGGGTTCCAGTTCGGAACTTGGTCGACGGTGTACGAAACGATTTCACTGGTGAGGCGCATCGAGGCATTGGGCGGGAATACGAAGGTCCCGCGCGACAGATATTCTTTGATGATGTCGTTCTGGGTCGTGCCGCGAAGGTCGCCCTTGTT
Organism: Deltaproteobacteria bacterium UBA4427; assembly: GCA_002390675.1. Lineage (GTDB taxonomy): Bacteria > Myxococcota_A > UBA9160 > UBA9160 > UBA4427 > UBA4427. Next base: position 17,353 of record DGPZ01000122.1, read on the forward strand.
CCCGCCTTGGCGTTCGGCAGTCGCGATGTACAGCGAGAGCAACCAGGCCGCCGTCGCGTTGATCGTCATCGACGTGTTCATCTTGTCGAGCGGAATTTGGTCGAAGAGGGTCTGCATGTCTTCGATGTGGCAGATCGGGACGCCGACCTTGCCGACTTCACCGCGGGCAAGGGAATGATCCGAGTCGTATCCGGTCTGCGTCGGGAGATCGAAGGCGACCGAGAGACCCGTCTGACCCTTCGCGAGATTGCTGCGATAGAGCGCATTACTCGCGCTTGCGGAGGAGTGGCCGGAGTAGGTCCGGAACATCCACGGGCGATCGCGCTGGGCGGGCTTCTCGGAGGATTTGGGGGAAGCGTTCGAGGTCTTGGATTCGGGGGGGGCCACAGGGGGTCTCCGTTCGGGTGGCAGGGGGCAAAGGCAGAGGCGGGAGGCACAGGTGGGATCGGCAGCGAGAGGGGACGGGATTGCACGGGAATAGTGCAGAATCGAGCCGAGCTGCCTTCGGTATCGGTGCGCCGGCCTAAGTGGTTGAAAAAATTACCGAATTAGTCCCGGCGGGGCAAATGCGACACCCGGAGTATGCTCCCGGCCATGCCTGATGCCCCTGATGATGTCCCCGTCGCGACCGTGATTGATAACGAGAGTGAGTTCTTCTTCCGACTCTCTCCCGAGCGCGTCCTGCAGGCGGTTGCGGCTGCGGGCCACGAGCCCTCCGGGCATTGCTTCGCCCTCAATGCTCTCGAGAATAGGGTCTATGATGTGCGGCTCGAGGACGATCGCCATGTCGTCGCCAAGTTTTATCGCCCGGGGCGATGGAGCCGCGAAACGATCCTCGATGAACATCGGCTGCTCAGGGCTCTCACGGCGGCCGAAATTCCGGTCTGCGCGCCGCTTCCCTTTCCCGACGGCGACACTTTGCATTCGGTTGAGGATATTCACTACGCCATCTGGCCCCGAACAGGCGGGCGATCACCTAATGAACTCACGGACGAGGAACTCTCGGTTCTCGGTCGATTGATGGCACGAATCCATACGATCGCGGCAGATCTTGGGGCACCGAATCGCGGCCTCCTCGACGCGGATAGCATCCCCTTCGCGGCCCTCGACCTTCTCGAAGGCGGAGATTGGCTGCCTCCCTCGTGTCGGGATCGTTATGTGACGACGGTCGAAAGCCTAGTCGACGTCTACGAAGAGCGTGCGGCTGGGGTCGAGATGCAGCCGATCCACGGCGACTGCCATGTAGGCAACTTGCTGCGCGGCGACGACGGTTGGTTCTTTCTCGATTTCGACGACATGGTTGTCGGGCCGGCTGTGCAGGATGTTTGGATGCTGGTTCCTGGCAGGGATATCGAGGCGGATCGCCAGCGCCGCGTGTTAGTCGAAGCCTATCGCGCGTTCAGGTCTTTCGATGAATCCACGTTCTCTTTAATCGAGCCGCTGCGCGGATTCCGCTTCGTGTTCTATGCGGGCTGGATTGCCAAGCGATGGTCAGATCCAGCTTTCCCTGATGCGTTTCCACATTTCGGGACCGAGCAGTATTGGGAGACAGAGACGCGGGACTTAGAAGAGCTCGTTTTACGTCTCGAATCGGGGGATGATATGCGGACGCCGACTGAGCGCGAAGAGGTTCGCATTGAGAAGGGCGACGAAGAACTCACGAACGATGATTTTTTCTGGGATCTCTGATCCCTAGCTTCCGGTGCTCCGGCCGTTAATCAGTACGACGCGATCCTTGAGGTACGCGTGGTTGAGTGGGCGGAATCGAAGCTCTCCTGCTTCGCCGAGGCCCGCGAGGTCTTCGAAGGAGAACTCACGCCCCTCGTTCATGAGCCAGGGCTGTGATTCGGGGTTTCCGGCGAGATTGATGTTATGCGCGTAGCTCGCGCCATCCGCTTCGCTTCCGCCAAAGAGCCCGACTCCGGGCCGGCCGGCCGGAACGAGTCCAAGTGCGTGCGCGGATTCGTGGGCCATGACCGTCCCTAGGACGTCTCCCATGATATTGGTGGCACGCAGAAGCGCTTTGCTGCGAGCCGATTCGCCCGACAGAAGGTTTTCGTCGCCGACGGCGAGACCGACCGGCGTTCCGCCTTGTTCCGGATCGAAAGGTGCGAGGATCTCCTGGTAGAGCGCGCTCTTTCGGTAAACCGTGAGTTCCGACGGGAAAAGACCAGCGGCGGGCTCTTCATCCCGTGGTTCGCATTCCGGTTGTCCCTTGATTGCGTTTCGCGGGTCGTAGCGAACGTTTCCGACCGAGTCGGGGTAGGCTGTGTTCTTGCCGCCGACACAAATTCGTGTTGTGTAAGGCGTCCATTCTGCTTCCAGAAGAAACCGGACGAAAACGATATCGCGGGCTAGGCGCGTGGCGTTAGGGTCGTCACTGGGATCGTAGGCCCGGAGTACTCGGCTAAGGGCGCGGGACGCGAGTTGGTCGGCAACGGCTGCGGCGAGACCCTTGGATTCTGGGGATGCTAGGCCGAAACGTTCGAGATCCGTTTCGAAATCGGGGCGCCCGTCTTTGTCTCGGTCGACTAGGAAGTCAAAATGAATGGCCTGGCGGGAGCCTATGGGTGGGCCACCGAGCCAGGTTCGAATACGGATGCGGCGATGAGTGACGAGCTCTCGGCCGTCTGCGTCGTGCAGACTGGCACGAACGGAAAAGAGCCCGGGGACCAAGCCGAGATTTTCAGGGACGACGATCCATGCGAGTCGGCCATCGCGCTGTAGTCGGTCGACGATTTCGAGTGTGGTGCCGGTGCGCTCTTCACGAAGCGTGACGCTCAGGGTCTCTAGAATGGGTTCTGGGAGATCTTCTGGAGCGAAGATCTGAAGGACCCAGCCCGAGGTGGGAATCAAAACGTCCCGGCCAGTCTGCTCATCTAGATCATTGATTCGGATCTCGATCGCCAAGTTACTGCGGCCGGCGAAGATCGAGCCCTCCATCGAAATTGCGACGAATACGCCACCGATCAGGATTCCGACCAAAATGGCGATGAGCGCGCCACGTCCGCCGGCACGGGGAGCCGATTTGGCGTTCGGGGAGAGGTTTGCGTCGGACGGGCTCATCGAGCCTCCTCAGATCGGGTCGGGATCGGGAAAAGGAGAGGGGAAGGGATAGGGGCGTCGGCCAGGCAGCATACGGGATGGCCGCAATCCGCGCGGCGCAGCATCGCGCAGCGGGTCCGGAACAGGAAGGGGGCGAGGGGCGGGCGACTCCGGAAAGACGTGCGATGTTCTCCCAATGATAGAGCGACTTCACAGCGCGATCGTACTGGTGGCGGACCTAGACACCGCGACCCGAGATTATGCCCGGCTTTTGGGCCAACCCGCGGCGCGAGTCGAAACGGATCTCGAGAGCGGTCTTCGGAGCTCGTTCTTCGGGCTCGCCAACACGGGGCTCGAATTACGCGAGGCGACAAACGCGACACGCGGTTCCGAGCAGGAATCGAAGGAAGGCAAAAAGGCGGAGCGCCTCGGCCAGGCCGGCCTGCGCTTCGTCTGCGATCTCGACGACCCGACGGCCGCGCTGTCGGCCCAGGGGATCGGCATCAGCAAATCTGAGCAGTGTGTCGGCCGGATGGACGGAGGAGCGCTCGACCGCTGCTACGGAATTTACGTGTTGGATCGGGCGGCAAGCCGGGGAAACTCGGTTGAGCTGGTCACGGGCGAGACCGTCCAGATCGAGCCGAACCCGGAAGGCGATATCGATCCGGCGGCCCGTGTGCGCTCTCTCGACCACGTAGTCGTGATGAGCCCGGCGCCGGACGCGACCCGCGACTTCTACGGGGAGGGCCTCGGTTTACGTCTTGCTCTGGACAAGTCCTTCGAGAAGAGAGGTGTCCGGCTGATCTTTTTCCGTGTTGGTGGGACGACGGTCGAGATCGGCGCGAAGCTGAAGGTCGATCCGCAGCCCGAAAAATCCGACCGCTTTGGTGGTCTCGCCTGGCAGGTTCCCGACATCGATGCGTTTCAAGCGCGCCTCGCTGCCGATGGCTTCGACGTTTCGGAAGTCCGAACGGGCCACAAAGAAGGAACGCGAGTGTGCACAGTCCGGGATCCCGTTCATGGGGTCCCTACTTTGATTATTGAGCCGGTCCAAGACGCCTCCTAGAACCTCGGCGGCGACGGGTCGTGAGATGAGCTCTGCGAGTCAAAGCGTGTCAATGCGCGTAGCTGCCTGACCCCGCCGGACGCTGTACCCTTGGTGCTCTCGAAATGCGCCCTTGCTGGAGACCCCATCATGACCGTCAGCCTCGGTAACCAAGACCGGCCGGCCGATCTAGAAGCTGCAATCCTCGACCTCAAACGAGAGAAGGGCGCCGTGATCCTGGCGCATTTCTATCAGGAGTCGGAGGTCCAGGAACTCGCAGATATCGTCGGCGACTCGCTCGCCCTTGCGCGCGCGGCACAAGAGATCGATTGCAAGATGATCGTCTTCTGCGGCGTTCACTTTATGGCCGAGACCGCAGCCATCCTGAATCCGGGAATCCCCGTCGTCGTGCCGGACATGGACGCCGGCTGCTCCCTCGCCGATGGCTGCCCGCCGGAAGAGTTCAAAGCGTTCGTCGCCGATCACCCCGGCGCCAAGGTGCTCACGTACATCAATGCGTCCGCCGGCGTGAAGGCGATGAGTGATCTCATCTGTACCTCCTCGAATGCCGTGAAGATGGTCGAGCATTTCGAAGGGGAGAAGCTGATCTTCGCCCCGGATCGTCACCTCGCGCGATGGGTCGCGAAAGAAACTGGCCGTGACGACCTAATCGTCTGGCAGGGCGCATGCATCGTGCACGAACTCTTCAGCGCGAAGGGCCTAGCAAAGCTTCGCGCTCAACATCCGGACGCTGAAGTCCTCGCGCATCCAGAATGCGATCAAGCCGTGCTCGATCAAGCCGATTTTATTGCAAGCACGACCGGGATCATCTCCCGCGCTGTCGCTTCCCCTGATCGCCCGTCGATCATCGCGACGGAAGACGGCGTCTTCCACTCCATCATGAAGCAGGCGCCGGGCAAGGTCTTGTATCAGGCGCCGGGCATGGACGAGAGCTGCGTTTGTAATCGATGTCCCTACATGCGGCTTAATACGCTCGAGAAGCTCTACGACTGCCTCGCGAGCGAAGGCCCCTGCGTGACGGTCCCTGAGGAACTCGCAAAGCAGGCATTACTGCCGATCGAGAAGATGCTGGCACTTTCGTAGGCGACTTCATGCGCGCCGATGAAGGCGATTTGATGGGCGATTCTATAGGCAGATTAGCCGGTTGTTATGCGGGCACTCCTTAAAGTGTCGCGAGCCATTCCTTCACGCCGCGCCCGATATCGTCCGCCGAATCTTCTTGGACGAAATGGATGCCTGCGATCTCGACGATCTTCTGGTTAGGCCATGCCATGCAGAAGTCGCGGGATTCCTTGCGGAGGATTGCACCGGGCTTTGCGTCGAAGAAGAGCTTCGGGACTTGGCTCTCTGCGAGCCAGTCGGCGTAGCTCTGCACGATTTCGACGACCTCGGGCGGTTCGCCCTCGATCGGAATCTGACGCGGCCAAGAGAGGGTAGGTCGTCGATCTTCGCCCGCGTTCATGAAGGGACGACGGTATTCGTTCATCTCTTCGTCGGAGAGCGTGCGCATGATCGAGCTCGGGAGAACGCCCTCTATGAACATGTTGTTGTCGAGGCACATCTCTTCGCCCTTAGGCGAGCGGAACCCCTGAAAGACGGGTTGCACGGCTCTCGGCCATTGATCCCAAGAGGGGACGGGGCGAACGATCGCTTCCATGTAGGCGATGCCCTTAACGGCATCGCGATGTCGGTTGGCCCAATCGAAACCGAGGGCTGAGCCCCAGTCATGGATCACGAGGGTCACGTTTTCACGCACGCCGAGCGCTTCGAGCAGCGCATCAAGATAGCCGCGGTGTTCAACGAAGCCGTATCGATCGGGGCCGGACTCAGGCAACTTATCCGAGTCGCCCATGCCGATCAGATCGGGCACGATGCATCGGCCGGAACCTTCGAGGTGCGGAACGACATCGCGCCATAGATAGGAGGAGGTCGGATTGCCGTGGAGCAGGACGATTGGATCGCCTTCCTCGGCGGACAAGCCACGCTCGTGGTAGGCCATTTGCAGGCCGTTGATCTCGATCTTCTTCTTCGCCAGGGGTGCGGTAGTCGACATGGGCCGGATCGTCGGCGACGCGAAGGCTCTTCGCAAGCGTTGGTATGCAGACGCCGAGTGCGCTTAAACACCTTGCCTCAGGCGCGCATCGAACGGGCGATTTATATTGAAATCAGTTGGCCGCGGGTTTGCGTTCGAGGAGAAAATGTTTCGACCCCAGCTGATGCTGGCGCTCACGCCGGTCGCTCAGCCCTTGCCCTCGGTATTCACGGAGGCGCCGCCGGTTCCATCCCCGCCGGTGGTCGAGGATGCCTAGGGCGCCGATCGGCAAATCGGTGAGATGGGAGTCAAACGCCGCGCGACTAGCTCCGGTCTTTGCGACCGTACACATCCTCGAAACGGACGATGTCG
>DGPZ01000048.1 GCA_002390675.1 Deltaproteobacteria bacterium UBA4427
TACTCCGCGTGGCGTTCGATGATCGAATGCCTTGATCGAGAAGTGCCGGAACTCGTTGTTCTTATCGATTCCGGTGGATTCAATCTACCCTTTGCGCGAATCGTCCGCAGGCGGTCGAAAGCGCGGGTTCTCTATTACGTGGCCCCCCAAGTATGGGCTTGGCGCTCCGGTCGTTTGCCTAAGCTTAGAGCTCGCGCGGACAGGATCGCTGTGGTTCTGCCTTTCGAGGAGACGTTCTACCGCGCAGCGGGGGTTTCGGTTGATGCAGTTGGGCATCCGATTCTGGATCGGCCCGTCGCGACCCGTCCTGCCGCGGATGCCCAGCGCTCTGCACGGCATGCCTTGGGTATAGATCCGTCGGTGCCCGTGATCGGTTTTTATCCAGGCAGTCGGCGCAATGAAATAGCTCGCCACCTACCGCTTCAGTTTGCGGCGATTGAGCGACTCGTTGCGGATCGGAAGGATCTGGTCGCTTTAGAGATCGTGATCGCCGTTGCTCCTTCGATTGATCGCGCTCGAATCGAGGGAATCGCAAGGCGATTCGCGAACGGGCGCAAGCTGCACTTTGTGACGGATGCGACGCTAAGTATGGATGCTATCGATGTGGCGCTAGCGAAGCCCGGGACGGTCACGCTGGAGTTGATGTTACGTGAGCGGCCCATGGTTGTGATGGCGAGAACAGGACGATTGACAGGTGAAATCGTGCGCAGCGGTCTAAACGTTTCCTATTTGGCTTTGCCTAATCTAATCGCCGAGGCGGAGATTGTTCCGGAGTGTATTCAAGATCGAGCAACTCCAGATCGAATCGCGAGCGCACTTGCGCCACTCTTAGGGCGAGCTTTAGGCGGAGGCTATGAAGGTGATGACGAAGATGATGGCGCGGAAATGAACGCGCTGTCCCGTGCAGCCCTCGATCAAGTTGAAGCGATGCGCGAAGCTCGGACGAGGCTCGGCGAATCGGGCGCTACAGATCGAGCGGCGGCGATCGCGGAGGAATTGATTGGGACCCCTCGGGCATAGCCTTGCAGCGCTCATGGCGATCGGGCTGACACCGGCTGTCGCGCTCGCTTTGCTAGTGCGGCCGAGTCTTCGTTTCGGCCTAGGAGAGCGGTTCGGACGAATCGATGTCGTCCCGCCCGGTAGCGAAGGCGCGATCTGGGTACACGCGTCCAGCGTCGGAGAAGCGAAGGCCGCCTGTCGCCTCGTAGAAGCTCTGGAATCTGCGGAACAACCGGTTCGGACCTCGACGTCGACCCGTCCCGGGCGTGAGGTTTTCCTTCGCGAGCGGCCGCATGGGGAAGTTACTCTGCTTCCACTCGATCATCCGTGGCTGACCGAGGCGGCGCTGCGACGAACGCGGCCTTCTCTTTCGGTGATGATCGAAACGGAATTGTGGCCGAGTTGGATTGCGGCCTGTGCCCGGCAATCCGTGCCGGTAGTTGTGGCATCGGGTCGGCTCTCGGACCGCTCTTTCCCCCGCTACCGCAAGGTGAAGCGAGCCTTGCGGGGGACCATTGCGAGGATTGAAGCGGTTGGAGCGCGTACCGAACTTGATGCCGAACGCTTTGTTGAGTTGGGTGTGCAGGAAAATCGCGTAAGAATCACAGGGGACCTGAAACTGGATCCTCCTGCGGGGCAACCCGCGCTCGCGATCGATCTGATTCGCGCGGTCGCCGACACGCCTGTCGTAATCGGCGGAAGTACGCATAAGGGAGAGGAAACGGCGCTTCTTGATGCGATGGCCAGCGCGGAGAAGGCGGGGCACGGCTATGTCCTTGTGATTGCGCCGCGGCAGGTCGCGCGTTCGGCCGAAATCGTTTCACTCTGTCGCGACCGGCAGAGACGCGTCTATCGCAGAAGCGAACTAGAAGGGCGTCACCTTGTGCCAGGGGAGGTATTGGTCCTCGACACGCTGGGGGAACTTGCTGCGCTCTATGCGACCGCATCAATCGCCTTTGTCGGAGGCACGCTCGTGCCCGTGGGCGGTCATAATTTGGTGGAGCCTGTGCATGCGGGATGCCCGGTGTTATTTGGTCCCTACCTGTCCAACGTACGGAAAATCGTTGAAATTCTCGAAGTCGGAGACGCAGGCCGCAAAGTGGCCGACGCGGCTGGACTGGCAGCGGCGACACTCGAAGCATTCGAAGACCTCGAGGCCTGCCGCGTGCGCGGAGAAATTGGTCGCGAAGCTCTTGAGGCGCATCGTGGAAGCGTGGAGCAGACCCAGCGCATGATCGAGGAGGTGCTCGCTCGTCGTGTCGAAAGAACTGACTGAAGAGGGTGTCGAGATTGGCTTGGATGACGCACGGGCAAACATAGCCCCGACCGCCGAGTCAGGAACGACTAACGAGAGCGGGGCAAGGCGGCTCCTGCGATTCCTTGGCGTGCTAGTGTCGCCGCTCTACGGCCTCGGAGCTCGGCGTGGGCGCCGCCGAGGCATGGCTGCACGAGATGCTCGAGGACGTCCCGCATGTGCGGTGGTGAGCGTGGGCGGGATGACGGTTGGTGGAGCGGGAAAGACGCCTGTTGCGGCGCGTCTTGCACGAGGCTTCGCAAAACGAGGATTTCGTACGGTGCTCGCGAGCCGTGGCTATCGAGGCCTCGCGGATGAGGCCGTTACCGTCGTCTCGGATGGGAAGCAGGTGCTTGCGTTCGCCGAGTCCGCCGGGGATGAGGCGCTTGTATTGGCCGCGCATGCCGCGGGGGTTCCGGTTCTTGTGGGAGCGGATCGCCTGCGCGTTTCTCATCACGCAGTGTCGGTTTTTGCGGCGGAAATTATCGTGCTGGACGATGGATTTCAGCATCACGCCTTGGCACGGGATTTCGACGTCGTGTGCATCGACGCAAATGCCGCTCTTGGCAATGGCCGTGTCTTGCCGGCGGGCCCCCTGCGAGAGTCAGTTGCTTCCTTGAGGTTCGCGGATGCTGTTATTTGGTTGGACGATCAGGGAAGCGAACCGCTGCCTGATCTGATTAGGGAGCGCCTCAGAGATGACATTTCAGTTTATGCCGCTCGTCGCTCTGCTTCGAAGCTTCATTTGTTAGGGGACGTGTTCCCGCTCGATCTAGATTCGCTTCAAGGAAAACGCGTGGGCCTTGTCTCAGGGATCGCTCGTCCGAATTCTTTTCGGCGTAGCGCCGAAGCCCTGGGTGCGACTGTGGTTCGCGAACTTCGTTTTCGTGACCATCATGCGTTTCGAGCGACGGACCTTGCGCCTCTTCGTGAAGACAACGGCGAGGAGCCCACTGACCTCTGGCTGACAACTGAGAAAGATGCGCTCAAAATTCTTCCAAAGTGGGTTCGGCCGACGTTGTTGCAGGTTTTGGAGATCGAAGCCGAGATTGACGCGGAGGACGCGCTGCTCGATGAAATTGAGGCGATCCTGCGCGAAAGCGGCCGGCTGGAGCGAGTCCGAGGTTAAGTCTCTCGCGGGATGCTGCTAGGGAGCCAAAGCGAGAGATGCGTCGCGAGGTGAGGGTGACGCGCTAACCGCGCCTGCGGCGTCGACTTCGAAGCGCGCGACGGCGCGGCTTCCTGTGAGCCGCTCTATAATTGGGAGCGAGGGTGCCTCGAAAAGCGTCGCCACAAGTCGTTCGTTTTCGTTGTGCCCGACTAAGTCGATGCGCGCGAACCCTAGGACTTTTTGGCTGAACCGAACGTCGGGATGATCCGCACTGGCGAGGGGTTCTTCGGCACGCGCGCCACTGCCGAGACCTAGTTGTAGTGAAGGGATCGGAGGCCCGACTTCGAAGGCCTGAAGGCTGTGGTGGTGTGCCGCGAGCACGAGTTGTATCGGCTTTCCCTCGGCTTCAATCGCATCTCGCACGAAGGTCGGATAGCCGCCGAGCCATGGCGTTCCGTGATCGTCGGTTGCGATCGGCCTGTGCATGGCGAGGATTCGCCACGGACCCTTTGCTGCGCGAATCGCTGTCCGTAGTTCACTGATCAGAGTCTCTCGGTCATCGATCGAAGGCTCCGATTCAAATAGAATCAAGCTAACGCCGTTCCCAAGCTCGACCGCCTGAGCCAGCCCCTTACTCATCTGCCAACCCGGTACGAAATCGGGGATAGCGTTGCGCTGGAGAGAAGCACTCTCGGAGAGTTCCAAGTCGTGGTTGCCGAGTACGGCGAAGAACGGCGTAGGGGACCGTTCATCGAGCGGCGTAGAGCAGGCGTCCCTAACCTCCTGCGATCGCGGTCCGTCCAGCGATAGGAAATAGCAGTACGGCGTCACCAGGTTCTCGCGAATTCGCGAGACAAGGGTTGAGTTCGAGAGTCCGTCCCAGTAGAAGTTGTCGCCGAGAAAGACCAGCGCATCGACGGAGTCTCGCCTCGCCTCGTCGGTCATCGCCTCCGAGACGGATCGCTGCCCCTCAAATAGTGAAGGTAGGATTCGCGTTCGCCCTGTATCTCCGACCGCGAGCATTGAAAGCCGAGGTGCCTCGATCGGAGCGATCGATTCGTTTCGTGCGGTGTCGCAGCCAAGGCCGAAGACGGATACGCCTAATGCGAGAAGCGGAACAAGGATTCCTCCTCGCATCATCGGCTTGCCCAGGATTGACCCAATGCGCCAGCCTATTCGATGTCGAGTCATCCTCCGAAGCTCCGGGGCGCGCCGTGCTTGCATCGCTCGTCTCAAATCTCGGTCCCCGGCGCAATAAGTGGCGAATGCAACTGCGACCGTGCGCAACGAGATTTCGAGCCCATTCTTTCGTGTAGAACGCAGCAAGCGCATACACTCATTCATGCGATGCTCTGGTGATAGGCGGCTGGGGATCTGCGCTCGATCGAAGTCGATGAAGCGACATTGAAGCTTTTTGCTTTCTTTATGGATGGAGAAGAGAACGTTGCGCAGTTGGAGGTCACCATGTAGCACGCCGGCGTCGTGAAGCTGTCGGAGTGTTGAGCCCAAAACGCGCGCCGCGGGATATAGCCGCGCGTCTGCGGGTTCGTTGTTTGGTTTTCGGCTGTCGTTGCGCGGGGGGGATGATTTATTTTGATCGTGATTGCGGCGTAGCAAAGCCAGCCCATCAAGCGCATCCGCTTCATTGATGGACGCGTAAGCACATCGCCAGAAGATCAAACGTCGCTGCGCGGCAGCGAAGACCGGCGCGACGACGGGGATGCCGCGTGTCTGCAGGCCGGCGACTAGAGACAGCTCTCTGAAGACGCGATCCGGACGCAGGAAGCGGTCGCCGGTCCAGCGGGCGAGCCAGCCGCCGTGAGAGGCGGGGCGGATGCGGACAGCTTGCGGCCACTGCGGGCCTTCCAAGAGGCGATGCTCTGTAAGTCCGCCTGGCACGATCGTTCCCTGCTCAAGAAGAGTATCGAATAGTTGAGAAGTGCTTTGCATCTTGAGCGCGGGCCAGTGCGCGAACTCAGGGGAGATCATTAGCCGAAAGTCGCGCTTGGCTGCGATGAAAGAAATGTTTTCGCGAGGAGAAGCGAGTTTTAGGTCTACATCGGAATTCATGACGGAATAGTTCCGCGCGTGCGTCGGATCAGTTCGACAGCGAGACAGGCGAATATAACGTTAGGCATCCAGTGGGCCAAGGTTGGAGCGAGGCGACCTGACTCGGCGACCCCTACGCCAATGGCGCCAAGAGCGTAGTAGGCGAAGGCGGCGAGAAGTACGAGCAATAGGCCAAAG
>DGPZ01000187.1 GCA_002390675.1 Deltaproteobacteria bacterium UBA4427
TATTTTGAAGTTCAACTTTTAGAGCAGCTAGAGGCAGACCCGTGGATTCCCAAGCAATCGACCAATTCCAAATGCATGGCCAGGATATTCCCTGGCTTCTCACACATTGGGCCGAGCAGAAGCCTGATCACCCTGCCCTCGTCTGGGCACCGCGGGATGCAAATGGCCCCCGCTGGACCTATGCGGAACTGTTAACGGATGTAAAGCGCATGGCCGTGGGCCTTGCAGCAAAGGGCATCAATCCCGGCGACCGCGTTTTAATTCATGCGGAAAACTGCCCGGAAATGGTCATCGCGTGGCTCGCCTGCGCCACGCTCGGGGCCGTCGCGGTCACGACTAACACTAAGTCCGTGGGCGCGGAAATGACCTACTTTGCGGAACACACGCGAGCTGTCGCCGCGATCACCCAGCCTGCTTTCGTCGGCATGCTAGCGAAAGCCGCGCCCGGCCTACTCTGGATCGCGGTCACCGACAACAACAGCGGCGAGCCACCGAGCCAGGACGAACAAACTGCCAGTGAAGCCTATGATCGTTTTGACGCCCTTTTTGGAGACTCAAACAAGTTCGTCCCGCGCGATGCGGATCCGATGCTCCCCTTCGGCATTATGTTTACATCGGGTACCACGAGCCGCCCGAAGGCCGTCGTACATACGCACGCAAACGCTATTTGGGCTAGCCGCATAGGCCCTCGCAACATCGACCTAGGAACCGATGACACCTACCTCATCTACCCGCCCTTCTTTCACGTCAACGCTCAGAGCTGGAGCATGTTCGCCGTCTTGGGAGTTGGAGCAACAGCAGTACTCATGCCCAAATGGTCCCAGAGCCGCTTTTGGCCGGTCATCGTCGAGCACGATGTCACACACGTGAGTGTTATGCCTTTCGCAATGGCCGCGCTAGGCGACCCGAGCAGGCCCAAGGATAATCAACTCCGAGTGGGTGTCTTTGGACTGCTACTTCCTGATCTAGACAGGGCCTTCGGAATCGACCTCTACGCCTGCTACGGCATGACCGAGACCGTTACGCATGCCACGAACGGAAAGCCTTCTGACGGTCTACCCACCGGCTCGATGGGACGCGTAACGCCTGGCTACGAAATCGCCGTCGTCGACCAGGACACCGGCGAACTCTGCAGTGCTGGCGAGACGGGCGAGTTGTGGCTCCGCGGTACACGCGGCATCCAACTCTTTCTCGAATATGCGGACAACCCCGAAGCAAACGAAAAAGCCTTCGAAGACGGCTGGTTCAAGACTGGCGACATGGTCAAGATGGGGCCCAATGGGGCCGTCTTCTATCAGGAGCGCGACAAGGACCTACTTAAGGTCGGCGGCGAAAACGTGTCGGCGCGAGAAGTCGAAGACGTCGTAGGTCAGCACGCCGCAGTTCAGTCCGTCGCCGTAGTCGCGAAGTCCGACGACTTCCTTAGCGAGGTACCCGTCGCATTCGTTATCTCCGCAACACCGGACGTCGACCAAGCAGCCGTGACGAGAGAAATCATGGAAGCATGCGAAGAGCGCCTAGCTTCGTTCAAAGTGCCAAGGGCCGTCTACTTTGTCGAAGCATTCCCGACCGGAACCCTCGACAAAATCCTCAAGAAAGAACTTCGCGAGATGGCCGACGCACGAGACTAAGGAAGAGGCGACACCATCAAGGTATGAATACGTGCACCGATGGCCCCCGCCAATCAACTTCGCTATTTGCCCTGAATAGCGAAGGCTTGGCTAGGCAGAAACGATTTCATCTGCTGGTGCCGCGGTCACGAATTCTTACGTCGGCGTTGGTGGCCAGGTTGGAATACTAAAGAGGGTCTCACGGTGTGCCGGCGCCCGATGCTACGACAAGAACATTGTCGTCGTTCGGTACGTACATCAGAGGGATCACACGATTTTTGCCCGTACGCGCACCCGTCATGGCGACGAAATACACTTCGTCACCGACGACTATATTGCCAAGCGCGTATCGCCCATCTGTCATCACACGACGAAGAGTCGATCGCCTCAGCATAAATAATCGCACAACGCCGCTCCAACGCTTAACACCGCGGCATAGCCAGGCTCCGAACCCCCAAGCGTCACACATGGAAAATACAGGAATATGGTGAACCCATGAACGTGAAGTCTCTCTGCGGCAAAGTTGGAGTCGTGACGGGTGCTGCGAGTGGTATCGGACGCGCGACTGCGATCGAGATGGCAAGCCGCGGCGCCGATATAGCGATTTGCGATCTCGATCGTGCAGGCCTGCAAGAAACCGCAGCCACAATCGAAGCCATGGGGCGGCACGTCTATACCCACGACGTCGATGTCTCGGAGTACGACTTCGTGCAGAGCTTTGCCGACGCGGTCTTCGGAACCCTCGGACGTGTCGACATCCTGGTTAATAATGCTGGAATCGGCGTCGGGGGTGCGCTGCTCGATGTCCCCCTCGAAGAGTTCAGGCACGTCGTTGAGATTAACTTGATGGGGGTTGTGCACGGGTGTTATGCATTTCTGCCCCGCATGCGAGACGCCGGCAACCCCGCCCATGTCGTAAATATTGCTTCAATGGCAGGATTTTGGGCGATGCCCGGAATGACCTCTTACCACGCGAGCAAGTTTGGCGTCGTTGGGCTTTCGAGTTCCCTCGCCGACGAGTTAGCGCGCTACCAAATCGGCGTGACGGCGATTTGCCCAGGTATCATCAACACCGCGATCGTCCGCAGCTCGCGGATGTTCGGCCCCAATGCCAGCAAAGAGAACATCAAGCGTGGGGTCGAAGCCTTCGAGCGACGAGGCTACACACCGGAGCGTGTCGCCCGCAACATCATGAAGGCGGTGCAGCGCAATCGCGTAATTGCGCCCGTGTCCCCAGAAGCATGGATCGGATACTACGTGCAGCGAATTGCCCCATGGATCCCGCGCTTATTGGGGCGCAAAGTTACCAAGCGCGCGCAGTAGAAATCTCGACTTTTCGGTGCCTAACGTATTTTGGATCCCACGACGGAACTCCTAATAGAGTATCGCAAGCGATCACGCGAGTTGTCGCGCCTTTTCTGCGAGCCAGCTCGCTGGCATCTGTTCGATCAGTGTCGGCATGTTCCAAAACTCGTGCCACAGTTTAATCTTGCCGCTCTCGAGCTCATGTAAACAGAGCACGGGGAGCATCGCGACTTCGCCACTCGTGAAGTGCCACTCCTCGGTCCGTCGCGTCATGATGCGGCCGGCGTCCCCTACGACCGTATCGACACCCATAATGAAGGCATCCAGACCGGCGATCGAGGTCGCGAGCTTCTGAGTGACCGCTGCTGGACCCGTCGCATCCATGGCATGCGCAGGCTCGTCTCGATAGACGCCGTCGTCGGTAAAGAAACGGCCCGTGGCCTCAAAATCCATCGCCTCGAGCGTCTGAAAAAATGCTTCCACAAGATCGATGCTCGCCCGAGCTTCGTGCGTAGTACGCGTCCGAGCTTCCTCGAAAGGATTCATCTTCTCTCCTCTGGCTAACTCGCGTGCTGGCCGTAGATTTGGGTCACGTCGTCGCCTTCGGCCCATTGATCGACCCACTCTTGGTAGTAGTTCGGAATCGCTTGGTGGGCAGGGTCATGCCAAGGCAGCTGTGAACTTAGGATGCCCATCGCAGAGCGATACTTGTCCCAACGCGGGACGCTTGCAAACGGATCCCCCTCGTAGGCCTCGCTCGGCACGTTCGGCACGTTCTGCCTGAATTCTTCGGTAAGCATCTCTGCTAGCCATCGCGTGTGAGCCTGGAAGCCGCGCGCGTTCTTGAAGCGGTACCAGGAGTTGCCGACGACATGGTCATACACCATAAGCGCCGAGCTGCGATGCTCGATCTCCTCGCAGAAATGCCATAACAAGAGGGAAGTGACACGCCTATCGCCTCCGCTGAAGAGTACGGCGCGATTATCGAGGACCATCTTAAAGAACGGCGTAAAGATCGCCTCTAGGCCTCCTGTGTAGGCCAAGTGATAGTCGAGTGAGTGTTTCTCGTATAGTTGATCATAACTCTCGAGCACCCGATCGAGCGCCCTTTGCAGACCCGGATGCTGCTTGATCAAGGCCTTGGCGTGCTTGGTGTGCGCGGATGCATGCAAGCCCTCTTGCTCCCGAAACAGACCTGCTTCGGTGAGAATTCGTTTGTCAGTAATTCGGGATTCAGCCTCGCGAAACGCTTTGCATATGTAGCGCTCGAAACCGATCGCAAGAAAACCGACTTGGTTCATCAGTACCGAAAAACGCGGTTGCTCCGGGTTCCAAATGAATGGCGCACCCTCGAAGTCAAACGGGATCTTTCGAATTTCGAGACTAGACATCTTTGTTGCTTCCTCTTTCCAAAAGCCGGCCGGGCCGAGCGGTATGTAGTGGTATCGTGATCGTCGCCCACGTCGGGTTCGGCGCCGTCGTATCGCTCAGCAAGCCTGAGTAGTAGCAGTCCGAACCCGAGCCCTCAATCAGAACTCTCGCGCCCGATCGGTAGCCCAGCGAACACCCGCTCGAACTGGCTCAGCCGCCGCGCGGACCGCATCTGAACTCTCAGCGCCCCATCTCGCCGGTAGTCCGACAACCCGCCTAGTCGGAAGCCCCGCTTCCCGCTCTCTAATCGCTAGGATTGAGGGCGTAGTGGAGCCTTCCCGTTTAGGGCCTAGAGATTCCCTTTATAGTCGGCCAACACAGGACATGGTTGTTGGTGCCGGATGCAATCGGAGTGGAGCTCAAGGACGGTAAGCGCCGTTGCCTAAGGAATCAGGTTTAGGGAATCACTCGTCTCCGAAGACGACCGTGGGTGGGGCGGCCATGATAAACTCGGTGCCGGCCGGATCCAGGAAATAGGCCAAGTCGGGGTTCACATCACGCTCCACTGCTTCCACCTCGAGCGATGCGAGGAACGATTGATAGGAACGGAACCACTGTTCGGTGACCCCGTCGAAGTCTGCGTTGGGTGACGCGACACCATGGTTCTGCTCGTACGCGAGCAACGGTTCGTGGAGTTCAGGGACATGCCGGAACAGGCCCCCATGGTGATGTAGCCAGTGCTCGTGAAACTTTGCTAGATCGAAGCCTGCCTTGCGGCGCAGGATGCAGACCATCTTCGCCCCCGCATCGCCGCAGTTAGGCTTACTCACGATGACCTCGGGGTCGTGCGTTAGCACGACCAGCTGAGCCTCGTCCCGGAACTCCGCACCGTCTCCGGCATGGGCGCTAAAAGCGGGCTCGGCCTGCATCGCCTCGAAGTCGGCGGGAGAGTCGAACCACATCACCGCCACACCGTCCCAACCGGCACCCGCGCCCTCGGGCCGGAAGCGGTCACGGGCGTAGTCCTCATGCAGCCGGTGGTTCAGCTCGTATCGGCGGACGTGTCGGCGCAGGCTCGGTTTATCAGCGACCTGACGCGCGTGCACCCCTTCCCAGTAGTGTTGAAACTCCTCGACCGTCACGCCGTTACGGCGGCGGCTGAACGCGAACAGCTTGATTCCCACGGTTCCCTCCTTCGGCGCAGCAAGCTAATGCCGGGCACACTCTCGATGAAACCACACTCCGACCCCACCAGCGATTCGTCCTCGCGTGTTCGATGTGCCCCAGCGCGGGGGATGACTGATCGCGGACTGCGTTTCACTCTACCCTGCGAGAACAACAAAGGGGTGAAACTGATGCGAATCGAGATCGAGCTGGCAGAGAAACATCCAAGCGCGGATCGATCCCGCTGTTTCAAATTTTAATTACGGATCACTGCGTTCAGCCGCCTTAAGCAGAAGCTTCATCACGTCGTAGTCCTCGGGAACGCGCACGACACCCGTTCGAACTTCATACGACTCGTACTGGCGGACCAGTCTTTCGAAGTCTGCAACTCGAGTACGTGCAAGGTTTTCGGTCTCTGCTGGATCGCGAGCAATATCGAAGAGTCGCCACGGTTCCCCGTTTCGCCTAACGAGCTTCAGATCTTCGTCGAACAGTGCGGCATTGCCCATCAACTCATAGCCGACCGGCTCCTCTCGAGCGTGCCCGGCCTCATCACCAAGCATTGCACCCCATAGACTTTCACCGTCAGGAGTATCGTCACCACTGTCGTCGCCATCCGAAAGCGACCCACCCACGGCCTCTAGCACCGTGGGAACCACATCGGTGGCGTAGCCGAAGACGCTATTTCGTTGCCCCGGAGCAATGCGCCCTGGCAAGTGCGCAATCAAAGGAACGCGAAGCCCGCCCTCGCCCGGTTGACCCTTGTGCGTCGCAAGCGGCGTCGAACTCACGCGCGCCCATGCGTAGCCCGTGCTCGGGAACGATCCGGGAAGACCGTAGTTGCTCGCATTATTCCTAGGGTAATGGCTCCCATACCACGCACGAGCAAGCGGGCTGCGCTCGGGTTCAGAAGGATCGGGGCCGTTGTCCGACACGAAGAGCAGCAGCGTGTCATCGAGTCGGCCGCTCTCTCGCAAAAACTCGACGAGCCTTCCGAGTTCATAATCCATTGCCATCGCCATCGCAGCGTAGGCCTCCATCCGTGCCACCTCGTCTTCCCGCACTTCGATCGGAATCTCTGCCCAAAGCGGTAGCCGTTCATCGAGGGGCGACTTCCGAACGGTCTCTGCAAATAGACCGAGCATTCTCTGCCGGGCGAAGCGGGCGTTACTCACCGCTTGCCACCCGTCATCGTAGAGGCCTCGTGCGGCATCGAGAAAATGCGCAGGCGCATGATGGGGCCAATGCACTGCCTGGAAGGCCAGATAGCCAAAGAACGGGATGTCGGGATCAGCTTCCTCTACAAATCGAATCATCTCGTTGACGTAGAGCGTTGCAGAGAAGCCTGGCGCCCTTTCGTCAGCCACTCCATCGCGTGTAAATTGGGTACGGTCCCCGACGATCGGAGCCGGCGATCCATCGTTCCACGCGCTGCCGCTGCCTTCCATCAAGGCCAAGGTGTGATCGAAACCGCGCGCATGAGGCCGCTCATTAGGCCCATCTCCGAGATGCCACTTGCCGGCCATCGCAGTTTGGTAGCCGACACGCCGCAGCCGAGTCGCGAGGGTCTCGACCTGATGATTCAAATGCCCCTCGTAGCCGGGCTGACCGCGCTGTTCCTCCGTCAGGAACTCACCCATATTACCGAGCCCCGCTTTGTGGTTGTCGACGCCGCTCAGCAACATTGCTCGGGTCGGCGAGCAAGTCGCGGCCACATGAAAGTTCGTAAAAAGCGTGCCGCCTGCTGCGAGCGAGTCGATATTAGGTGTCGGAATCTCGCTTCCGAGCACGCCAATATCGCTGAAACCCAGGTCGTCCGCGACGATCAAAATGACGTTAGGCTTGATCGCGACCGATGAGACTGGGACAACAGCTGTGGGCGGAGCAACGCAGCCAAGAATTGCCGCTAATAAAGTAAATCCTGCGATTCGCTTTGGGGCCGACATCTGCTGATTATGCATCTCTGTCTCGTTCCTCGGCACGAGGCCTGTTCGCGGACACAAAGTCTTGATTCACGCCGCGTCCCGCAAGTGAGTACACCCAGGCCGATCCCAATGAGCAGTCAAAGCTACTCGCGGACCGCCGACGTCGCCGTGCACCACACTACCGATCTCGCGGGAGTCTATTGACTGAGTTCGAGACACAATGCGCAGTAGCTTCTCCAAGCCTGGTCGCGGGGTGGAGAAGCTCTCCCTCCCTCACTCTAAAAGGACGAACGGGATCAGCGGGACCTCGCTATGCGGACGCGGATTCAGCTGACTGGTCTGCTTCTGCCGAATAATGCCGACCGGTCGGCTGAGGGCCTGCGAGCGTCGCGCGCTGGATCATCCGGTCATCATCGACAGGAAATCCAGCGGCATAATGGAGCGTGCGCCGATTATCCCAAAGAACGAGATCGTTCTCGGCCCACGAATGATCGAAACAAAACTCGGGTTTTATCGTATGAGCCATCACCTCTTCGAAGAGATCGTCCGCTTCGTCTTCGGGAAGGCCAAGGATCGTCAGATAGCCTAGCGGGCTTAATAAAAGCGCTTTCCGGCCGTTCTCGGGATGGGTAACCACCATCGGGTGCACGACGTGCGGAAAATCAGGCACTACCACTTCGCTGACCGGTCCTTCGTCGGGCCTCGCGTGTCGCAATTCGTGCCCTGGCATGCCCCAAGTCCGGCGTGGCATATCCGTGTAACACTGAAGCGTTTCCAGCGGGGCAATTCTTGCTGCCAACTCCTTGGGGAGTGCATCGAAAGCCTTCGACGTATCCGTCCAAACGGTATTCCCGGCCCGCTTCGACGCCGTGATCATGCGCAACATAGAGCCCTTGCAAATATTAGGCGTATAGGCGGTGTCCTGATGCCAATAGGTCTGGCCGATCCGAACATCTCCGTCCATAACACGCGCGCCGCCGGAGTTCTTGCCGTGGCCGCCGAGCTGGATCAGCTCTTCTTGACCGTCCACAAGCAGAGACTTCACCGGATGAATCTCAAGGTCGCCGAAAACCTTCGCGAGCTTGATATGCGTTTCGGGTTCGGGTGCCGCTTCTCGAAAAAGAAGCACGCCGTAGGTCATCCAGGTCGCATAAAGCTCTTTTTTTGTTTCGTCAGTCATAGTGAGTGGATCTAGGCCAACTATCTCGGCCCCGATGTGGTCAAGCGGAATGACTTGAAATGCGCCCATGGCGTTTTATCTCCTGTGTGTAAAGCGCGAGCCCTCAGCCCGTGTTTTGCTTCGAGTCCGTTTTTCTAGAAAATGCCATATACGTGGCCATGCTTCGGAACTCTTGACGGTGCCAATCTTAACGTTTCCGATTCCGCAGAAACAGACAGCCTGAAATTTCAGTACCTCTCCCAAGCATGTGCAACTAGAGCGAGCCAACAGCTTAGCTCGCAGATCGGAGCGCGAACCACGTTTAGAGGGATCGAAAGGTGCTCTTCGGCTTTGCTATAGACACCCCTAAGCATTGTAATCGCGAGAGACCATGAGCCGCTCCACAGCCACACGCGTGATTCTTAACCTGTGCGCATCAATCGGTTGTGTATCACCGAGCGGATCGACGGACACAGCCCAATCGACGAGCGCCGCGGCCTATGCGCGAGTGCCGATGGTTCCGTGTAGTGGCACCTACAGCCGGCCCATTTCCGCCACCTCCCCCGAGAGCCAGGCATATTTCGATCAAGGTTTGCGCTTCGCGTGGGGTTTCTTCTTTCCTGAATCGATTGCCTCGTACCAAGAGGCATCACGCCTATCGCCTTCACATCCAATGCCTTATTGGGGAATGGCTCACGCAATGGGACCCAACCCCAACAGCCGCTACGGCCTAATGCCGGAGGACCCTCTCGGAGAGAGACTCAAGGCGATCACGAAAGCGCGGGCATTAATTGGAAATGCGAATGCACTCGAAGCCGAGCTGATTAGCGCCTTGTGGATTCTCTACGACAAGGAGAACATCCAAGATGATCATCAGCGTGACGTTGCTTACCTGGCGGCCGCCCGAGCGCTCAACGAGAAATACCCCGAAGACGCTGACGTCGCCGCTCTCTACGCCGCGGCCTATATGTGCATTGGCCGATGGGATTATTGGGATGTCGACGGCAACCCGAAATCGGAAACCGCGGAGGTAGCCCACGCACTAGACGTGGCACTCTCCATCACACCCGGGCACGCGGGTGCCAATCATCTCTATATCCACTTGCTCGAAGCGTCTCTTGAACCAGAGAAAGCTTTGGCTGCCGCCGATCGACTCGAATCGACGATGCCGACAGCAGGCCACGTGGTGCATATGCCCTCCAGAGCCTTATCGCGCAAGGAAAAACTGAAGAGGCGGGATACGTTTTCGACGCGTACGAGCGCGCATGGGAAAATGCGGACACCCAAATTACGCGCCCGCGGATTTAAAACACAACCAGGCCCTGGTTTTGGCCTAGCTAACCGCCGGAGCCCATATGACCAATAACGACATATTGCGACGCCTTCGCTACGCCTTCGATTTTGGTGACAACAAAATGATCCAACTTTTTGCGCAGGGCGGACTCGAGACGAACCGCGCCGAGTTGAGCGATTGGCTGAAAAAAGCTGGCGACCCCGCGCACGTTTCATGCAACGATATGGTGTTGGCCACCTTCTTGAATGGCCTGATCATTGAGCGTCGCGGGCGACGCGAGGGCCCCCTTCCCGAGCCTGAGTCGCGTCTCAACAACAACGCGGTCCTCACCAAGCTGAAGATCGCTTTATCCCTACGTAGCGAGGACTTGGCCGAGATCATGGAACTCGCCGAGTATCGTGTGAGCCCGCACGAGCTGAGTTCTTTCTTCCGCAAACCCAGCCACGCCAAATACCGCCAGTGTAAAGACCAGATGCTGCGGAACTTTTTGCGCGGTCTCCAAATCAAGCTCAGGGAATGACGGTCGGCGTAACCGAGGTCCAGACTATTAGGTCAATCCGAAACCATCCTAAGCCCAAGAGCCTTGAACGCGCGATATTTAGTTAGTCGCTCCGGCGCTGGCTTAACGCTACGAGAGAATCGATATCAGGCCTTGTAACAAGCAGCACTCAGGCACGGATATGCGCTTCGAAGAGTTAAAGACGGCGCGCGACCGCAGCAGTGGGTTCGACGCGGAACTTTGGCAATCGGGCGATCGCCCTGGCTTCGGATTCGACCTAGCCTAGGCCGGATTCATCTGATTTCCCGACCCCGACGGAGGTGGTCGGGAAGTCGCCGGTCGCGGAGCGACGCTAGACGCGCGCTCGGTCGTCTGGGAGTCGAATTTTGTCTCTCCCCGAACCCTTTCGCGACTATGTCGACACGCGACCGCCCGAAGTCATTATGAGCCCCGGAATTGCGCCATTCTTTCCATTAGACTCTTGCCGTGTCAGTCACCTCTAATCAAGCTCCTACACCCACAGCTACTCCACAGCCTATGGATCCAGCTCGGATCGCCCCCGAAGACGTGTTCCCTTTGGGCGGCAAAACAGCTGCGTTCCAGTTGATCGATGTGCGTGCGCCCGTCGAGGTGCAAAACAGTGCCATTCCAGGTGCGTTGTCGTTGCCTATCCTCGGCGACGAAGAACGTGCCGCCGTCGGCACCTGCTACCACGAACGCGGTAATGCAGCGGCAGTGGCGCTAGGAGTCGAGTTGACGGCGCCGCATCGCGAAGCACGCGTCGAGTCCTGGCGCGAAGCGGTCGCCGCAAGCGAACTTCCGACGACCTTCGCATGCTGGCGTGGCGGCCAGCGCAGCGGCATTGCGGAGCAGTGGCTGGGGGATTCGAATGTGTCACGCGTGCAGGGAGGCACTAAGGCACTGCGCCGTTTTTTGATGACGAGTCTAGAGTCACAGGTTGCACAATCCGACATGCTGGTGATCTCTGGCCTGACGGGGTGCGGCAAGACCGACTTGCTACACGAGTTGGGAAAGGTTGTGCCGCCGGACGTGTTGGCTCTCGACCTCGAAGGCTTGGCCAACCATCGCGGCAGCGCATTTGGCGGATTCCCAGCCGGACAGCCTTCGCAGCAGACGTTCGAGAACGAACTGGCCGCGACCGTTCATCTCGCGGCACCGCGAAAGACACTCATCGAGGACGAAGCCCGCTTCGTCGGCCGAGTCGAGGTGCCGGAATACATCTACACCAAAGCCCAGCTGTCGCCGGTCATCATTTTACAGGCATCCCAAGCAGAGCGGGTAGCCCGCATCATTCGTGAGTATGTATTCGAGCCGACCGAGCTGTCCTCGCGTGCTGCGGTGCACCAAGACCTGGAGCTCAGCCTCAATAAGCTCGCGAAGCGCCTAGGTGGCATGCGCTTAGCGGAGTGCCTCGAAGCCCTGGCCTTCGCGGATCACGAGGAACGGTGGCTCTCCGTCGAGGCCCACGCCCCTTGGGTTAACGGCCTGCTCCTGCACTACTACGATAAGTTTTACGACCGCGCGATGACGCGCTCAACTCGGCCTATTGCATTCCAAGGCTGCGCGGAGGAAGTGTGCGCGTGGTTTGCAGCAGAGAACGGGTACTAGAATTTTTCTGTTAAGCATCGGTTCCGCAGCAGGCCCTCGACTGTGCTGCAGCGGCAAACACCGGCACTGTTCGAAACGCCAAGCAACACATCCTCAAGATCACAGAAGCAATTATCTAAAACGGCAGCGCCACCCGAGGAGACGACCGCCTCAATCACCGCGAGCGGCGATCGAGGCTGAGAGCCGACTG
>DGPZ01000167.1 GCA_002390675.1 Deltaproteobacteria bacterium UBA4427
CTCTTCGAAGAGCGCGTCCGGGGGAATCCGCTCTACCGAAACGCGCTGGTGTCCGGTGACATGATGATGACGGCGCTTGCGGTCACGCCTAATACGTTCTCAAGCGAATCACCCGAAGTGGATGAACTCGCGGGCTTCGGGGACGATTCCGGCGGCAGCGACGATGCGCCCGTTTTCTTGAATGCGGCGGAAGGAGATGCCGTGATCTCTGGGCTCTATGCCGTCATGGATCGCTTTGAGGCCGTGACGTTTCAGCCGCACATGGCCGGTGCGTTGCCTATGACTTGGCGAATCAACGTCGGGATGATTCGAGACATGTCGGTATTCATTCCCGCGACCGTCGGGCTGATGTGTTTGGTCCTCGGTCTATTATTTCGTCGGGTGGGTGGCGTAATTCTTCCCCTTATGATCGTGGGATTATCGTTGATGGCCTCGCTAGGCATCATGATTATTATGGAGATTCCGGGATCGACGGCAGTACAAATTCTGCCGGTGTTTTTGCTGACAGTAGGTGTCTGCGATGCGGTGCATATTCTCGCGCTCGTCTATCGCCTCCGAATGGAGGGCGCGAGTAAAGAAGATTCCATCGTTAAGGCTTTGGCCCATTCGGGTCTTGCCGTATTGATGACGAGCGTGACCACGGCCGCAGGCATGATTTCATTTGTGACTTCGGAAATGGCTGCAATTCAGCACCTTGGCGTGCTGGCGCCGATCGGTGTCTTTCTTGCGTTCGTCTACACGATGGTCTTGTTGCCCGCCTTGCTTGCGATCTTTCCTTTGACGCCTCCTAAACGGGGTAGGCTGACCGAGGGCGCGTTTCCCTTCGAGAAGGTTCTGGTCGCTGCGGGACGTTTCGCAGTGCGACATCCGTGGCGAATTTTGGTGCCCTCTACTTTTCTCGGCATCTTGGCGGTGATGGGCGCGGTCCAAATAACGTTCAGCCACAACGGCCTCTCCTGGTTTCCGGAGGGTGATCGGACGAAGCTGGATTTCGCTCTGATCGATCGCGAATTCGGCGGTTCCGTGTCGATGGACGTTTTGGTCGATACCGGGGAGGCCGGCGGACTCTACGAACCGGAAATTCTCCGCGAGCTTGAACGAACGAGCTTTGAACTCGCGAATGTGGCGATTCCGCCAGTGACGGTCGCCAAATCTGTATCCATTCGCGACATCGTCGAAGAGACGCATCAAGCGCTCAACGAAAATCGACCTGAAGCGCGCCGGGTTCCGGATAGTCGAGAGGCTGTGGCACAAGAGCTTCTGTTATTCGAACAGAGTGGCAGTGATGACACAGAAGAATTCGTTGACTCCGAATACCGCCTGACACGACTCAATCTTAGAATTCCCTTTGTAGATGCGCTTCTCTTCCCGCAATTCATCAAAGACAGCCGCGACATTCTGGATGAACGCTTAGAGGGAATGGCTACCTATCAGCTCACCGGCTTGATGACGCTCTTGTCGACGATCTTTGATGCGGTGATCGTGAGTATGGGGCGCTCGTATATCTTCGCGATCGCGGTCATCACCCCGCTTATGATGCTCTTGCTAGGTAGTCTGCGTCGCGGGCTTGTCAGTATGGTGCCTAACCTATTTCCGGTCGTAGCCGTACTCGCTGTTTTGGGATGGGGTCAGATTCCAATCGACATGACGACCATGCTGATTGGCGCAATGGTTATTGGCATCGCGGTCGATGACACGATCCACTTCATGCATAAGTTCCATCGCTATTTCGAAGAGACCGGGGACATCGAGCTCGCGGTGACTGAGACTCTGCGAACGACCGGTTCGGCATTGCTCTTTACTACGCTCGTGCTGATGGCGGGCTTCTCAGTGTTCGGGCTCGGCGAAATGACGAATATGCGGGTGTTCGGGCTCTTGTCTGCTTTCGCAGCTGGAGTGGCGCTGCTCGGCGACGTGCTGCTGGCCCCAGCGCTTCTGGCGGTCGTCGAAGGACGGCGCAGCAAGAAAGCCGTGGGCGGCGAGTAAGGCCTCTCGGGACCGCGTGGGGCCCGGCGCGACTCGCGCTGTGCTACCCCCGGATACAGGGCACGACGTGATGTCGTGGTTCGCCAAGAGATGGGGCAAGCGTGAAGGCACTGATCTTCGATACCGAGACGACCGGCATGGTGAAGTTCAAGAAGCCGCCGCAGGATCCCGGTCAGCCGGATTTGATTCAGCTGGGCATGCTTCTCGTTGACTGCAACGATTGGGAGCCGAAGGCTCGGCATTCGCTTCTCGTGCAGCTGGGGGACGGGGTGACGATTGATCCCGGTGCCAAGGAAGCACACGGAATCTCAGAAGAGGAATGCGCGAGTTTCGGCGTGGCCCCGATCGTCGCCTGCTCACTCTTTAATCAAGTCTGCATGCAAGCCGATATCATCGTCGCGCATAACCTGTCCTTCGATACCTCTATCATGAAGACGGCGCTTTTCCGCCTGGGGAACAAGCCCGACCGCTTCGATGGACGTCAGCACGTGTGTACAAAAGAGACGTCGACGGATGTTCTTAAGCTGCCGGGCAAATACGGTTATAAATGGCCGACGCTTGCCGAAGCGTATCGTCACTATACGGGCGATGAGATCGTTGGGGCCCATGATGCTTTGGTCGACACCGAAGCGTGTCTGCAAGTCTTCCGAGGGCTAGTACAGGCCGGCGTCGTCGAACTCAAGGGGCACTAGTCCGGGGACAGTCCAGGTATTGGTCACAGGAGACTAGGCGAAGAGTCGTCTGTCTCGCGTGTGACCTCAAAGAATGCCTCGAGTTCCCGTTCTTCCTCAGCCCAGATACGCAGTCGATCTAGCATGGCTGGCAGGTCATCTCCGAGCGCCGCTAGCACAGCGGTATGTCGTGGCCCATCGGCGACATAGGCGCCGCGCAGCACGAGGCAGGCATCCGAGAGTCGAGCGCGCACAGAAACGGCCTTGGCATCGATGACCGCGAGTGGAAGCGCCGCGAACTCCGCGCGAGCGGC
>DGPZ01000056.1 GCA_002390675.1 Deltaproteobacteria bacterium UBA4427
GGCGTGATCACTTAATCGACGCGCAACGCTGGGCTTAGGCGCTCGCTGCAACTTCGACTGGAATGCCATTCAGCACCGCATTCCCACTCGCAGTATCAATCACGCGATCATCCGTCAGGACGTTGCTCGGAACCCCTGCATTCGCCTGGGCCACGCCCATCCGAATGCCAGGGGCATCATGTCCCCAACCATGCGGCAAAGAAACGACGCCCTTCATCATGCTGGGACTGACTTCGACCTCGACCTCTAGCGCTCCGCCGCGGGACTTAATCTGAGTCGTCGCGCCATCGTCCAGCCGCCGCTCCGCTGCGTCCTCGGGGTTCATCAGCAGAGTGCATCGCGACCGACCCGAAATAAGCGGCCCGATATTATGCATCCACGAATTATTCGACCGGACATGTCGGCGGCCGATCAAGAGCAGCTGCTCGGCAGCATTAGGCGCCGCGAATCGTTCCTGGACCCGTTCCCAATCGCCTACCAGTAAAGGCGAAGCCAGATCAATCTTGCCGGACTCCGTCTTCAATCGGTTCGGATAGCGCTCGACCATCGGCCCAAGGTCCACACCATGAGGATGCTTCGCAAGTTTCTCGAGCGAGATTCCGCCAGGACGTGAGCCAAAGAGATCGCCGCGCCAGCCAGAACGCAATTTCAAGTCCAACAACTTCTTGATCGGGGGCATCCCGTCGATCGCCTTCAGGATGGTCTCCCGATCGATTCCGTCCGAGTCCGCGATCCGGCCGACCGCATGCTCAATCATCTCGTTGTGTATGAGGTTCGCATCCGCCGTGCCGCCTTCGCCACGGAGCGCGAGGATGAGCCGCGCAAAAATATCCGCTTCCGTCGGCCCCTCCGATTCAAAGACGGGTTCATCGTATTTCGCGAAACTCCGAATGGCGTTCCCCATGAACGTCAGCTCATAACATTCTTCTTCGAGCGCCGAGGGTGCCGGCAAAATTACGTCCGCATGTCGAGTCGTCTCGTTCACGTAGATGTCGAAGGCGACGTGGAAATCGAGCTTCGCAAAGGCGCGATCCAGACGTTCACTATTCGGATAGGAGCGAACCGGATTCGTCGCGATCGTCAGCGCGGCACGAATTTGGCCGGGTCCCTCGGTCTCCATCTCATCTGCGAGGCTCGCGGCCGGGAATTCTCCGTTCACCTCGGGATGACCCTTCACCCGACTCGCCCAGCGGCCCGTCCGGTAGCCCTTGCCCCCTGGCTCCCCGTCCTCGATCCGCCCTGCGACCGGCGAAGATGTCATTACGCCACCGGGCCGGTCGAAGTTGCCGGTCAGAATATTCAGAATCGCGGCCATCCAGGACGTTGCAGTCCCGAATTCGACCGTGTGGTTGCCGATTCGGCCGTATACGGCCGCGGCGGCGGCCCCCGCAAGCGCGCGGGCCTGGCGGCGCGTCGTCTCGGCATCGATACCGCAGACGTCGGCGACGTTCTCCGCTGTAAACGGAGCGACTAGGCCGCGAACTTCCTCGACGCCCTCGACCCAAGGCTCGAGTCGACCGATGTCCACGAGCTCCTCTTCGAAGAGTGTCGTGACGAGAGCCGCAAGCCAGAACACATCTGTCCCGGGCCGAATAAAGAGGTGCTCATCGGCGCGCTCCGCCGTCTCCGTCTTGCGCGGATCAACGACGACCAAACGGGCCCCACGCTTCGGCATATCCTTGATGCGCCCAGGGAGGTCCGGAGCCGTCATCAGGCTACCGTTCGAGGCCATCGGATTCGCACCTAGCATCAAAAGATGGTCTGTCCGGTCGATATCCGGAATCGGGAAGGCGTTCGGATCACCCCAGAGAAGGCCTGAAACGACGTGCTGGGGCATCTGGTCAACGGTCGAGGCACTGTAGATTTGGCGTGTCCCACATGCCCTAACGACGGGCGCGACGTAAAACGCAGGCGCCAAATGATGAGTGATCGGATTGCCTAACATTAGGCCCAGCGATTCTCGCCCATGTGTTTCGAAGACCCGGCCCATACCCGCAGCAATCGCTTCGAAGGCTTCGTCCCAGGTCGCTTCGACCAGTTCGCCGTCCCGCCGCACGAGGGGAGTGCGTAATCGGTCGGGGTCGTGATGCAGTTCGCCTAAGTTCGCGCCCTTAGGGCAAATGAACCCTCGGCTGAAGGGATCATCCTTGTCGCCGCGGACACGGATCACCTTTTCACCCTCGACCTCAACGGCGAGGCCGCAGGTTGCCTCGCAGAGCGGGCAGGTTCGGTACTGGGTTCGGCGATCGCTGACAGAATTCTCATTCGAGGGCATAGCGGGGACTCCTTGAAGGCCAGTCTAGGGAAGTCCTGAATGGCTTGAGTGTTCGGAGGACAGACCCGTGAGTCGTTTGACACTCCATCAGCCAAAAACTAGCCTTCTGCCGCTGGCGCCCCCTGCAAGCGGCTCGACCTTAAGCCGCTATGTCCCCTGCGGACTCCC
Source organism: Deltaproteobacteria bacterium UBA4427 (assembly GCA_002390675.1). GTDB lineage: Bacteria > Myxococcota_A > UBA9160 > UBA9160 > UBA4427 > UBA4427. The sequence continues at coordinate 2,444 of DGPZ01000056.1, forward strand.
GGATTACAAATGCCTCTAACTGCCCGGAACGCAATGTGTTTATTGCGTATCACCACGATTGCCTTGCGCCTGAACTCGCCAGCGGGAGGCCCCCTATGAGCACGCCCTCGAAGCTCCGCCCTCTCTTCATTCTTGGGGCAGCTGTCCTCATCGTCGCCGTGATGATGGCGATGCGTCAGGAACCAGAAGACCGTCCACACAGAAATGCGTCGCCTTTGGTACGCGTCGCCATTGCGACCCCTTCCGATTACCGCTTTACGGTGAAGGCCAATGGCGCCGTCCAGCCCAGGACCGAGAGCGAACTCATTCCTCAGGTCTCGGGTGAAATCGTCGAGATGTCCCCCTCCCTCGTGAGTGGCGGATTTTTTCAGGCGGGCGAACTCCTCGCGCGCATCGACGCCGCCGATTACCGCGTCGATCGTGAAGCTGCACGAGCGCAGGTCGCCCGCACCACAAGCGAGCACGCTCGAGCGAACAAGGAATTGAAGCGCCAGCAGAAGTTGGCAGGGCGCTCCGTCGCGAGCGAGTCGCGGATCGATGACGCGGAAAACGC
>DGPZ01000063.1 GCA_002390675.1 Deltaproteobacteria bacterium UBA4427
CACGTCTCCTTGTTATGCGGCCAGGAGAGCCAAGTCGCTCTGTGCGGCTCCCACTCGGCGGGCCATCTTCGAGGCGTAGCACCCTCCCCTATCAATTCGGCGGCATCGCCTTCCCGCAGCTCAGTCAATCTTCATTCCCACCAGAAGTCCCAGTGGGATCAGCGGCGCGCTCTTCCTCGGCCTGCGCAAGAGGGAGCGGCTCATCCAGGAAGCGACTCTGCAACCCCTGATAGGCATCAATCCGGCGGTCTCTAAGAAAGGGCCAGTCTCGGCGCACGCGCTCAACGGAATCCAAATCGCACTCAACGACTAACACCGCTTCGTCATCTTCGGGCGCGGTCGCAATCACCCGACCGAGCGGGTCCGCCACAAACGAACTCCCCCAAAACCGAATCCCGCCTTCATTATCCCCTTCGAGCCGTTCAACTCCGACACGGTTCACTGCAATCACGAAAAGCCCATTCGCAATCGCATGCGAGCGCTGAATTGTGACCCACGCATCGCGCTGCGCAGCATCGATCGCGTCGCCTTCATCAAATTGCCAGCCAATCGCAGTCGGATAGAAAAGGAATTCGGCCCCAGCGAGCGCCGTCGCTCGCGCGGCTTCGGGAAACCACTGATCCCAGCAAACCAAAACGCCTAACATTCCTGCTTCTGTTCGATGTGCCCCGAAGCCAAGATCCCCAGGCGTAAAATAAAACTTCTCGTAGTAGAGCGGATCATCGGGGATATGCATCTTGCGATAGCGACCAACAAGCTCGCCCTCCGCGTTAAGAACGACGGCAGTGTTGTGGTAAAGGCCAGCAGTGCGGCGCTCGAAGAGCGATGCGACCAGACTGATCCCCAGATCCGCCGCCTGCTTTGACAGGCACTCCGTTGAGGGGCCGGGTATCGGCTCGGCCCAGTCGAACCGGCTCGGATCTTCGCTTTGGCACAGATACGGCGTGCGAAAGAGTTCCGGCAAGCAGACGACTTCCGCTCCTTCGCGCGCGGCGTCAGAGATCGCATCCTGCGCGTGGCGAAGATTGCGCACATGGTCGGACTCGCAGCGCATCTGCACGAGTCCGATTCGACGGGTTCCAGACCCACTCTGGGGCTTAACGGCCTTCATTCAATCCTGAATAAGGCAGTCGCGTGCGCACCGCAAGGAATTCAACGATCTGCCTGCAGGTTCTCACCTGCCTGTGACCGGTGCTGTCATTCCCAACTCGCACGCTGCAGTCGAGTCATCCCCCCTCATGTAGGAGACCCCAGACTATGAGCTCCACGGAACCTAGCGATACCCGATCCCCCGAGCCCTCTCAGACCGAGTTCGAATTTCCCGTAACTGGGCTCAACGAACTCAGCGAGCTGGGCCGACGCAGAACAAGTAGTCGCGCGCGTGCCGGGAGGCACCGACGCAGCGGCCCAGGCCCGACCGGCGAACGCCTCGCTACCAGCCCGCTCAGCCTCCTCAGCCTCCTTAGCCCTCAGAGTCGCCGTCTCGAAATCGCCCCGGAGGCCTTCGGGCCACCGCCGTGGAAGGATCCATCACGGGAGCAAGACGCCATTCCCACGGCCGGCCCAAGCGAACTCGCGCGGCATGCAGGGATCGCTGAATTCGCCATCACGCTCCTAGCGACCCTCGCCTTCGGACTCGGCTGGGCTGCCTTTGAATTGGGAGGTGACCGAGCAGGCGAACCCGGAGATCGAATCGGCATCGACCGGTGGGTCCAGCACACAACACGGGGCGGGTGGGATGGGAGTGTGTACGCTGGCGCTGCGGGGGGTGCGACCGGCGCGTCAGTGAACGCGAGTCTCGACTCGGCGACTCGCCTCGATGATGATTTAAATAGGCGCGAAACAACTCTATGGACAACCACAACGACGACCGCGCGAATGCCGAAGATGACCGGCAGCCCCAGGACCTCAAGAGACGTCAACAACTCGAAAAACTCGAGCGAGTTCGGGCCGGCAGGCGCGAAGTCGAAGCCATGATCGACGCCGTGCTTTCCGAGCAGGAGCGGCGAGTCATTCTCGTCGATGGCTTCAACGTCTTGCACTCGGTCCTTCTGAAGCAAGAACGCGAGGCGGGGTGGTGGCGGCGCGTACAACGCGAGCGGCTCCTTCAAAGAGTCTCACTCTGGCCCTTACACGCGGATCGAATCTGGGTCGCCTTTGACGGTGCCCAGCCCGCATGGTCGGTCTGGGCCGAACCCGTCGCGAAAATCGTCGAACCGCAGCTGCCCCCTGTCATACCGGACACGCCAGGCGAATCAGGTTCGGTCAAAGAATCCGGCGGGGCCTCGGGCAATGCATCCGGCAACGCATCCGGCAGCCGCTCGAGAAGGCCACTGCACACAGCGGCCGCGCGGCCGATCGTCCATAGCGTCTATGTGGAAAGCGCCGATGACTGGATAGTACGCCGCGCACGCCGCGCTCCGGACCCCGATCGAACGATCGTAGTCTCCGCGGATCGCCAGGTTACTGGACGCGCACGGAGCGCGGGCTGTGAGGTCTGGAGCCCTTGGTCTTTTATGTCCCGGTGCCCCGACACCTAAATATCCCGACGTATCAGGGAGATCCTCGGCATGGTTTGGACAACCTCGACTCGTCCCAGACCTCCCTAGGCCGCCTCACATGACCTTGGGCCGAGTCCCAGAGAACGTGCCGCCGCTGCCCCACTCTGGTGCGAGGCATCCGGTTGAGAGAGTCCCCTGGATTCTCTTAGCGCTGCGACTCTCCAAAGGATTCCGAGTAGGCGTCGATGACTTTCGATGCATTCTCTTCTACTGCGCGACCCGAAACGTCAATCTGTTTCCAGCCCTGTGCACGAAAAAGTTTTCTTGCGCGATCGAGCTCAAGCATCACCTGATCTGGATCGGTGTAGTCCGTCGCCGACGGGGCACGCATGGATCGTAGGCGTGCAGTTCGGACGGAGAGCAGTGTGCCGGGATCGACAGTGAGTCCGAAGACGCGATGCTTATTCAGCTCGAGCAGTTCCTTAGGCGGCTCCATGCCGGGTACCAGAGGAACGTTGCCCGTCTTGAACCCGCGCTGTGCCAAGTACATGGAGAGCGGGGTCTTCGACGTTCGCGAGACACCCGTCAAGACGATGTCCGCCTCATGTAAGGTGCGCAGGTTTGCGCCGTCGTCGTGACGGACAGCGAACTCGACCGCATCCACTCGGTCAAAGTAGTCATCAGAAAATCCGTGCAATAATCCGGGCTGATGCCTTGGCTCGACTTTCAGCTTCTGGGCGACGCGCATGATCAGCGGCCCAAGCAAATCGACGACCACTACGCGCCGCTCTTCCGCTTCGTGTGTCAACGCCTCAACAACTTCGCCTTCGACCAGACTGAAGACGACGAGCGCCCCCACCTGTTCAGCAAGCGCGATCACCCGCCGAACCTCGGAGATCGTGCGCGCATCGCGAAAGACCCGAAGCCGCCAGCGGTCACGAAACTGGATCATAGCCGCACGTACCGCGGCGCTCCCGGTATCGCCTGTGCCGTCGGAGACGACGAAAACGGTCATGTCGGATTTATTCTCAGCCATCGCGTAGGAGAGTAGCGGCGCTTTCGAATCCCACCCGGGGCCCGGCAGATTCCGTGCAATTGGCCGAGTTCATTGACGGAATGGCCTCCCAACCCCAAACTCAGCCGGCCATGGCCTACGACCCGTCTGCAATCGAATCCAAGTGGCAAGCCTTCTGGGAAGAGCACGAGACCTTCCGCGCTGAAGTCGACCCGTCACGACCGAAATATTATGTCCTCGACATGTTCCCGTACCCCTCCGGCGACGGCCTCCACGTCGGCCACCCCGAGGGCTACACCGCGACGGATATCATGGCCCGCTACAAGCGGATGCGTGGATTCAACGTCCTGCATCCGATGGGCTGGGACGCATTCGGCCTGCCCGCCGAGCAGTATGCGATCAAGACCGGAACGCATCCTCGCATTACGACCCAAGCCAACATCAGCAATTTCAAGCGGCAGATTAAGTCGCTCGGCTTCAGCTACGACTGGTCGCGCGAGATAGACACAACCGATCCTAACTATATTAAGTGGACGCAGTGGATCTTCCGCAAGCTTCATGAGCGCGACCTCGCCTACGAAGCGGAAGTAGCGGTCAACTGGTGCCCCGAACTAGGCACGGTGCTCGCAAACGAAGAAGTGATCGACGGCAAGAGTGAAGTCGGGGGGCATCCCGTCGTTCGTATGCCCATGAAGCAGTGGATGCTTCGCATCACGCAATACGCCGACCGCCTAACAGAAGATCTCGACGGCCTCGACTGGCCCGAGCCGATCAAGAAGATGCAGCGTGATTGGATCGGCCGCTCCGAAGGCGCGAACGTTCGTTTTGCTGTAGAGGCACATCAAGGCACCGAAGTTGAGGTTTTCACGACTCGGCCAGACACCCTATTTGGCGCGACCTATATGGTCCTCGCCCCCGAACACAATCTCGTCTCTAAAATCACAACCGACGCACAGCGCGCGGCAGTAGACAAATATGTTGCGCGTTCGGCGCGACGTAGCGAGCGCGACCGAATGGCCGACGCGACCTCCAAGACTGGCGTTGCGACGGGTGCGACAGCACGCAATCCCGTGAACGGCGAATCGATTCCGATATGGATCGCCGACTATGTGCTCGCGGGATATGGCACGGGCGCGATTATGGCCGTCCCCGGGCACGATGAACGAGATTGGGAATTTGCAAAGACTTTCGAGCTCCCGATTGTAGAAGTCGTGAGTGGTGGCGACGTTACAGAAGCGGCTTGGACGGGTGCTGGACAAGCGACGGCCTCGGGATTCCTGGATGGCCTTGGGACCGCTAAAGCCAAAAAGAAGATGATCGAGTGGCTCGAACACGAAGGTCTCGGCCGCGGGACCATCACCTACAAGCTTCGCGACTGGCTCTTCTCCAGACAGCGCTATTGGGGCGAGCCATTCCCCGTCGTTCATCACGAAGACGGACGCGTCGAGCTGATCCCCGAATCGGATCTTCCCCTCACGCTGCCCGAGCTCGAAGACTTCAAGCCTTCTGGCGAAGGCTACGAGCCTCCGCTTGCGCGTGTGAAGGAATGGATCGAAACGACGGACGCCGATGGCCGAAAGGTCCTGCGCGACGCGAACACAATGCCGCAATGGGCGGGCAGCTGTTGGTATTTCCTGCGTTTCCTCGACCCGATGAACGACGAAGCTCCCTGGAGCGAAGACGCCGAGAAGTATTGGATGCCCGTCGATCTCTACGTCGGCGGCGCGGAACACGCAGTGCTTCATCTCTTGTACTCGCGCTTCTGGCATAAGGTCTTCTTTGACTTGGGTCTCGTTTCGACGAAGGAACCCTTCCAGAAACTCGTAAATCAGGGAATGATTCTCGGAGAGTCTTTCCGCTTCTACGATGACAACGTGAGCGACGATGCCAACTTCAAGGCGACGCGTTATGCGAGCGGCGATGTTAAGGACACCGACGAAGGTCCGGTCGCCAAGAGTGATGGCACGGCGCTCAAGGTTCGCTGGCTCCAATTGAAGGACGTCGCCCTTGATGAAGACCGCAATGCCGCGCATCCCGACGACGCCTCCTTCCCGTTGGAACGGGTCGTCGAAAAAATGTCCAAGAGCCGTGGCAACGTGGTCAATCCCGACGACGTTGTAAAAGAGCACGGCGCTGACTCCATGCGACTCTACGAAATGTTCATCGGCCCGCTGGAGAAATCCGCCCCCTGGTCAACCGAGGGTATTCAAGGCGTCTATCGCTTCCTGCAGCGTGGCTGGCGTCTATTTCATGAAGACACGACGGACGGCGAAGAGCGAACGGAGCATTATGTCGCACCGGTCGACGGCCCCGGAACCGACGAACAGCAACGACTAACGGCGGAAACAATCGTCGGCGTAACGGAAGACCTCGAGAACATGCGTTTCAACACGGCGATCTCGAAGCTCATGGTCTTCGCCCGAGATATCACGAAGGACGGCGCCCTTGCTCGCGAGAGCGCCGAGACGTTCACCCTGCTGCTCGCGCCTATGGCGCCGCACCTCGCCGAAGAGATTTGGTCTAGGATGGGACACAGCGACACTCTCGCTTACACCCCCTGGCCCGTCGCCGACGAAAGCCTCCTGGCGTCGGATGAGATTTCTCTCGTCGTCCAACACAACGGCAAGAAGCGCGGCGAAATACTAGTGGCATCGGATGCGGATGACGACACGATCCGCGCCCTTGCCCTCGCCATCGAAAACGTGCAGAAAAGCCTTGACGGGCGAGAACCAAAGAAGGTCATCGTCGTCCCCGGACGTCTCGTCAACATCGTCGGTTAGCCGAGTCGTCAACACCTCCATAGCCACCTGAATGCGATCCTATAAGCGAGCCTGCGAATCTTCACCGGATTCCGCACACTCACGTAGAGGAGGCGACCATTCAGCATGCCTGAAGCATTCGAGAACCGAGTAGCCATCATCACCGGCGCGGGCCGCGGCATCGGCCGCGAGACCGCGTTGCTCTTCGCGGCCCAGGGCGCACGTGTCGTGGTGAACGATCTGGGCGCCAGCCTCGAGGGCGAGGGAAGCGATGCTTCTCCTGCCGAACGGGTCGTCCAAGAAATCCGCGAAGCCGGCGGTCAGGCGATCGCGAGCCTCGACTCCGTTTCGGAGTGGCAAAGCGCCGAACGTATTATTGCCTCCGCGATCGATGTCTATGGTCGCATAGATATCCTCGTGAATAACGCCGGCCTATCAGCAACCTCCTCGATCCTCGACCACGACCCCGAGCTCTTTGACCGTGTCGTGAGAAGCCACCTGCACGGAACCTTCCATTGCCTGCGAGCGGCGGCGCCGCATATGAAGGCCGCGGGTTACGGCCGAGTGGTCAATCTCGTTTCCCGCGCAGGACTCATAGGGGTCCCGAATCAAGCCGCCTACGGCGCGGGTAAAGGGGGAGTCTTCGGACTGACTAATGTCGTAAGCCGTGACCTCGCAGCCTTCGGTATCACCGTCAATGCGGTTAATCCCGCCGCGACCGAAACGCGCATGGTCACCACCGCCATCGAATCGTTCCGAGCACAAGGAGGCGAGCAAGCCCAGATGGCGGAGGGACTCGCCGCAGCACTTCAGCCTCCCGAGAATATCGCTGCGTTGGTCGTCGCTCTCGCCCACGAATCGAGCGCACGTTTTAGTGGAGAAGTTTTCTATCTAGAAAAGGATCTCCTCGGGCTCTTCGACCCACTTTCTGTCGAACAATCGGTCGAGCGCGTAGCGCAGCTATCACCTACGCGCGGCATGCTCGACGCCCTCTCGAAATTAAATCCGCACGCGTCACAAGTCCCATACACCTCAAATGACTAACATCTGGACATACTAAGGAAACTCTCTATGAAGCTCCTCGGACTCAATCGTGTAGAACTTCTCGTAAACGATCCAGACCAGGCGGAACGAGATCTATCCGCACTGCTAGGTGGAGAAGATGGACTCTCCTTCGAGCGCGAGCCCGCAGAAGGCGTGCTCGACTGCCGTGTCGATTGGAAAGCCGGAATCGAAATCGTTCATCCCGAAAGCGATGAACATGTGGTCGGCCAGCTTCTGAAAGGCAAAGGCGAGCACATCTTCACGGTCGTATTCGAAGTCGAAAATATCGACGATGCGCGCGTATGGATTCTCAAAAAAGGATTCGAGATCATGTATGAATTCGATAACGGCACGCCCGAGAAACCCGCCAATCTGCGCCAGATTTCAGTCTCCCCCGAACGCACCCACGGAATGCTCGTCACCCTTTTGGAACGCGGCGCTCGCCCTTAGGCTCGCAGCCTGACCGGCCAGCCCCTACCCGCCTGCGCTCAGGCGACACCAGTACGCCATGACGTTCCTCAAAATGACAGTGCGTGCCCGCGGAGGTCGATCCCTGGCGCGGTGGCCAATAGCCTAGATACGCGTCCTGACGCGACGCTCCGCAACTGCGGCGGGCCGCAACTCCGACCCGAACCACGGGCGGGGCTGATGCAGCCGTTTATTCACTTCGTTCTTTCGAATAGTCGCAAGCCCCCCCAAATTCTGCCCCTCTCGGGTATGGACGACGCGCGTTCCATCTCCGATCATCCGCCGATCGAACCCAACCTACGAGAGCCAGCGGAGCCCTAGCCATGAGCGAGATCACACCCTTCGAAATCAACATCTCCGACGCGGAGATTTCAGACCTCAAGCAGCGACTCGCGAATACACGCTGGGCCAACAAAGAAACCGTCGAAGATTGGTCGCAAGGGATCCCGCTCGCTTATATTCAGGAAGTCTGCGAGTACTGGGGCAAAGAATACGATTGGCGCGACCGCGAAGCGAAGCTCAATCGCTTTCCTCAGTTCATGACTAACCTGAACGGGCTCGACATTCACTTCATTCACGTGAAGTCCCCGGAGCCTAACGCCAAGCCCCTCATCATGACGCACGGCTGGCCCGGATCGATCGTCGAATTTCAAAAGGTGATCGAACCGCTCACCAATCCAGTTGCCCACGGCGGCGATGCCGCGGATGCGTTCCACGTCGTCTGTCCTTCCCTTCCCGGCTACGGCTTCTCCGGCAAGCCGACCGAGAAAGGCTGGGGCCTCGAGAAGATCGCGGACACCTGGGCTGCCCTGATGGCCCGCCTCGGATACGACGAGTACGTTGCGCAAGGGGGAGACTGGGGCGCCATGGTGACGACGTGCATAGGCGCTCAGGACCCCGAACATTGCCAAGGTATCCATCTAAACATGGCGATCGCGCCGCCCACAGAAGAGTCGATGAGCGACCTTGACGAACTCGAACAAGCCGCGCTCGCAGGCATGCAACACTACTCAGAGAACGACTCCGGCTATTCGAAGCAACAGTCCACCCGACCCCAGAGTCTCGGTTACGGCCTGGTCGATTCACCCGCAGGCCAAGCTGCATGGATCATGGAGAAGTTCTGGAGCTGGACCGATTGCAACGGTCATCCGGAGAATGCTCTCACGCGCGACGAAATGCTGGACAACGTGATGCTCTATTGGTGGCCCGCGACCGGGGCTTCTTCGGCACGACTCTACTGGGAGAGCTTCAACTCGGCTCCCATGCAAGAAATTACGGTGCCCGTCGGCGTTAGTGTCTTTCCACACGAAATTTTTAAGGCTTCACGTCGCTGGTGCGAAGCACGTTATTCGAAGCTCGCCTATCACAACGTGCTGGATAAGGGCGGCCACTTCGCCGCTTTCGAACAGCCCGAGATTTTCGCGAACGAGGTACGTGCCGCTTTCCGAGCGATTCAATCTTTCTGATCCTATTGGCTACCCTCGCCGCGCCGACCGACGAGCCCACAACGGTTCGAAACATAAAGTCCAACGAATGACGACGTCTCGATCCACATCGCGTTTGCCTCGCGCACTCGCACTCATCCTACTGCTGGGCCTAGCCGCCAGCCTCACGGGCTGCGCACAGGCCTACTACTCGGCTATGGAGCAAATTGGGCACGACAAGCGGGACATTTTGCGAAGTCGGATCGAAGGTGGGCGCAACGATCAAGAGAAAGCCCAGGAGCAGTTCAAGACTACCTATGAACGCTTGAAGGAAACCGCAGCCTACGACGGCGGCGATCTCGAAGCGAAATATAACGAGTTGAATTCGGACTACGAGCGGAGTGTCAGTCGCTCTAAGTCGGTTACCAGCCGGATCAACTCAATCGAAAACGTCGCCCGGGATCTCTGGACCGAATGGCAGGCGGAAATTGATTTGATCGGAAGCCAGAGCTTGCGCGGGCAGAGCCGAAAGATCCTTAACGACACAAAAAGTCGCTATCAGCGCGTCATCGGCGCCATGAAGCGCGCGGAGTCCAAGATGCCCCCTGTCCTCGACGCCTTCCGCGATCAGGTTTTATTTATGAAACATAACTTGAATGCACGCGCTATCGCGGCGCTCGAGGGATCGGTCGGCGAGATCGAAAACGACGTCGAATCCTTGATCCGCGAAATCGACGCTTCAATACGAGAAGCCGAGAGCTTCCTCGCCGAGTTGGATCCCGCGTAGGCTAGCCTCGACCAATGGCATCTCGGTCGGCAGCCCTTCAGCCGTCTCGTGGTGAATCGAGGCAAAGAGACCGTCGCGGTTGCGCCGACGCGGCGCCGTGAGCGTTAGTCCTCGAACGACGGACGCGTCCCGATCACCTGTTTCTCCGCCAGTTCCGCGATCTCGGCCAATGTAAGCCCGAGTTCCTGCAGTACCTCTTCGTTATGCTGGCCTATGGTCGGCGCAGCCCAGGCGTACACATTCGCCGCTTCATTCGAAAGCTTAAAGGGCAGCCCCGGATAGTGTTTGTCTCCACTCACCGCGTGCGTAAGCGTACGACGAAATCCCCGAGCATCGATTTGCGGGTGGGGCGAAATCATATAGCCGTTGATCAGCGCTGCTGCCGGGATTCCTGCGGCCACGAGATGATCCGCCACCTCATCGCAATCTTGCTCCGCGAACCAGCGGGACAGTTCAGTTTCGATTGCATCCTCGGCCGCACGTCGGCCTGCTTCAGTCGAATACGTGGCGTCCATCGCCCAATCGGGTTGACCTAATATCTCGACGAGCGCCAACCAATTCGAATCCGTCACGACCGACAAGGCAACGTGCTTCTTTTCATAGCGAGTCTCGGAAGCCGAGGCTGTGCATTCGAAAACCGCCTGGGGCGATGCAACGGGGCCGCGATTCTCTCTGCGCGTCAAATACTCCCCGTACGCTGTCCACTCAATCACTTGCTCGGCGGCCATATTGAGGGCCGGCTCCACGAGAGGCACTTCGACGAGAGTGCCCTTTCCCGTCCGCTCTCGCTCTTCTAGCGCCATCGCCATCGCAAAGACCGTATGCATCCCACCAACCGGATCGCACACCCCGCGCGGAATGAGCGGCATATCCTCGTAGCCAGTAATCCAAGCGAGTCCGCTCGCCTGCTCAACGCTCGGCGCGAATCCAGTGCGATCCTTCCAGGGACCATCCAGCCCCCAAGCCGGCATCCGTACCGAGATGAGCTTGGGATTAATCTCGTGCAAAACTTCCCAGGTGAATCCGAAATTCTCCATGACGCGGGCCGAGAAATTTTCAATCACAACGTCCGCCTCAGCCAGCAAGCGACGCAGAACCGCCTTTCCCTCTTCCGCATCAAGGTTCAGCGTGATCCCACGCTTGCTCATATTGCAGCCCTGAAAGATTGGCGCCGTCTCCCAAAGCGTCTCCGACGGAATTGCCCCGGAATAACGCATCCCGTCCGGGCGCTGAATCGACTCGATCTTCACTACATCTGCACCAAGGGCCGAAAGGATTCCTGTCGCGAAAGGTCCGGCCCAAAAGGCGGTAAGGTCAATCACTCGCAATCCATCAAAGGCCGGCCTAACAGAAGCATTCTCGGACGGGCTCGCCGCTCCCCGAGTCGCAGTGGTCGCAGGAAGCTCACCTTCGACCGCCGCGTTATCTGCACCTAGCTTGGGAGCGTGACGAAAGCCCGGCAGGTTGACCCCGTCGATCAGATAGGGGACTCGAGGGGCCTTAAACCCGTCGGGATGATCTTGAAAGACGCCGCGTTCGACAAATTGGTCGAACTCAAGAACGTTCTTTCCATCGCCTATCGGGGCGACCGGAATCCGCATCAAGCCAACGAGCTCCGTAACTTCCTCCATCGTGTGTTCTTTGGTCCAGCCATGGACGAGACCCATAATGAAGTCGAGATGCTCCATCCGCGCGGTTCCATCATGGAAACGCGGATCCTCGCCGACATCCGGTCGGCCAATCAATACGCAGAGATCCTTCCACTGCTGCGCCGTATAGGTGCAGAGCCCAATCCATCCATCCTTACAGGGCTCGATACTCGGCGTCTCAAGCGCTTGCGGGATGGCATACCCTGGCACGAACTGCCCAAATAGATCGTGATAGGTCGTCATACAAAGACATAACGTCTCAAGCATCGAGACATCCGCATGGAGGCCAACACCGCTCACTCGAGCGGACCGCCAAGTCGCTAGGGCACCAACTGCAGCTGCTGCACCCGACGCCCACTCGCCTACGCGCCCCCCCGCAGCCACAGGCCCACGCTCAGGCAAGCCGCGATAGGCTAGGTTTCCCACTTCGGCCTCAAGAGTGAATTCTGTGGCGGGGCGATCCGCCCAGGGGCCTTCGGAGCCAAAGGCCGAAACGGAAACGAGAGATAGACGCGGGTTGCGCGCACGAAGCGAATCAAATTCGAGCCCGAAACCCGCAAGCCCTTTACTACCTACGTCTTCGAATACCAGATCCGCGCTTTCGCAAAGGCGCAGGAAGCGATCACGGCCTTCGTCTGTCGCGAGATCCCAGCTAACGCTCTGCTTCCCGCCATTCAGGAACTGAAAGAGCGCGCCATCGCGCTCACCGAGATCCTGATTTGATGCAGACCAGTCCCGCAGTGAGTCGCCTGACGGCCCTTCAACCTTGATGACCTCAGCACCGGCGTCGGCCAGCATCTTGGTCGCATAGGGACCCGCGATCTCACTCGACAAGTCGAGGACACGAACGCCGTGGAGGGGATAGGCCTGGGACTCGGACATGATGACTCCTCCGAAAAAATCGGTTGGTGCCACTCATGCTAACGGAATCGAAAGCGATTCAGGAAGCGGTCTTAGCTCAGATCGCGAAGACCATCAGGTCTACTAGAAGCGCCAGGAAGACGGCGAACAGGAAGACCAGCGAGACGCGAAAAACGCCCTGGGCAGCTTCGTCCGTACGCTCTTGGAAGAGACGCCAGGATCGGTATAGGAACCAGGCACCCATCGACGCAGCGACGGCGAAATAGATCGGTCCGGCGAGGTCGAGGAAATACGGTGCGACGGCGACTGGGATCAGACCCGCCGTGTACCAGACGATCCGATTGCGGGTTGCTTCATCGCCGATCACTTCGGGAGGCATCGGAATCCCCGCCGCGCGGTAGTCGTCCTTGCGGTAGAGGGCGATTGCCCAGACGTGCGGCGGCTGCCAGAAGAAGACGATCGCGAAGAGTGTCCAACCCGCCGCACCGATTGATCCGTTGACCGCGGCATCGGCGATCAGGGGTGCGGCCGCTCCGGCCGCGCCGCCGATCACGGCGTTCCAGATCGAGCGTGGCTTCAACCAGACCGTATAGACAAATACATAAAAGAGAATACTCGCGACGCCCACTAGGGCTGACGCTGCGCCGCTCACTGCGTAGAGCAGGGTTGTCGAGAGAACGCCAAGTGCGAGTCCGAAGATCAGTGCCGAGCGTGGCTCGATCAGCCCCGACGGAAGCGGCCGAGTCTTAGTCCTCTCCATCAAGGCGTCTATGTCGCGCTCTATATAGGCGTTCAGCGTATTTGCCGAAGCGGCGGCGAGCGCGATTCCCGTCATCACGAGAATCGTGAACGAGATATTCGGCCAGCCTCCAGCCGCCATGCCGAGCGCGGGCAGACCGGTGAACAGCACCATCGGCAGCAGCCGTGGCTTGGTCAGGTCGAGGTAATTGCGGGCGATGGTGAGAACGGGGTCGCTCATGAGTCTCTGACTGCGGGCTCTCGCTGCGGAGCTCCGACTGCGGGAAAGTGCTCGATCCGATCCTCGAGCCCACTCGAAGCCCCTGGGGAGGCTCCCGCGCAGGCCTACGGGTACCACAGGCTCTTATCTGCCGCATCGATGGAGTCTGACCTGAGTGTCAGGCCAGACCAACACCTCGCGCTGTAGGGCTTTGGAGGGATCCGGTCGAAAACGAGTTCGGAAATTCACTGAGTACTCTAGCCTACCCCCTGCATGAGAGAACACGATTCCGTGCCAGAATCGCCGCAGCAAAACGTCGCTGCGGCTCAACATAGTCCCCTGCGCCGGCTCGGCCTGTGGTTCTTCGGCCTGATCACGAGCGGATTCCTGCGCGCGCTTGGCGCGACCTGGCGAATTGAGACACTCGGGCACGACCCCCAGCTTCCAGGCACCGGTGGTCCAGCCCATTTGGCTGCGCTCTTCCACGAATCAATGCTGCCAAGCGCCTGGCTTTACCGGGACCGCCTCTACAGCGTCGCCGTCTCCCGCAGCCGTGACGGAGATCTGATCCGCGCCACCCTCCTCGCCCTCGGTTACGCCGAGCCCGCTCGAGGCTCCAGCTCCCGTGGCGGCTCGGCCGCACTTAGACAGATGGTGCGCTTGGTTGCCAACGGGACGACCGCCTCGGTTCTCGTCGACGGCCCCCGTGGCCCCGCCCGCGTCGCGAAAACCGGGACCGTTTCCCTCGCCCGCATGACGGGCCGCCCAATCCAGCCCATCGCCTTCTCAGCTCGCCCGGCGATTCGACTCTCGAGTTGGGACCAAAGTCTAGTCCCCCTTCCCTTTGCCCGCGTCGTCGTCGCCTACGGCGAACCGATCGCTGTCGAAGAAGATGCAGCTCGGGACGATGCCTCCGAACAAGCCCTCACCAGGTATCTCGACAGGGTCCTCATCAAGCTCCATCACGAAGCCGACGGCATTCTTCTCGGGCGACAGCCCACACGTTAGGCGCATAGAGGCCAGAACCTGGCTTGCTCACTCCGCGTTTGCAGTTCGCCCCGTGCCATCTTCCGCATCACCGCGAGTCTCATCAGGGCTACTGCTATTCTCGCCGGCGGGCCGGACAGCGGGTTGGGGCGCCTAACTTGGCCCGATCCCGGCGCCATCTACGGCGCTGCTGATCTGCGGCAGGCTCGCTTTCATGGCGGACTTGCAAGTAGAACTCAACGGGCGCTTTGCTGAAAAATCAGCCCGGAACCCCGACAGCCGGTCAGCTCGGCGAAAGAGCGTCATCCAAGAGCTGCCCGAGCCATTCTCCGATATCGGGATGCTCAACCAGCCCGGCCGCGCGCAATCTCGTCGCCGAGATCGCATGAACCTCGGCCGCGGTCTTCGCGACTAGCGCTGCGCGCGCATCCTCGGCGAGTTCAACCGAATCAAGCGCTCGCACGATCTCTTTTACGACCGGGACCGAGGCGGGTGTACCCGAAAGTTCTCCAATTCCCAGACCAACCAGAATCGGCACGGAGAGCGGGTTCGTTGCCATTTCACCGCAAACCGATACGGGAATATCTGCGTCTCGCCCCGCGCGTACGGTCATCTGGATCAATTGCAAGACTGCGGGATGAAGTGGGTCGTAGAGATGCGCGACCTTTTCGTTGCCACGGTCGACGGCCAGAGTGTACTGCGTGAGATCGTTCGTTCCGATTGAGAAAAAATCACATTCGGCAGCGAAGGTCGGTGCGGTAATCGCGGCGGAGGGCACTTCGATCATGATGCCGACTTCGAGATCGGCATCGAACCGACTGCCCTCGCGCTCGAGTTCGAGCCGGACCTCGTCGATGACCGACTTCGCTTCGCGCAGCTCCGCAAGGCTGCCGATCATGGGAAGCAGCAACCGCACATTGCCCAAGGTACTCGCGCGAAAAATGGCTCGAAGCTGCGCGTGGAAGTGGCGACGATTTTCCAGTGTTAGGCGAATCGAGCGACAGCCGAGCTGGGGATTGTCCTCGTCTTCGAGTCCGATATTCGGAATGCCCTTATCCCCGCCTAGGTCGAGGGTCCGGATCGTGACTATGCGCGGCTCCATAGCCTGCGCGACTTTTTGATAGAGCTGTTCTTGTTCCTCTTCGCTCGGGAAGCCTCTATGAGCGAGTGCGAGCAGCTCCGTCCGAAAGAGGCCTACACCCTCGGCGCCGTGCTTATCTACGAGCCTGAGATCCGCGAGCAGACCTGCATTCGCCGAAAGCTTCACGCGCCGCCCGTCAAGGGTCTCCGCCGGGCGCTCGCGCATCGCATCGAGATGCTCGACCGCCACTGCAAATTGATGCTGTGCTTTCTCGTATTCGCGAATCAGCCCATCGTCCGGCGACAGATACAGCGTCCCCGTCGCACCATCCACGATCGCCGTTTCGCCCTCGCGGGCTTCGGAAAGCAATCCGCTCGCCCCCGTGATCGTCGGGATTTCGAGGGTCCGTGCGAAGATCACACCATGAGATGTCTTGCCTCCATGCTCCGCCACGATGGCCGAAACCTTCTCCATCTCCAGCTGCGCGAAAATCGCGGGAAGAAGATGCTCCACGACCACGACAGATCCGTGCTGCATCGGTTCAAGCTGATCGCGTAGCCCAAGCAGCCGCTCCATCACACGACTGCCGACATCCGCGACATCGGTTCCACGCTCTCGGAAATAGGGATCCTCAATCTGCTCGAAGGTGCGGCGATAGGTATCGAGTACCGATGCCAGCGCCTCACGAGCGCTCCCCGATGCATCGATTTCCTCGGTCACGTTCGCCAGGAAGCCCTTGTCTTCGAGAATTTGAATTTGAGCATGGAAGACCGCTGCGAACTCGGGACCGAAACGGTCCTGAACGACATCACGCATGTCTTCGATCTCGCGAAGCGCTTGGTCCATCGCCTTTTTGAAGCCCGCGTGCTCATCCGACACTACGCCGCTCGGTGCGTAAGGAATGCGCGTGAGATCGACCGGATTATCCATGCGGAAGACCGGCCCGATCGCCACACCCCGCGCCGTCGCGAGGCCTCGCAACACGACGTTCTTCTCGGCGCGTCGCGTCTTCGAGGGAACACCCTGGCGATTCGTCAGCAAAAGATCCGATTCGGCGAGCCGCTCGACCACCGTCCCACGCTCCTCGACCGGCGTCGACATCAATGCGAGCAGCTGAGCATTGACGACGACGGGAGCCAGAAGTGAGGCGCAGGTTTGGAGAAGTTCGATGTCGGGTTCGTCGAAGCGGCGGGGCTCGGCGGTTTGGATGACAATGACCCCGATCACGACGCCCTGAACAATGAGCGGCGCCGCCATTAGCGAATGAAAGCGCTCTTCACCCGTTTCAGGAAAATATCGGTAGCTCGGATGCGACTTGGCATCCTCGATGGCGATCGGCTCGCCGCGTTCCGCAGCCATCCCAACAAGCCCGTGCCCAATCGGGAGCTCAACGTTGCCCACGGCATCCGCCTGCAGACCAATCGTGGACGAAAGCGAAAGACGCTGCTGCTCGACGTCGACCATATAGATCGAGCAGACGTCTGCGTCTAAGCGCTTCGCGACGAGATCTGTGACGTTCCCGAGCGTTTCCGACAAATCGTGCGAACGGGTCACGATCTCAGCGACATCGGCGAGAATTGAAACTCGATCCGAGATGGGGGGACCTCTTAGTGAGCAAGTGGATCGCGAGCGCGGGATGCACGTCGCGAAGACGCCTCACGGTAGCAGGTGCCGACCTAAGTCTCGGGGCCCAAATACAAAAGCGCCCGGGGCGAACCCCAGGCGCTTTC
This sequence comes from Deltaproteobacteria bacterium UBA4427, assembly GCA_002390675.1. Taxonomy (GTDB): domain Bacteria; phylum Myxococcota_A; class UBA9160; order UBA9160; family UBA4427; genus UBA4427. The sequence continues at coordinate 17,265 of DGPZ01000063.1, forward strand.
GAAGACATGGCCAGAACCGAAAGGACCTGGCCGGCCCACCTAGACGCGATTTAATGCGTCGTCGGAAAGGTCCATTGCCGCAAAATCGGCGGAAAGACCTGGTCCTTGTCCTCAAAGGAGAGACCGAGCGCGAGAAGAATCTTCCGCTTCGTGTCCATGCGGCAGTTCATGCCCTTCTCCACGCTATGAATCGTCCTTAGAGCCACTTTGGCCTTACGAGCAAGCTGAGCCTGCGTCATGAGCTTGTTTTCACGAAGCTCTCGTACCCGGTTCGGCACGCGCTCTTCCTGAGCGTTCATCGAATCCATCACAATCATACCCCCGTTGTCCGATGCTCCAGGAATTACTCCTGGAGTACGACGTTTGAATCGATTTTGGATTCGTCGCGTCCGGGGTCTTTCTTGAGGAATTTCATTTAGTTGGGGCGTTTTTTGGGGTAAAGGGCGCGTATTGGATGCTTATGCAGACGAGTCGCGCGGAACCGGCGACATACAGGCACAAAACGCACACTCGAGAGACCTCATTTATATGAAATGAGAGTTCTTTTATAGGCAACTGACCGGGGGCACCCAGACCTTCTTAGTGGTCTCGTGAGGCTCTTTGCTAGCCTCGCGATGGAATTCCAAGCGGAAATCCGTGCGGGTCCTAGCTGGATGCGCCTTTTGCGTGAATTAGCGTGAACTAGTCTGAACTTGCGCGAAATATTGGGGGAGTCTGGTGCGTCCTAGCTGGATGCGCCTTTTCTGGCTGACCGTGGTCCTAGCTGGCGCCATCGCCGGCTACCTCGTGTCCTCCGGACTGGGCACGCGCCTTTTACACGACGAGATCGAAGTTCAGCTGACCCGCCTGCTTGAAGGGCCTGTGGGTATCGGGTCTGTGGAGGTACGGTTCAACGATGGTCTACAGGTCGAAGCGCGAGATGTCTCCGCGTACCCGAACCCCGTCGAGAGCGAGCCACCGGTGCTTCGCGCCAGACGAATCGTCGCCTGGGTCGACCTCGTCTCGCTTCTGATCGGTCGCCTCGAACTCAGCACGCTCATGCTTGAAGGCCCCCATGTTCGGCTGGTACAGAGCCTAGATGGCTCTTTTGCGGGTCTACCCATTCCAGCGCCGCGCATCTACGCAGACGAAGGCTCCGAAGACCGCTCCCCCGCGGAGCAAATCTTCGCCAGAATCGCTGAACTCGACTTGAAGGCAGATGCCACGGTCGCGCGCTTTCAAGCTGCGGATCGCATCGAGATCGTAGACGGCACCCTCGAATGGATCGGACGGCCCTCGTCTCAATACGGGGAAGCCGCCCGGAGTCTGCGCGTCGAGTTGCTGACCGGTCAGGCGGAGCGGCACTGGCTCTCCAAAGATATCGCGTTCGACTTTCGCGGCGTCTTCATCGATCGCGTTCATGCGCCCTTCCCTTTCGAGATCGGCATCCATCGCAAGGACGGGAGCCATTTCGCATGGAGCCTCGGCCTCTCCAAAATTCCCCTCGACGCGGTGGCAGGCCCCCTCACCTCTTTAAAAGAAATCGCTGGCCTAACGGGCACTCTCGACGCGCGCTTCCGGCTGCATACGGCCGATGACGGCTTGCATCATCTTTCAATGGACGGGCAGATCGATGATGCCACGATTGCTCTCAGCCGATCCCAAACGATTCTCGAACATGAAAAAGTGAAAATCGGCGCGGAGCTTGTCATCGACCCAGATGAGGTGCGGCTTGTCTCGTCGAGAATCGCGGGCTCGAATCTCGAAATACAGTTTCAAGGAGCCCTCGGCCGCCCAATACGCCCCGCCTCCCTACTTCGCATCGAATCGCGAACAAAGGGTATCGATCTAGAGCGCTTCCGCGAATACGTCCGCTCGATCGAAGACCAATCCTCGACCGCACTCACGATCGCACGCCTAACAGATCGCGTCGTATCTGGGAATGTTCAGTACATCAAAATCTCAGGCACAGCCCCCCTCAAACGCTGGCAAACCCTTACCGCGGGACAGGCTGAAAAACTTCCAGAAGGGTTCGTATTAGGCGGTGCCTTTGATTCAGTGAACCTCGAAGCAGGACCGGATGACCCGATCGATGCCCTCGAAGGCGAAGTCGAATGGATCGGCGACCAAATCGTGTTCCGAAACGGACATGCGCGGTACCGCGGAAACTCACTGCCGGAGATCAACGTCATCTTAAATGGCGTCTCCCATCTCGTACGTACGAAGCCAGAAGAGCGCGCGCTTAAGCTATCGCCTCCTGCGCTCCCCGGTCTCGACCCCTTCTTCGAGATCCTTCGCCCCCGTGACCCAGACGCGCTTCCTCCCGTGAAGGCGATCGGACTGGCCATCGACGAGCTCGAACACCCGATCTTCAGGTGGCCCTTCCGAGACCTAAATGTCTTGATCGAACCACTTAGGCGCGGCGTCGAGGTCACCGTGCGGAACGGCACATGGGGCGGCGCCCGCGTATCCGGGGAAGTCGTCTGGTTCGATGACCGCTCTGCCCCGAGTGTCTCCGCCACGCTAAACCTAATCGAACCCGAGCCTCTAGAACGCGGCATCGCCGCACACGAACAGCCTGAGCGCCTGCTCGATTCCGAATCGGCACGAGCGGTCGGACGATGGGGCTCGGGACGCTTCGAGATGTCCTTCCGGCCGCGGCGCTTCCTGCCCTTCGAGAAAGCGACAGGATTTTTTCGTCTCGAAGAGACCAAACTCTTTCTGGATGAGCTTGAGCTCACGGTCAAAGAGCAGGGCACGACGGCCGCGCGGATGGGCCTAAACTTCGATGCCGAAACTTCTGTCGGCTTCGACGTGAGCTTCGCATTAACCGGCGGACGGTTCGCTCAGATCGGCCCCTTCGTCGCTTTGCCCTCGGATCTGGCCCGCGGCGGCATTGATGCCACAGGATCCCTGACGGGCAGGGTCCGGCCTAACGAGAATTTTATTGCCGATCTCAAAGGCAAAGTGCGCGCAGAGGCCGTCACTGGAAAAGTGAAGTCGAGCCTTCCTCTCATGTTCCGGCTGGCCAAGGCAACTGAGGGCTACAACCCGTTCGCCAATGAAAATGAACTACAATTCGAATCTATGGACGGAACCTTCGTAATCGATCGCGGAACGATCTCTGTCGAGGACTTCGAGATAGAAGGTCCGCTCCGCGTTTTCGCCCGTGCGGATATCGTAACAACGGATACTCCTGCAACGATTGACGCGGTCGTCGGCATCTTCCTATTTCGCCAGCCTAATGCCATTCTAGAATCGCTCCCGCTCGTGCGAAGCTTCTTACCCGGCTCCGAGCGCGGCTTGATCGGAACCTATTTTGACGTCAAGGGTCCAATAGGAGAACCCGACATCGAAGCGCTACCACTACAAACTCTTATGTCCAACGTGCCCGACGTGATCAAAGCCCCCTTCAAAGTCTTACGCACCCTGTTTGATGGACGACCCGACGACTCATGACACGCGCCAGAGATAAAGTTCTCGGAATTAATGAGGCGGCTAAAGCTACCGCTCGGGCTCGAAAACGCGGAGAGATTGTCGTCTTTACTAACGGCTGCTTCGATCTTCTTCACGTCGGACATGTGCGCAGCCTCGAAGCTGCACGGAATCTCGGCGATCGGCTGGTGGTCGCAATCAATCTTGACGCGTCGGTACGGCGCCTCAAAGGCGAAGGCCGTCCGGTTCAAACGGCCCAGGTCCGCAAAGAAGTTGTCGCCGCTCTTGCATGCGTTGACTGGGTGGTCGGCTTCGCTGCGAATACGCCGTTGCGCCCAATCCAAAGGCTCCGCCCGAACGTTCTCGCGAAAGGCGGTGACTGGTCACTCGAGGACATCGTCGGCCGCAAAGAGGTCGAGGGTTGGGGCGGCCGCGTCGTCCGACTTCCCCTCGTTCCTGGTCATGCAACGACCGCAACGCTCGCGCGAAACAGGCGCTGACGGTCACCACGCCCCCTACTCCTTAATCTTCCGAAGCGAAGCGGACAAAGGGCATCGGCTTTAGCTTGTCGCGCAACACCCCAAGCAGGGGCATATCCGACTGCACGTAGAGTTCCAAGAACTCCTCGTTGATCTTGAGCTTCCATCTGAAGTCACAGTAGTGTCTCTCGAGAGACAGGGACCAGATGTCCAACATTCTGCTGGCCGGCGCGACCCTATCCATGCCTTAGCCGCGATCCTAGTTTCGTTTGGCGCCCTTAGACGAAACGGTCCGCGCTGCGCATAGCATTCGGGTCTACTTTGACGACCTTCTCACGCTGGTATTCGGCATCTAGAAGCGGATTAATCCGCTCCGTCACGATCTCCGCGACACCACGAAACGCCCCGGCATGGTCACGCTCTGCTTCTGCAGAGAACGGTGCGTAGGCTTCTCTGATATGAAAAGGTGCGAGTTCTTCGTATGTAATCGCAGCACCCGCGCGATAGACAATCTTTCCCTGTTTCGCGAAGGGCGATGCCCCGGGATAGACGCGGTCAGATCCATTACAGCCGATCGGCACGATCGGAAGTCGTAGATGAAGTGCCATCTGCGCAATCCCTAGATGAGCGGGCAGCAACCGCGTCGACCGAGTGCCCTGCGGAAAGACCAGAAGGTCTAGTCCGATATCTGTCGCCTCACGGTTCAGAGCCACGAACCGAGCCATCATCTGACGAAAGAGTGAGCAGACATAATCCGCGTAGTCGGCTCCGCCTGGAGCTGCGGGATCGAAGGCGACGCCAAAAGGATTCCGCGCCTTGCGCAACAGCATCTCAGAAATCTCGGGCGGGTCCGGTAAACGCCCCTCCCCTCCGACCGCACGTTCATCCACCGCCGTACGCAACGTCGCGTATTCCTGATCCGTCGGTGTGCGCCCCATGACCGCCTGAAAATCCTTCGTAATCAGGTATCCCCGGGAAACAGTAGGCAGCTGGAGCATGCCCTCCATGAACATCGCAAGCAGCGCGTTCTCGTAGTATTTACCTTTGACCCACGTCGCGGTGAATCGATTAAAGCTGCGCCAAAGCGTGTACTGGAACGGAAAATAGTTGTACCGATCCGTATGATTCATCGCGAAGATGACCGGGTTCTTGGGAATCAGTTCAGCGTTTTCGAGTGATAAGTCAACGCCGGGAAGCGCCTCGTAGTTGACCTGAAGCAGTCTCCCGTAGAAACGCTGCGAAAAGGGGTATCGAGTGAGCTTGAGCCGCTCGAGTCGGGGTAGATCAAGCATGCCTAACAGAGTCCCCCTCTACCAGCTGCAGCCGTACTAGTCGAGTTCGCGCCGGACTCTTCCGACAAAGCGGTGGCACCAAGGCCAAGGTCGACCCGATTGATTCGTTCCGTCGCGAGCCGACCTAGCAGAGCATGAATCGAGGATGCGCCAGAATCCTCAGCATGACGAGTCGCCTCCAGGAGCTCACGCCTACGTGCGATGGCCACGATCGATGTCAGGTCGTCGTGGTCAATGATAGAAAGCGGTGCTTCGGGCCAAGCGATCGCCGCCAGAATAACTTCGAGGGCAATCGGCGCCTTCGAGGACGGCGGCGCGACCTGAATGAATACCCGAGTCGCATCGGTGCACGCGAGAGCCCGCCGGAGGAGTGCAAGCGACGATCCCGAAGCGGCCTCACTCGGCACGAGGTCCCATTCGCTTCCGTCAGGTCTTCTAACACCCTGGCATCCTGCCACCCAGGTCTCTTCAAAAACATCTGACAATGCATTCGCGGCCGCAACGGCGGCCCGGCCTAAGGGCGCAACTCCGACAGCAGCGGCCGACAGCTCTTGGCCAGCCACAGCATAATCGACTTTTCGCGCAGCTTCTCCAGTGCGGACAAGTTCCGTGCACACGAGGATCCCCGCAACGTTGCCGAAACGAGCGCGCACCATCTCCTCAGAAGCCCCTATCTACGCCATCAAAGAACGTCGTATCCAAAACCTGCACGTCGAGCACGGTACCCGCTTCAACGCCTTCGGATTCAAGAGGAATCACCGCAAGTCCCTGCCCGCGAATCAGAGAAGTCAGTACGCCGGAGCTCTGATTGCTGACCGGGTGAGCGAGCACGCCTTCGGCGGTGCGTTCTAGGGTCACCCGCACGAAATGCAGACGCCCCCGCTTCTTCTTATAGCGATCCGTGATCGTCGCGCGCAGCGTCGGTCGATGGACCGCCCTGTGGCCCATTAACTTTCGCAGCGCGGGCCGCACGAACTCTTCGAAGGTCACAGCCGTCGACACAGGATTCCCGGGCAAACCGAAAACGAGCTGCCCCGTCTTCTCGATCACTCCGAAGGCGAGTGGAAACCCCGGCTTCATTTTCACGCCCCAAAACTGTAGACGACAACCAATTTTTTCGAGGACGGACCGAACATGATCATGATCACCAACTGACACACCGGCACTACTGACTAACACATCGGCACCAAGTCCTGCCCGCATACGTGCTTCGATCGCGTTCGGCGTATCTTCTGCAATACCAAGATAGATGGGATCAGCCCCTATCTCGCGGCACTGCGCAGCGAGCGTATAGGAATTAGAAGAAACGATGCGTCCGCCATCCACAGGCCGGTCGGGCTCAACCAGTTCATCTCCACCGGACAAAATTGCGACGCGAGGCCTCTGATGCACAGAAACAATAGTGCGACCCACTGACGCGAGTACGCCGAGGTGAGGAGCACCTAACACAGCCCCCGCTTCAATGAGCGTGTCGCCCAGATCAAAATCTTCCCCAGCATCTCGGACATGCGCACGACGGGCTGGTGCGACGCGAATCTCAACCTGCGCTGCGCCCTGATCCGTGTCTTCCTGCATAACAACCGCATCCGCTCCAGGAGGGAGTGGTGCTCCCGTGAAGATCCGAGCGGTTTCGCCTGACCCGAGTGCGCGCGGAGCGTGACCGCCGGCCGGAACCTCAAAGACAACGGGCAGCGTGCACGGGGCATCCGGAGAAGCGGAGGAAAGATCTTCGCGCCGAACCGCGTAGCCATCCATCGCTGAACAGTCCGCAGGAGGGTGCCTACGCTGGGACACGATCGATTCAGCCAGAACACGGCCCCCCGCCTCCGAGGCCGCGAGCGTCTCGGCTCCCATAACGGGGGTGGCTTCCAGGATATGGTCCTGGGCTTCAGCAACAGTCAAACCTTCACGCATACCCCCTACGGTACCGGGTGAGACACGATCCTGGGAGCCCGGGCATGCTTGAATCGATCCGCCTCCGGGGCCACAGCTTGTCCTAGGAGTGGGTGTGCTGATTCCGGACCTTGCGCCGCCTCGCCCTATGGCTAGATTGGCGCTTCCCTAAGTGCCCTAAAAATAGGCAAAAATATGAAATCCGACCTTCAGGGCATCTTTGACGCATTGCTCGAGGGTGTGGTGATCCTCGATGAGGACGGCCGAGTCGAACTCACCAATGGCGAAGCCCTGAGATTATTGGACGGGCCCGGCGCCCCGGAGATAGGAAAACCACTCCGAGAGATTCTTGGTGCCGATCACCCACTCTGTCAGATCGTGGATCGGGTACGCCGCTCCGGGCGGCCCGCGATTCATGACGAGGTGGAAATCCCACGGCGACTCGCTCCATCGGTCCCCGTCGAGGTCTCCGTCTCACTCCTCGGCGACGCTCATTTCGGCGGATCAGAGGGAGGCGGCCTCGCGATCGCCATTCGGGATCGCAGCGCGGCTCGAACCCTTCGAGAAGAGATCAGCGAGCACGAAAGGCACGAATCCTACGGCCATATCGCCGCCGGTATCGCCCACGAAGTAAAGAATCCCCTCGGCGGAATTCGAGGCGCAGCAGAACTTCTAGGACTGTCTACGGTCGATGAGCGCGGGCAGAAAGCAGCCAAGCTGATCGTCAATGAGGTCGACCGGATCTCCGGCCTTGTCGACGAACTAATGGTCTTCGCTCGCGGCGATGAACTCGAACTAGAGAGCGTCAATATCCATCGCCCCCTCGATTCGCTCCTCGATCTGCTGATGTTAGAAAAGGGATATGAGGGGATCGAGGTGCAGCGGATCTACGACCCGTCGCTCCCCGAACTCGATGCCGATCCCGCCCGGCTCCAGCAAGTGTTCTTGAACCTGGCGCGCAATGCGATGCAAGAGATGGAAGAAAGCGGCGGCCGACTCACACTTTCGACTCGGATGACTCTCGAACATCGCCTCGTTGGCCCCGACGGCCGCCCAAGGCCCACCATCGAAGTCTGCTTCGCGGACACTGGCGCTGGTATCCCCGACGCGCAAATGCGCCGACTCGCGACGCCCTTCTTTACAACGAAACGGAAGGGAACGGGGCTCGGACTTTCCGTCGCACGACATTGGGTCAGGCGTCATGCCGGCCGGATTCGCTTCGACTCAGTTCAAGGAGAAGGGACGCGCGTTTCCGTCGACCTTCCACTGCATCCGACTCCCCCGTCCCAAACAGCCCCTGAGGAGCTTCTCTAGATGACCGCCAGCGGCACTTTCCAGCCGACCGCACAGGACGCGAACGAGATAATGCAAATTCTAATCGCGGACGATGAGCCATCGATTCGCTTCGTCTTGCAGGAGGCGCTCGAAGCACTCGGACATAGCGTCACGCCCGTGGAAGATGGCAATGCCGCCGCACGCGAGCTTGCGAGCGGGAGTTACGACCTCGCCTTCGTCGACATTCGCATGCCTGGCCTGACCGGGCTTGAAGTGCTCCAGCAACATCGCGCTGCCCGAGGCGATGTCGCCATCGTCATCATCACCGCACAGAATCTGCTCGAGAACGCCGTCGAATCCATGAAAGCCGGCGCCCTCGATTATTTGGTCAAACCCTTTGCGCTCGCAGAAGTCCAGGCCCTCGCTCAAAAGGCACTCTCAACGAGAGCTCTCAAAGACGAAGTGCGATCCCTCCGGCGCAGAGTCGGTCAGGCCGTCGCTCCTGGCGGCGACCGTCTCGTCGGATCGAGCCCTGCGCTCCTCGACATCTTCAAAACCGTCGGCAAAGTCGCCCCCAGAAATGTTCCCGTCTTGATCACCGGCGAAAGCGGCACCGGCAAGGAACTCGTTGCCCATGCGCTCCACTCGGCAAGCCCACGGGCAGAGGGCCCTTTCATCGCGGTCAACGCCGCAGCGATCCCGCGCGAACTACTCGAGAGTGAACTCTTCGGCCACGAGCGAGGCGCTTTCACCGGCGCGGTCGCTGCACGCGCAGGCCGTTTCCGCGAGGCATCGGGCGGCACACTATTTCTCGACGAAATCGGCGACATGCCCGTCGACCTCCAGGCCAAGCTGCTGCGCGTATTACAGTCGGGCGAGGTCACGCCGGTCGGGGGACGTGATCCAGAGATCGTAGATATCCGAATCATCGCGGCGACTCATCGCGATCTCGACGAGCGTGTCGCTAGAGGCGAATTCAGAGAAGACCTTCTTTACAGGCTCCGCGTTGTTCCCGTCTCAATCCCGCCTCTTCGCGACCGTGTCGAGGATATCAAGACTCTCGCCCTTCATTTCACCGAACGTTACGCGCCGGAGCTCGCGGAGGGTCCTGTTAGTTTTCCCGAAGCCACGATCGAACGACTCGAACGCCATGACTGGCCGGGAAACGTCCGCGAGTTGGAAAACGCGATCAAACGAGCCCTCGTGCTCTCGACCGATGACGTTCTCACTCCCGAGGAGTTCTCCTTCTTGAATGCGCGCGCGGAGGCCGAGCCGACCAACATCAGTCTCGAAGAGCTCGTTGTGCGCGAGGTTGAGACGCTCTTCGATTCGCAGGAAGAGACCGCCGACCTTTATCAGCGCATCCAAGAACGTGTCGAGCGGCCGCTACTCGAGATCGTGCTGGAACGAACTCAGGGCAACCAAATCCGCGCTGCCGCGCTGCTCGGCATCAACCGCAATACCCTGCGCAAGAAGATCACCGAACTCGAGATCGACTTACCCAAACGCGGATAGGCGGGGGACCCCACATGAACAAAATGACCGGCCAAACGCCGCTGCGGGGCCACGACTATCTCGGCCTTCACGTTCTCGCGGACGACGACCCGCGATGGGGACGAGATCCGGTTGAGCAAGCTAAGCAAGCATGTGAGGCCGGTGTGCCGGTCATTCAGCTTCGAACAAAGCATGCCTCGGACCGCGAAGCGCTCGCCTGGGCGAAAGCGATCCGCGAATTAACCCGAGAGAGCGGCGCCCGTTTCGTCGTGAATGATCGATTTGACCTAGCCCTGCTTGTAGAGGCCGACGCGGTCCATCTCGGCCAGACCGACCTTCCCCCGAGCGCGATCCCTGAAAAAGTCCGAGCCCAATTGGCCATCGGAAGGTCCACGCATACGCCAGAGCAACTCGCAGCGACCCATGACGAACCCGTCGACTACGTCGCCTTCGGGCCGGTCTTTGGAACGACCTCAAAGGATTCGGCTTACGGGGAGCGAGGCCTGGATGCGCTCCGCCAAGCGGTCGACCTCGCGGCCCCACGCCCATTGGTCGCTATCGGTGGCATAACAGCCGACCGTCTCGACGTATTACGAGAAGCGGGCGTCGGCGGGTTTGCCGTCATCTCGGTCGTGGCCACCGATGCCGACCCGGTCGCCGCAGCGAAGAACTTAATCCGGAGATTTCGAGGCACATCATGAATGAGTTCGGCTTGCGCGCGATCTCGGGCCTAGGATATTTCGTCCTATTGGGCGCCGCGTGGCTTCTCTCGAACAATCGCGGTGCAATCAATCGACGCACAGTCACCTCTGGCGTCGCGATTCAGCTGGTACTGGCCCTAGCACTCCTCGCCTCCCCCCTTCGAGAGCTGCTTTTCCCCGTATTCGAAGCACTCGTTGGGGGTCTGATCGATTGGACCCAAGCCGGAGCCGGGTTCCTCTTCGGCCCGCTCCTTGATGTCGGCGACAATTTCGCGCTTTCTGCGCTTCCGATCATCATCTTCATGGGAAGTGTCTTCGGCATCCTCTATCACATAGGCTGGATCCAACCTGTCGTTCGCGCGCTCGCGCGGGTCCTGTCTCGCTCCATGAGCATCTCCGGCGCGGAAGCTTTCGCGGCCGCCGCCAATGTCTTTGTTGGCATGACAGAGGCAGGTTTCGCGATCGCGCCGTATCTCGCGCGTATGACACGCAGCGAACTCTTCTCTTTCATGACGGTTGGGATGGCCACGATCGCTGGATCCGTCCTAGTTGCCTACGCGAAGATCCTTGGGGAGGCGAGCTACGCGGGCCATCTAATCGTTGCGAGCCTTATTTCGGTCCCCGCGGCACTCGTCGTTGCCAAGATCATGATTCCCGAGACCGGAGCGCCCGAGAGTCTCGAAGGTTCGGTCGACTTCGAGCTAGACGCGGAGGGGACACAAGCGCTCAATGTGATTGATGCCGCCACGATGGGCGCGCTCACCGGACTCCGGCTCGCGCTCAACGTGGGGGCTCTATTGATTGCCTTCGTCGCCCTGGTGGCATTCGCAAATAGCCTGATCGGCGGCGTGGGTGAATGGGTCGGATTGGAGGGCCTTAGCCTTCAGAAAATACTCGGTTGGGCATTCTCCCCGGTCGCTTTAGTCATGGGTATCCCAGCCGGCGAGGCGAGAGAGGTCGGCGCGCTGATCGGTGTAAAAACCGTGCTCAACGAATTCATCGCCTACCAGGACCTAGCCGCCGCCGTAGCACGGGGTGCCCTCTCCGAACGCAGCGCAATCATCTCGAGCTATGCCCTCTGCGGCTTCGCCAACTTTGGTTCTCTCGCGATCATGCTCGGGGGTGTCGATGCACTCGCGCCCGAGCGACGTCCAGAGGCCGCTGAACTCGGCATGCGATCGATTGTCGCTGGCACGATCGCAACATGCCTCACGGCTTGTATTGCTGGCGTGATTCATTGAACCCAAGGCTAGGCTTCGCCTAAGCTCAGGATTCCGTTCCAATTATAAGGAATGCGCCACCGCGATGAAGCTCTCTCCCGTGCTCTCCCGATCCCTCCTCGTCGTCCTCGCTCTCGTAGTGGTCGCCTGGTTGTCGATGGGGCTGCTACTAGAACGCTTCGTTAACCGCGTCGAGCCCGTCCCCCTTCCCTCCGTCAGTCCGCGAGCTCAGGCGCTCCATGGAACGAGTTTCGTCGCGGATCTGCATGCGGACTCGTTGTTATTCGGACGAGACTTACTCGAGCGCAGCGAAGTCGGACACGTCGATCTCCGCAGACTCCAGGAAGGTGGGGTTGCACTTCAAGTCTTCTCTCTTCCTACCATCGCACCCGCCGGTCAGAACATCGAAAAAAACGAAAGCGGTGGCTTCGACTTGATCACTCTGGCAGGCATCGTCCAACTCTCCCCGACTGCCTTTCTCGGCCCGACCGGCCGCTCACTTCTCCGCGCCGAACAGCTTCATACCTACGCCCGCGAATCGAATGGCGAGCTCATGATGATTCTCGACCGCGGAGACCTTGAGAGCTTGCAAGCCGCCCGGGCGGAGGGCGCCGACATCACTGGCGCGCTGCTCGCGATCGAAGGCGCCCACGCCCTAGAATCCGATCCTGAAAACCTCAAGCGTCTCTTCGACGCCGGATACCGCATGATCGGGCTTACCCATTTCTTCGACAACGACTACGCCGGATCAGCACACGGGGTTGCCCGCGACGGACTCACAGAACTCGGTCGGCACACGGTGCGGGAAATGGAGCGACTGGGTATCACCCTCGATCTCGCCCATTTGGCCCCCGAAGCCGTAGATGAGGTCCTCGACCTGGCTACGAGACCCGTCGTATTCTCCCATGGCGGCGTTCGCGGCACCTGTGACAACCAAAGGAACCTCTCCGATGCGCATGTGCGCAGGGTCGCGGAGAATGGTGGCGTCGTGGGAATCGGCTACTGGGATTGGGCCGTCTGCGGCACGCGACCAGAGGACATCGCGAAAGCGATCGCTCACGTCGTTCGTCTCGTCGGCGCAGACCACGTCGGGTTCGGATCGGACTACGATGGCGGCACGACGGTCGGGTTCGACACGAGCCATCTAGCGGTTCTCACCCAGGCCATGCTCGACGAAGGCCTGAGCGAATCTCAGGTACGACGGGCGCTCGGCGATAATGTCCTACGCGTCCTCACAGCAAACCTCCCGCCGGCCGGGATCGCGCACGCGAACTAGCACGACGTCCATTGTTCAGCCTGCTCGTGGGTGTGGCTGTCACGAAGGCTCGATCAGCCTAGGGCGAGCCAGACTCCGCCGCTCCATCCGCATCATTAGGCTCGGCATCCGGATCTTCTTCGAAGTACATCTGGACCATCAAAATCCCAACGCCGACGACGATCCAGCAATCCGCCATATTGAAGGTCGGCCAGATGTATCCACCAATCAGGCGGAAGTCGAGAAAGTCGATCACCTCGCCGTAAACGATCCGGTCGGTGAGATTACCGATTGCGCCGCCTAACACGCCGCCAATCGCCGTGGCGGCGAGCCATTCTCCGGGCTCGAGTCGTCGTAGGAATACGAGCAGAAGCACGATGGCCAATGCTCCGGTTCCCAAGAAGAAGGTCTGACGAATTTCCGGGGACAGCGTGGCTAGGAAGCTGAACGCTCCACCCGGGTTCCGCACGTGAGTGAGGTTGAAGAACCCCGGGATCACTACGAGCCGCTCTCCGTAAGAGAAACGGTCGACGATCTCGATTTTCGTGATCTGATCGATCACGAGGGTGACGAGAAAGGTCGGGATGAAGAACTTAAGATTGCGGGAGAGGCTGGGCATGGGCGCCGGAGAGTATCAGATCATACAGCGGGCTCCGGCGGTCGAGGATTTATGACGATCCAGTAGCCCTTTGAACACCGTCGAGCCGGGTCTTTTTGCCCTTAAATATTACTATCACTGGACAAATGTATCACGCGACGTAATTTAATATAATGCTTCAGCCGACCGCAAGCAGCCTAACCCTAGACCTGCTCTCGACGCTTCGCCGAGGGACGATGTCTGTCCGAGCGCTCATCGAGGCCGGCTCGCTTCTCGGAATCGAAGAGAATAATATCCGTGTGAGCTTGGCACGGCTCTACGCCTCCGGCCGGGTCGAACGAGATGACCGCGGCCGTTACCGCCTAGGACCCGCGGTCGCCGCGATCAGTGGCCGCCTACGAAGTTGGCGGGAGATCGGCCAGCGCCAAATAGCCTGGCGGGGCGACTGGCTCGCAGTCCATTGCGCACGCCTCGGCCGGGGGCCCGCTCGAAGGCGGCGAGAACGCGCGCTCGAGTTCCTCGGATTTCGCGAGATAGAGGCAGGCTTCTCACTTCGGCCGGACAATTTACGCGGAGGGTTGGACGGTGCCCGCGAACAGCTCGTGTCCTTGGCAACCGGCGTCAACGCAACGGATACGGCACTCGGCCGGGTCTTTCTCGTCCGCGACCTCGATCCGACCAGCGACATGGAAGCGCGCAGTCTCTGGGATGCGGCAGCACTCGCCGACGAATGTCGCGCATCCCTCACTGATCTCCGCAAAAGCGAGGTCCGACTCGCCAACTCGACCCCAGAAGAAGCCATGATAGACAGCTTCCTAGTGGGCGGGCGCGTGTTGCGCCAACTCGTAAGGCATCCGCTGCTTCCGCAAGAAATTTTGACACCAGCGCCGCTCAACGATCTGCTTGAGGCCATGAAGCACTATGACACTCTCGGTCGCGATGCCTGGGCAACGTTCCTCGCCAAACACGATGTGCCTCATCGAGCATTGCCCCTCGACACGAGAGCGGCCGACCTCGCCTACTCATCCGCCGCTTCGCCGAGCCGTGACGAGGCTGTCACGCCCGCTCCTTCGCACTATCGCTCTAACTAACACTCTTTGCGGCACGCTCAATCGCCCGCGACTCAGGAGAAAGCCATGATGGCCACGGCGCCGCCTCCGGGCGAAATCGAAGACGCACCAGAAGAGCCCATCCTCGGCAATGCGCATTGGCTCGCCCAGTTTACGAAAGAGGAGCGGAAGGAAATCCTGACTCTCGACGATCGCAAGAGTGTATTGACTCTCGTGATCAACTGGAGCGTGACCTTTGGCGCGATGGCCATGGTGGGCGCAAGTTCCGGGCTATGGCTTCTGCTCACGATTCCAATCGCTCTATTCGTCATAGCAGGCCGACAACTCGGCTGCGCAATCGTCATGCACGAAGCGGCCCACAGGTCATTTCTCTCGAACCGTATATGGAATGATCGGATCGGCAATTGGCTCGGCGCTTACCCCACGTGGTCGGACGTCCTCCCCTACCGCCCCTACCACTTGGTCCATCATGCCAAGACCGGCACCGAAGGGGATCCCGACCTCTCCCTCACCATGCCCTTCCCACTCACGAAAAAAAGCTTCGGACGTAAAATTTGGCGGGACCTATCTGGCCAAACAGGATGGACCCAAGTCGTCGCAACGTTCAAGCGTGACGTAGGGCTCACTAATCGCCGCACACAAAGAAATCAGGGCCTAAAACCCGGCCAGAAGGCCGATGTCGGATGGCATAAGGTCGCGCCCGTCGCGATCACGAACGCCGTACTGCTCGGGTTCTGTGCCGCTTTCGGGCGCCCGGAGCTCTACTTGCTTTGGCCTGTCGCTTTACTCACGACATACCGACTCGTGTTGCGGATTCGCGCGATTGGCGAACATGCCATGTCAGGGCCTGCGGAGAATCCGCTTCGCAACACGCGGACGACGCTGGCTTGCTGGTGGGAACGCATCTTCCTAGCGCCTAATTACGTGAACTATCACCTCGAGCATCATCTACTAATGACCGTCCCGCACTACAATCTTCCCAAGATGCATCGCATGTTGAAGGAGAAAGGGCTCCTCGAAGACGCGCTCGTCACGAGTGGCTACGTCGAAGTACTTTCGCGCGCAACATCGAGAGCAGAGTCAGCCTAACATGCGGACACATCGCCGCGCCCACCGATCTTAAGCGCCGCATCTGCGGCAGCGCGGCGAAAAATCGGGTTCGGCGCGAGTCGATCCTCACGCCAGCACGCTTCGACCATCTTGATCGAATGCTCCGCGATCGAGCAGGCCGAGTGATACCGCATCTCATCCCAGTCCTCGGCCACCCGGATCACTTCGTCGTCGGGCTCGGGCTCGCTCTCGGCGTCCCCGAAGATTGAATGGAGTGCGACGACAACCTCGAGCGCATAGCCCACGGCGCGACTCCGATCTTCTCCTTCCAAGAAAGGAAGCAACGAGCGAATCGAACTCGGAATCGTGAGCCCATGCACGTACGCAATCCGCGAGGCAGGGTGATCAACATAGATCTGCGCCGCCGCGCGACAGACGCCGCTCAGGAAATCATCCACATCTTCGGCCGCAGGCAACGCAACCTTCCCAAGTGCCTCCTCAAAAGGCGCCCAGCCATTCAGCCGCTCGACGACCTTCGTAAAGAGCCCGAGCCTCGCGTTCGCCTCGCCTAAGATCGGCCAATCTTGCACGATGTCTTCGATCTCTTTCGCCGGCGATGCGCCAGGGTGGAGGACCTCCATCTTCTCAACTTTGCCCGGCAGAGCCTGATACCTCGCCGACCAATGAGCGAGGCCCAACGCCACCTCGCGTCGCCGACCGTCGTCGTCGACACGCTCAAGGGCTCGGACGGCATGTGCGACACGCAGCAATCCATGCCCGGCTGCCGCAAAGAGCCCCGGCATGAGAGCCGGGAGCTCCGCGCGGAGCAGAGAGCCCCATGCGCCGGCCTCAGGTCCTAGCCTCGGAAGCTCAGCATCAAAGGTCGCGATCCAATCGCCGACGCGACCGATATCCCCTCTGGCCGCCATTCGATCCGCAGGCGCGAGGGCACTGCCCGTAGACAGAGGGGGGAGCCGCGGTGCGTAGATGTCCACAAACGCAGGGATCTTCGCTTGGTGCCCCAGCCCTTCCAGTGCCTCAGCCCCCATGGGACCGTGGTTCGCGAGCCCCCCCGCGTACTCGAGGTCAACCTGCTGGAATCGCTCCAGGGCAGCGTCGAAATTACTCATGTCTTACAAAACCTCCCGCACGCAGAGTAGCCGCCTCCACGCACCTGAGCTGCTAAGATCCGGCGGCGCGCGGCAACTCCCAAATAGTTCGCCTGCGAGCCACCCAAGACAATTCCAATCGCGCCCTCATCTACGCCCTGTTCGACCGCTTCTTTCGAAGCGGAGTCAGGGCCCGCAAAGGAACGCCCCATGGCCGACGCTGTCAGTCCGAGCCAGGTGCTCGACGCCCTGCGCCCCATCATCGACCCCGACTTCCAGAAGAGCATCGTAGATCTCGGCTTCATTAAGGACCTGAAGGTCGACGGCTCGTCCGTCGCATTTTCAATCGAGCTCACCACGCCTGCCTGCCCGGTCAAGGCCGAGTTCGAACGTGCTGCGACGGAACGTGTGCAGGCGATCGAAGGCGTCGAGGACGTCGCCGTCACGATGACCGCCAACACCCGGCAAGCGGGACGCGCCACCGGTGCCCAAGCCGACCAGCAAGTCAGCATGCCCGGCGTGAAGAACATCATCGCCGTGGCCTCCGGTAAGGGCGGCGTCGGCAAGAGCACGACCGCTATCAATCTAGCGCTCACGCTCCGTGATCAAGGCGCTTCCGTCGGCATCCTCGATGCGGACGTTTACGGCCCTTCGCTTGCGCTGCTAGCAGGCGTTCACGGACGACCGGACACCACGCCGGACCGAAAGATCATGCCGCTCATCGGACAGGGCATGAAGCTCATGTCCATGGCGTTCTTCATGAACGATGACTCACCGGTCATCTGGCGCGGACCGATGGTCCATGGCCTTGTGAAGCAGTTTCTCTCGGACGTCCAGTGGGGCGAGCTCGACTATTTGATCGTCGATATGCCGCCTGGAACCGGAGACGCAGCACTCACGCTCACGCAGATGGCTCCGCTCTCCGGAGCAGTGATCGTCACAACTGCAAACGACCTTTCGCTGATCGACGCCCGCAAGGGTCTGCAAATGTTCGAGAAGGTCGGCGTGCCGATTCTGGGAATCGTCGAGAACATGAGCTTCTTCACCCCGGCGGACGCACCCGACAAGAAGTACTACATCTTCGGGAAAGGCGGAGGCGAGCGCGTCGCAAAGGAACTCGACGTGCCCTTCCTGGGCGAAGTCCCGATCGATCCGCGCATCGCTGAAAACGGCGACCTCGGAAAGCCGATCGTCGTCAGCGAACCCGACTCACCCAGCAGCCAGGCACTTCACACGATCGCCGGCGAAGTGGCTCGTAAAGTGGCCATGCTCGCTGTCAAGAGCCCACCCATCGCGGACGCCAACATCAGCTGGGTCAACTAACACTCAGACCCCACCACGCGACAAGATAAGATCCAAGAACGGCGCACAGGCTTAGGCCTGCGCGCCGTCTTTCATTTGAGTAGGTGCCTCGTTCAGATAAGCATCTGGAGAGACGCCGAGCGCCTAGTCCGCATCGATCAGCTTCAAGCACAGCGCTGGCGTAATAGTCACGTCGACGAGCCAAGCCAGCGCGAGGGTCGCTGCACCGAGCAACCCGAATTCCGCCTGATTCTGTAGCCCGCTCGTCCCCACGACAAGCAGTCCAAGACAAACCGCCATAGTCGTGCATGTAATCGCACGCCCGACGCGCACAAGCGCAACACGAAGCGCCTCTTCCCGCTGCATCTTCGCACGAAGCGCCCGGCGATACTCCACGAGCAAATGCAGCGTGTCGTCCACTGCGACCCCTAACACGATCGAGCCCATCAAAGCCGTCGCGTTATTGATCGTGGTGCCTGTCGCCCCTAAGAGCCCGAAATAGAAGAGCAACGGCAATAGATTCGGCAGCAATGCAAAGAGTCCCAAACGCAGAGAGCGAAAATAGCCGACCAGCAGCAACCCGATCATCGCCGCCGCCAAAACCAGACTCAACGCCTGACCACGAGCAATACGATCCGCGGCCCGAGTCAAGAGAATTGCGTTGCCGGTGGCATGCCCCGTAATTCCATTGGGAAGGGCGCCCAGTCGTTTATCGATCCGCGATGCCAAGTCGTCAAACTCTTGGGTTTCGGTGGCTGTCGAACGAACCATGATCGTGATCACTTGATGTGCCCTGTCGAGAAGAACATCCAGCTCCTCGTTCGCGCCAAACAAGAGAAGCTGCGCCACCAGCCTCCGGCTATTCGGGATCCGGCGAGCTGGCGGGTCATCCACTCCCATTCCTTCATTCAGGACTTCGATATATTCCACGACACTTGTTGTGTCACCTATCTCCGGCTGCATCTCGAGCCACGCCTGCAGCGCCTGGACTTCCCTCAGCCATTCGGGCCGCTCGAAAGCGCCCTTCTCCTCCGCTTGAAGCATCACGTAGAACTGATTCGCGCCGCCGAAGAGTGCATCCACTTCTTGATAGGCCTGCCGAATCGCCGTCTCTTCGCCGAAGTTCTCGATCACGGGAAGGTTCACCTCGATCCGTGTCGCCGCCGCGATTGCAAAAACGCTCGCCACGCCCCCGAGCGCGAGTAGAGAACCAACGTGCCGAGCATCGAAGGCCGCGAGGCGTGTGAACTGTCGATCGAGCCAATCCGTCGTCGCGGTTGACGTCGGCTTCTCCGCTCCCGAGAGAAGCAGGGGGACAACAGTTAAAGCGGCGAGCAATGTTGCCGCAGTACTGATTACGGCGAAAATCCCGAAGCCTCTAATTACTTCGAGGCCATTGCTCGTGAGTGATAGAAATCCGGCCGCCGTCGTGAGCGCGGTAAAGGTCACCGGAAATGCCACGTGCGCGAGTGCGCGACGGCTACGTTCGAGCGCCGTGTCATCCTCCCCGTGCTCTGCTGCAAAACCAGACACGACGTGCGCCGAATACGCGAACCCGAGGGCAAGTACGAGAGGCGGAATCAGGGTCGTCACGATATTCAGGTCATGCCCGACCCATCCCATCGTCCCGATTGTCCAGACGAGACCTAGGCCAACCGCGGCCAAGGGCGCCATTCCAAGTCGCACGCTCCGAAAGAACGCGCAGCCTAACGCGCCCATCAACCCGACCACGACTGGGATCATCATCACCAGTTCGCCCGTGAGCAGACGGCCCACTTCGGCCTTCACGTGCGGGGTACCTGCCAAAATAACGCGAAGCTGCGGTTGGTCCAGCGCTGATTCCCGTGCGACCTCAAGGAGCCTAAGGTCTAGGTTCCCGGCCAGAAAGACATCTTCTGGCATGCGCTCAAATGTCACGAGCATCGCCGTCGCGCGACCATCCTTAGAAACAAAAGTTCCGGCACGAAGAGGATCTGAAAGAAGCTCCTCGCGAAGCGTGTTGGCCATCTCCTGGCTCTCGATCGGATCGTCGAAGAATCCAGAGATCTCAATATCGTCGTCGACGCGACGCATCCGAACCGCCGTCGTAAGCCCTTCGACATGATGAACGCCTTCGACGCGTGAAAGTCCTCGCGCCATCTCTTCGACAACGGCAAGCCCACTCTTTGTAAAGAGGTCATCCCCAATCAAAGCTACCAGAACTACATCATCGCTTCCGAATCGATCAAGCAGCTCTTCGTAGAAGAGCCTCGCCGGATCGTCCGCGGGCAGCATCTCGTTGAGCGACGGGTCGATTCGAATCCTCGGGACACCTTGGATCGGATCGTAGATCCCGGCAAGAGCCACCAACGTTACGACGAAGAGTACGGTCGCAACGAGCCGTCGGGATTCGATGACCCGCTTAGCAAACGCTTCAGACCCGGTCATCTAATCAAGCCCCCTCCCCGGCTGCCTCGGCAGTCGGTCGACCCCGGTTCGACGAAGCAGGACCGGCCTAACATACAGAACATGCTCAGGGGGATATCGCCGCGGGCGTCTCGCCCTCGTTCTCCGAGCCGCCCGAGAGTCCATCGGACTTCAGCGCGCTCTTTGTAAAATCGGCCGCAGGCAAATCAGAACTTGCCTGGAAGTCTTGGATGCGAATCGTCGTCTGCGTATCGCGGCGCAGGTCTTCCATCACGAAGACATAAGGAAGCATCGCATCACCGACCAGGCGAACCTCAGAGACCGGCGCACGGAGCTGTTTACGCAGTCGATCGTCTTCACCGTAAAGATTAATCTGAATCGGCAGACAAAATTCCTGATCGACATGCGTCAGGACGCGCGCATATTCGGAGCCCTTTCTCCCATGGTCTAGCGTTTCGAGCAGCCAGCTCGGCCGCCCCGAAACGTCGGACACTCCAACCAGCTCGACGGCCGTCGCATCCACCGGATCCTGCAGTCGTTCCAAATCCTCGAAACTAAAATCGGTTCCGAGCACCGGACCGCGCAATCGCTTCGAGCGCACGCGCTTCACTTTCGGCAGGTCCGGCAGGCTCAGATAAAACTCTGGCTGGTCCGAGGCGCGGTCCACGATCAAGAGCGCGGTGCCCGCCGTTTCTGC
Source organism: Deltaproteobacteria bacterium UBA4427 (assembly GCA_002390675.1). Classification (GTDB taxonomy): domain Bacteria; phylum Myxococcota_A; class UBA9160; order UBA9160; family UBA4427; genus UBA4427. The sequence continues at coordinate 38,520 of DGPZ01000063.1, forward strand.
AGGTTCGGAAACGCGCAATACCACCTGAGAGAGCGACGCATCATCCTTGCGCCAGCGGATCTCTGCACGAGAAGTTGTGATCACATCCGATCGGTCCGCGGCTTCCACGTGAAAATCGATCACGCCTGCTGCGTCGGGCAAATTCCGGCTCACGCACGCCTCGATTGCAGCCAGGTCCGCCGACGGGCCCGGAGGAGACGGCCGGCCTTCGGCACTCGCGCCCAGCCCCGCGCACAAAAGACTGGCCGCGAGCGGAAGCATGACAAGCGCCTGCATGCGCGGAGTCCCCGAGCTCGACCCCTCGGTGGCGGTGGTATTTAGGCGCGTCTGTTCTAACTCGCTCATTAAGTCTCGGTCCCGATTCGGTGATCCTCGCCTGGCGCAGCGCGCCTGCCGGCGCCGGTGCAGCCTCTCACCTCCGCAGAGGCTCCCCCAATCTGGGGGCAGCGTCGACCGATCTACGCCTAAAGGGCCCGACTCGGTCTCCACTAGAGTCGAATCGTACGATTCACGGCAAAAAATAACGGGGGCTCATGCTGCAAGCAGACTTCCTCGCCCAAGAACCGTTGCTCACTGAGTTCAACACGGACCCAGCAGGTCTTTTGAAGAGGACACGTCAGTCGGGCCGAACTCCATGCAAGAGGTCGGGATAGAGAACCGGCACCGGCACCATATTCGCTTTGCCAGATTGGTCGAGATAGGCCTCGTACTCGATGCGCGTGAGTTTCACACCCGAGGGCGGCACGAAGAAGCGATCCGGAAGAACGATGTCGAACACCCAATTTTGGTAGTCGAGTTCGATCGTCTCTCCGGACGCGCGATCGAAAGTCTCTAACCGCAAAGGAACTTCCGGCACGCCCTTCGAAACCCAAAGTTTGCGACGCCCACGGGCGTCACGAACCTGCCAGATTTCACCTCGCATGGAACCAATCGAAACGTCATCGATTTTCTCTCCGCCTTCACTCTTTAGATCTTCGAGCTCGAATCCAAAGGGCCGATCCCGATCCCGATCCTCCTTCATCGAAACCTTGGAGCGCCCGACGTCGAGCCCTACGCCATCGAGACCGTCGAAGACAATGTAGCGACCACCGTATACGATCGTCGTAATCGGACGACCATTGATCAATGTGCGGGCGACCATGTCATCACCCCTCGCCCAATAATCGATCACTCGAATCCCCATCGACCCACGTACGAATGCAGTCGTGTGCCAGGATCCCGGCGGCTTCTTGGTGTCCTCGGCTTTTGCGGCCCCGGCGAGTCCCAAGATCACCGCAAGCCCGAAGACCGCAGCAGCAGGAATCGCGAGCACAAATAACATCGCTGCGCGACGTGCACCAGCACTGATCCTCTTCACTAATTCGTCTCCTTCAAAGATCCAGCGGCGCTTTCGAGTCCGAGTCCGAAGAGCATCTCTTCGATCGGTGGGGCTTTCATCTGATCGGGAATGGGAACCCCGAGAAGCTTGAGAATAGTTGGGGCGACAGAAAGATTGGAGGTCCGTCCAATACGACTGCCAGGCTGAACCCCGCGCCCTCGCGCAACCAACATTCCCGCCATCGACGGTTCCTGCGGATCGTAGCCGTGATAACCCTTAATGTGGCTTCTTGCCGTCACTATCGCTGTCCCGATCGGCGCACGAACGACTATATGCCCGAACCGAACGTCTCCGACATGCCAGTCGGCGGGTGCATCGTTGCGGGCCCAAGCCTCGAGGCCGGCCTCGCGTGCGACGCGCAGTGCGGTCTCGACCTGATATTTGCGCGCCTTTGCTTCCTTGAAGACGACGCTCGAAAACCCACCGATGCCGATCACAGACGCCTTCACGCCGGCCCTTCGCATAGCGGCGCCCAAATCGAAGAGCGTCTCCGCCTCTGTCATCCCGTGATCGGACACAAAGATGAGCGTCGTTGTTTCGAAGAGTCTCCGCTCCTCCATCTCTCGCACCAGACGCGCAATTTGCCGATCCTGCGGCGCGAGCGCAGCGCCTACTTCCTCTGCGTCAGGGCCGTGATTGTGTGCCGCATGATCCGCGCCGTGGAACCAGGCCGTGATCAATTGAGGCCGCTTCGCGGAGTCCGGTTCCGACAACCATTCGAGGATGCGATTCACCTTGGTCTTTTCGAGGGTACGCGAAGAGAATTCTCGGAACTCACTTGGCCCCGGGCCCCCAGTCCAAGGCCCCTCAGAACCCACCCAAAAATAGGCTGCAGCGCGAATATCGTGGCGCTCGGCCAAAGACCAGATCGGCTCCGACTCGATCCAAGCCTCAGCGTCCGCGCGGGAGAAACGACCGTGATCGGGGTCGTGAAAGCTGTTGTTCACAAGACGATGAATTTCAGGACGCACACCCGTCGCTAGGCTGACATGATTCGGAAACGTGTTCGACGGATTGACCGGAATGAGCCCCTCGGCCCGAAGCCCCGCAGCCCCAAGGGCGACCAGGCTCGGAAGACGATCCGGCCGCAAATCCGCAGGCCGCGTCCCATCCATCGAAATCATCACCACCGTCGACCGACGACCCGAAGCGTCTGACTGAGCCTGCGCGAGACAGGACCAATGCAGCATCAGGATCAGAGCGAATATCCAGCTAAAACCGCGATCATTCGTCCACCTATGCCACTGTCGCGGCCTTCGGCCACCTCGTCCTGCCAATCCCATTCGAACTCCCTTTTCTACTCCACCAAATCGCCGCAATGAGTCAGCCGGGATGCGCCGACCGGGCCGGGAACTTACCATCCGCCCGCATGCTGAGTGTACTCTCGATCGCCGGTTCTGATCCCACGGGCGGGGCCGGTCTCCAAGCCGACCTCCAAGTCTTTCACGCGTTCGGTGTGCACGGGGCGGCCGTGCCCACAGCGCTCACCATTCAGGACGGCCTGAAGGTCAAGCGGGTCTTGCCCGTCTTTCCGACGGCGCTGCTCGAAATGCTGCGCTCGACGCTCGACGCCGTGAAGCCGGCAGCCATCAAGGTCGGCATGCTGGGAACAGATGACGCCGTACGCAATACGTTACTTGCTCTCGCACCCTTCCCGGACGTGCCGGTCGTGAT
>DGPZ01000036.1 GCA_002390675.1 Deltaproteobacteria bacterium UBA4427
AGGCCTCATCTCGGTTGTCCCCTGCGCCGCGATTGCGGGACTGCTCATCTTCTTGGGTGCGCACGAAATCATGCAGATGCTCGATCCTAGTGATGACGTAAAGCCTTTGGCACGCGGCTATATGCGTGCCCGTTCGTTAGGCGTTGCAGGGCTTGCGATTGCCGTAACGCTCTCGTCGTTCTTTCGCGGAATCGGTGACGTACGCACCCCATTCGTAGCCACTCTGCTCGCGAACCTGCTGAATCTATTCCTTGATTTCGGACTCGTCTACGGATGGTTCGGATTCCCAAAGCTCGGCGTGGTGGGCGCGGGCGTCGCAACCACAATTTCCGAATGGGCTTATGCGGGCATCGTCGCCTGGTTCTTCGGACGAGCGGCCCTGCTCCAAGCCTTCGGCACGAGGCGCGCGCAGCCGGACTGGCAAGCCATTCGTCGACTCTGGCGTGTAGGCCTTCCGATCGCGGGTCAATGGGTGACGGAAATGGCCGCCCTCGCCCTCTTCACCACCTTTGTCGCGCGAATGGGCTACGCACAGATGGCCGCAAGCCATGCGTTCGTCCAGTTGATGAGCCTCTCGTTCATGCAGGCCGAGGGGATTTCTCTCGCCGCCGCGACGTTAGTCGGTCGCTACATTGGCGCCGAAAGGCTCGATCTCGCCGAACGCAGCTATCGGTCATCCCTCGTCCTCGCCACACTTCTCACAGCAATCGTCGCCACTCTCTTTATGATTTTACCCGAACAATTAATCGGCCTATTCGCAGATGACCCGGCTGTCCTCGCCTTCGCAGGCCCACTCCTGATGCTCGGCGCGATCTATCAATACTGTGACGCGATGGCGATCGTCACCGACGGAGCACTCCGCGGAGCCGGGGATACGACGTGGCCCTTTATCGCGAGGGGCTCTCTCGCGTGGTTCATCATGTTGCCTCTGTCGTACGCCTTGGCCTTCCCGCTAGGCGGAGGACTCACCGGAGCTTGGTGTGGCGGACTCGTCTCTATGGCCATACTCGCTGCCCTGCTTGTCTGGCGGTTTCGTTCAGGGGCGTGGCAGCGTATCCGCATCTGAGAGGCAGATGTCGGGATTCGAGCCGTGTGAGCTTCGCGAACCCATGGCCTGTGGCATCCTTGGCGCGTCCTTACTGGAGGCGACGCGACTACCGATGAAAATCTTGGTGACTGGAACGGCGGGTTTCATTGGCTCGGCCGTAGCAGAAAGACTGCTCGCCCGGGGAGACGAGGTCATCGGAGTCGACGAGGTCAACGACTACTACGATCTTTCGCTGAAGCGAGCTCGGCTCGCCCGGTTCCAAACAAACGACGGCTATCAGCATCATGAATTTGATCTCGCTGATACGGAGAAAACACTCGCACTCTTCGCCGAGGTAAAACCCGAGCGCGTGATTCACCTCGCAGCTCAGGCAGGCGTTCGTTATTCGATCGATCATCCCCACGCCTACGGCCAAGCAAATCTCGTCGGCTACTTAAACATGCTCGAAGCATGTCGCCACAACGACGTCCAACATCTCACCTACGCCTCGAGCAGCTCCGTATATGGCGGCAATACCAAGACGCCATTTTCAGAGTGCGATGCGGTCGATCATCCCGTCAGTCTTTACGCAGCCACCAAGAAGGCGAATGAGCTGATGGCGCATACCTACTCGCACCTCTACGGACTGCCGACGACAGGGCTTCGATTCTTCACGGTCTACGGTCCCTGGGGCCGTCCAGACATGTCCCCCTTCTTGTTCGTGAAGCGAATCCTCGAAGGCACGCCAATCGATGTCTTCAATCACGGCGATCATCAGCGCGACTTCACGTATATCGACGACATCGTCGAAGGGGTGGTTCGCACGAGTGATCAGCCCGCCCAGCCGAACGTAAACTACGACGCCGCGGCTCCTGATTCCTCAACAAGCAACGCCCCTTGGAGAGTCTTCAACATCGGCTGCGAACGCCCCGTCGAACTCCTTCGCTACATCGAAGTCATCGAGGAGTGCACCGGCAAGGAAGCCATCAAGAACATGCTTCCTATGCAGCCGGGTGATGTTAAGGCAACCTACGCGGATGTCTCCGCGCTGGTTGAGGCGGTGGGGTATCGGCCTCAGGTTTCGCTCGAAGAGGGGATGGGGCGGTTTGTTGAGTGGTATCGCGGGTATTACCGGAGCTAGACGCGAGGCCGCAGATCCCCAGACGGTCTAGCCGACAGCAGAACTCTTTCGCAGGGCTGCCAGTCCAGCTCGATCTGGCGTGCACGTCCCTTCGTCTGTGATGAGAGCCGTCACGTATCGCGCCGGCGTGACGTCGAAGGCGGGGTTAGCTACGGGGCTCTCCTCTGGGAAGAGCGAAATTGTCTCGACATCACCAGATGTCGTGAGCCCATCCATTTCGCGCACTTCAGAGGATGACCGTTCCTCGATAGGGATCTCGCGAAGGCCGTCGGAGATCTCCCAATCAACCGTCGAGAGCGGCAGCGCCACAAAGAACGGAACGTCATTGTCGTGCGCCGCGAGCGCCTTCAAGTAAGTACCGATCTTGTTGCAAACATCCCCCGTGGACGTCGTTCGGTCGCTACCCACGATCACGGCATCGACCTCGCCGCGTTGCATCAGATGGCCGCCCGCGTTGTCGACGATCACGGTATGCGGGATACCTGCCTGTCGAAGTTCAAAGGCCGTTAGGCTTGCCCCCTGATTGCGCGGCCGCGTCTCATCGACCCAGACATGGATCGGCAGCCCTGCCTCTTGGGCTTTGTAAATCGGAGAGAGAGCCGTTCCCCAGTCGACAGTGGCGAGCCAGCCTGCGTTGCAATGCGTCAAAATTTGAAGCGGCTTAGATCGCTTTTCCGGAAAGTGCTCCCGCAGGAGCGCCAGACCGTAGTCGCCGATCGCTTCACAAGCGGCGACGTCATCGTCACAAATCTGCTTCGCGAGGTCGAGGGCAATCGCCGCACGTTCGGGTTCCTCTGCGCCGCGAACAACGTTCACAACGCGCTCGATCGCCCAACGCAGATTAACGGCGGTCGGACGCGTTTCGGCCAGCTGCTGCGCTGCGGCGTCGAGGGACGCCGTCTTCGGATCCGCTGCCACGGCGAGAGCAAGACCGTAGGCCGCAGTCGCGCCGATTAGCGGCGCACCCCGCACCCGCATCGTCCGAATAGCCTCGGCAGCCGAGCCAACGTCTTCGAGCACGCGCTCTTCAAATCGATGCGGCAATTCCGTCTGGTCGATGATGCGGGGTCGCTCTGCCGCCTCGTCGAACCAGATGGATCGATAGTGAACACCGTCGACCTTCAAAGGCGCCGATTCACTCGCCCGCGAAATCGCAAAGCGTACGCACTTTGCAGCCCAGTTTTTCGAGACGCTCCATCCCACCGAGATCAGGGAGTCCGATGACAAACGCGCATTCGACGATCTCTCCCCCGGCCGCCCGCACGAGCTCAATCGCAGCTTCCGCCGTTCCACCGGTCGCGATCAAGTCGTCGACAATCAAAACTTTTTGGCCGGGCTGAATCGACCCCGTGTGCATTTCTATGCGGTCGGCGCCGTATTCGAGTTCGAAATCGCGACCGATCGTCGCCCCGGGCAGCTTTCCCGGCTTGCGCAGCGGAACGAATCCAAGACCGAGGGAATACGCGACCGCGGTTCCGAAGATGAACCCACGCGCCTCGATCCCCACCACAATTTCGGGCGCCAGCGCCTCCGCCGCGCACTCGTGAGGCGCGGCGAGCTGGTCAACAGCCGCTCGCAACGCGAGTGGATTCTCGAGAAGCGTGGTGATATCACGGAACTGAATCCCCGGTTTCGGGTAATCGGGGATTGTTCGAATCTCATCACTAAACTGCACGGCTAGGGCCTCCGATCAGCATCCTACAAGAGTCGCTCTCGCCCTGCCGGGATAGAGGGCGACTAAGTAGGCTAGCTTGCGCGAATCGCCGGGTGGCATCAGCCATCCCCGCTTCGTCCCGACCCAGGAGCCCATCAAATGAGCACCCACGAGAAAATCGCGAATTGGCTGGACAATGGTCGCTACGCAGATTTCCCGAATAGCTGGGACGACAAAATGTTCCGGACCTTCATCCTGGATCGGCTCACCCCCGAAACCCACTTGCTCGACCTCGGAGCGGGAGCGGGCATCGTCGTCGAGATGAATTTTCGCGATCACGCCGCCCGCGTTTGCGGCGTCGACCCGGATCCGCGTGTCGTCGACAATCCCTACCTCCATGAAGGCCGCGAGGGCTTTGGCGAGAGCATTCCCTACGAAGACGAATCCTTTGAAGTCGTCATCAGCGACAACGTCTTTGAGCATCTCGACAACCCCGCCGAAGTCATCACTGAAATACGCCGCGTCTTAAAGCCCGGCGGGCGACTTGTCGCGAAGACGCCCAATTTCTGGCATTACGTGGCGCTAGGCGCATCGATCACGCCGCATTCATTTCACCGCTGGTTCAACGCAGGTCGCGGACGCGATGCGGAAGACACCTTCCCGACGCGCTACCGCGCGAACACGCGACGGGATCTCACGAAACTCGCAAAGGATACGAACATGTCCCTCGTTTCCTGCGAGATGATTGAGGGGCGACCGGAATATTTGCGGCGCTGGTGGCCAGCGTATTTGCTCGGTGCAGCGTACGAGCGCATCGTGAACTCGACGAAGCTGTTGGAGCCTTTTCGTTGCGTTTTGATCGCGGAGTTTCAGAAGCCGGGCTAACGCAGACGAACGGAACCTAGGATGTGGGGCAGGAGTGCTCGGGGGATCCCATCACGTAGAAATCGAGGCGGGATCTCGTCTGCCTAGAGAAGAATGATTTTCCGGGACATATCTGTCTTCGAACTCGCCGATTGCTCTGCATAGCTCATCATTCGTTGAGAGAGTCGGCGACATCGAGGGTTAGCGAGTAAACACTGTCCGCGGATCACGGCGGTGTTGCGGATTCGGCGGCGATGCCCGCAGTCTGCTTCGATTGCTTCGTCCGGCCCTGAAGGCTTCATGATTCTTTCTGATCCAGCCGATGGACGAGCCTATTTCGTGAACATTTGCTGATTGGGATGAGGCGAATGCTGCTCGGATTGACAATTCAGACGCCCCGATTTGCTGGTTGCTTGCCGCTGGCACCGGGAACGGCTGAGCGCGAGGCATCAATCCGGATGCTGAAGCGCGCCCAACGGGCCCGTCGTTCGACGTTGTCCGGCGACAAAAGCTCCTACACCGCTGCCCAACTGAAGCCCTCCGCAAGCTCTGGGTCACTCCGCACGTGGCCCAGAACAACAAAAACCGAAACAGTGCGATCGGTGACCGGACGACCCGTCACGCGAGGTACCCGATCAGCTTGACCAAACGCAAGTGCGTGAAGCAAGTCTTTGATGGGGGCAAGGAAGTCGGTCCCACAAGAAAGTAGAAACATCGAGGTATGAACCGCGCCGACCGGATGTTTCTGTTAACTCAGGCAGCTCCGATCTTGTAAGAATGCGAAAATTGTTATCTCCGACCTAACGCACGAGCCCTATGCGAAGGCCAAGGGACGATCCACGATCTGAAACGAGCCACAAAAAACAGGGGTCAACGCCGCTCCCGCTCGCGAAGCGGAGGATACGTTCCCGACCCACTAACGCGCGAATACCCGCCGAGATCTGTGCGCGCTAGCACCGGAGACGAACATGGAGCTGATTTTCTGCGAAATAACCGGAGGGCCGCCATAATACTTAAGGCGGCGGTGGCCGGCTTACCTGATCGGGTCGCTATACGAACGAATCGTGAACTCGTCACGACTCTTCGAACCCTTCCGAACCTTGCTGATCCGTAAGCTACGGAAACCCCCCGTAAACTGCGAGAGGTCCCCACCTGGCGTCGCCAACGCGACCCACGAAACGAATGTAGTCTCGAGCGGAGAGACTGGATCGGAAGAACAATCGAATCCGTCGCCCCGCAAGTCCGCCGGGATCAGTCGCCCTCTAACTCACATAACGTGCGCACACGACAATCCAGTTCCTCGAGGCGCCGAACGCGTCCCAAATCTGGTAGGGCTACGACTACGGCGTATTCTACGACCTCGGCGCCTACCTCGCGAATCAGCCGAACGGCCAGTTCCGCCGACCGCGATCAATTTATTCACGAGAACAACTCGCGCGCCGGCTTCCAGGGCTTCGACATGCATATCCACACGATCGACCGCATATTCAAGTTCATATTCCCGGCTGATCGCCGCCCCCCGGAATTCCCTCCGGCTTGCGGATCGGTGTGAAGCCGAGTCCCAATCGATACGCGAGACCGGTTTCGAAGATGAAGCCTCACATGTCGATTCCCACGACCCTGTCGATGAAATTTGCGAGTGCGACTTCATTCGACAGTAGATACGGTGCGCCAAGCGCCTCGATAGCTCCACTCAAGCCGGCTGGGTCAGCGACCAACGACGCAATGTCGCGAAACTGAAGGCCCGACTTCGGATGGTCCTGAATCATGCGAATGAGTTTTTTGAGGCCCATCGCGACGCAGGATAACGGCATCAGTCGCCACAGACGGGACGAACCCTCGAAGTTGGCACCCTCAGAGAAAGTTTCATCGACCGCCTCGCGTTCGAAGCGCTGCGAAAGCGAATCTATCCGCCTCGGCGAAATGCTCGAGGCCAGCCCACACTCGACAGCCGCGAGCCCGAGTAGATTCGCAAAGTAGTGGTTGCCGTTGCCAAAAACTTCGAACTCGAGGCAGACGCGCACATACTTGGCGTGGTCACGAAGGCTCTCCTGCCATCGCTGCCAACGCGACTCGGAGAGTGCCCCCGAATCCCTGAGATTGGTAGAGGGCGAACGTCCAGGAGAATGCGCGAAGCGCAACTTCCATTGCGGATAACCAATGGATGCCAGGAGCGAAGGGGTTCTCGTCGAGAAATGAGTCGACTAGAAATAGATACGACTCCGCCCAACGCTCTTCGCTCGTTAGCCAATAGGCCTGCGCAAGCGGTGCCGCAAACTGGAAACGCGCGGGCTCCCAACACTGCTTTGGATCAGCATCCGAACGGGGATAGACGTCAAGCGCGGCCCGACACAACACCGTTGCGTCCCACCTAAACTCGCGAGTTGGATCGGCATGCCAATCAGGGGGATCCAACGGCGTCCTTTACCCGAGAAGCGTTAAGTCTCCCTCTGCGACCTGCGCGGCCCGGTCGGGCAACAGATTTGCCTCGTCTGCGAACCACCGCTCGATCAAAAGACGCGTGGCACGTGGCGCCTCCAGTCTGGCGAGCCTGAAAGGTGGGGGCACGCGCTTCAACTCTTCGAGAGGCGTCGCCGTGCGCGAGGTCGAAACCCCTGGGCGAAGCAAGGAAATTTCATCACCAAGCAACAGGCGACGTGCCCCAATGACGATACGGGGCGTGATGGAAGCCCGAACCACAGTCGATAACGGCCCGTGTACCAGCGGACCAAAGCTCGCTTCGAAGGGATGCGCGAGGTCGCAGGTCCGGCGGATTGCCGGTTCGGCTGCCTCGTCGCGGCGCGAGTTGTCGGCCGTCACAGGAGCCATTCCAGTGCCGCAGACACCTTCCTACGGTAACGTTGGCGGATCGATCTTCGTTCCACACCAACCGTTATTACGAAGACCGCCCTCTCGTACGCTGGAGCGATAATGCTAGCGGAACTCGCCGCCACCGACACACCGAAGCGAAAGGTCTGTGTCTTGCTCTCGGTACATCCGTATGACGACGGTCGCGTGTTCTTCAAGGAGATCCGCTCGACCCTCGCAGCGGGATACGATGTCGACATCGTTGCAACCACAGCCCCCGGTACAGAAACCTTTGACTTTCACGGCGCAACCGTGATCCCCCTACCGCGCATCGCTGGACGCTTGGGCCTCCCGCTCAACTGGTGGCGAATTTTCCGCGCCGCTCGCGCCACAAACGCCGATCTCTATCATTTTCACGACCCGGACCTCCTTCTCGTGGCCTGCCTCCTCAAGATCTGGACCGGCCGCCCCGTCGTTCACGACATCCATGAAGGCAACGCGGAAGGGATGCTCGTCAAGAACTACCTCCCAAAGTGGAGTCGCCGAATCCTTTACGTCCTGATGTGGATCTGGGAAACGGTATTGAGCTGGTTTGTGGGCAACGTAATCGTCGTGGAACCCACAAACGGAGATAGGTTTAGGAAGCTCGGTTGCCGGGTCTGCCTCGTCGAGAACTTCGCGCTGGCCGATCAATTCCCCAATGAACCGAGCGATCCGATGGAACGGCCGCCGCATGTGCTCTTCGTTGGCACATTGAGTCCAGAACGCGGCTGCCTCATGATTCCCGAGATCGCGAGACACTTACGCGCCCTACGACCCGGCTCAGAGATAATCGTGACCGACCGCTGGTTCAGCGAAGAATCCCGTAATGCGATGGGGCAGCAAATCGAAGAACTCGGGGTACAGGACGTCGTCCGCTTCGTTCCCAACGTGAAGCTCGACAAACTTCCCGAGTACCTCCAGAGCGCACGGATCGGTCTTTGTCTCGTAGAAGTCAACGCGGTCAGCCTTCGCCAGAACTTCACGAAACTCTTTGAGTACATGGCGGGTGGCCTCGCAATTGTTGCGAACGACCACCCGAACAAACGACTCTACTTCGAACTTGCTGAATCAGGCGAGCTCACAGACTATGAGCCTCAAGCCATCGCGAATGCCATCGCGGGCATAATGGACGATCCAGAAGCGCTTCGGCGATATGCGAAGAATGGACGCCGCGCATTCACGACCCGGTTCAATTGGGCTACAGCTGCGAATAATATGATCCACTTTTACGATGAAATTTGCGATGTGCGGAGGTCGTAGATGCCGAACACCTTCGAACCGTGCCACCCGCAAGATTATTCCACTGGGCTCAAGCTCAAAATCTTCCTGCGCGGCATTCGCACTTGGCTTCGAATTCGACTGAATGGCTACAAGTTCCGGTCGCTCGGCGCGCATTTCACTTGCGGCGACAGTCTGTTCGTTTATCCAAATCACGTCTCTATCGGGGACCACGTCTACATCGGCCGGCATTCGCATCTGGCCGGCGATATCACGATCGGGGACTACTGCTTGCTCGCTTCCTATGTCGCCTTCGTGGGCGGGGATCATCCGATCGACGTCGCGGGCTTCCCGATGTGCTTCGCCGGAGGCCCACACCTCGAGCCGACGATCGTCGAACGCGACGTCTGGATCGGCCACGGGGTAACTGTGCTGCAAGGCGTTCGAATCGGCGAGGGCAGCGTCATCGCTACGGGATCCGTCGTCACCAAAGACATCCCGTCGAATAGCATTGTCATTGGGAATCCCGCTCGGGTGCACAGGGCACGCTTCGACGCCGACACGCTCGCCGCCCACCGCAAGGCGCTTCTCAAAAACGGGTTCGACTGAGCCGTCGCGGCTAGATCGCCACCCCACTAAGTTCGTTGGTGCGTCAACGAGATCCCCGTGCAGCGGTAGTTATTCGATGTAGCCGAGTGCTCTCAACTGCTCTTCCGTCGAGGCATCGATTCGCTCTTCCGAGCCTTGCCCCTGCGTCCCCAATGCTTCCTGAATTCCACCGTAGGTCTGAATACGGATCGGAGTGACATCGTCCTCAAAAAGGTCCAATCGTGCTGGGTGCGCCATTTCGTCCGCGACAGGCAAGCCGAGTCCGGCCAGGACCGTCGGCGCGATGTCATAGACCGAGAGATCGAGCCGCTGTGAATCCGCAGCGATCCCCGGACCGACAGCGATGAAAATGCCTTCGGCTCTATGCTTGCCGCGACCTGTATCATAGTCCGTCGTGAATCCATGATCGCTGACCACAAACACGGTCGTATCGGGGCCGAGAATTTCGAGTAACTCCCCCAGATCTCGATCGACGCGACGATAGGCGTCCCGCACGTAGTCGCGCGTCCAATTCGAGGGCGCGTCAACCCCAAATTCATCCGTGAGGACGGGGCGCGTGGTCGCGTCAGACCAGAATCCGTGCGAAACGCGATCGGGCAACGTAAACACAAAGCCGAACAACGAGAAAGGTTTGCCCGCAAGCGCCTTCGCTGCTCTGTATTGCAAGTCGGAGGTCTGCTCGAGATGCTCAACGAGCGGCTGATGAATCTCGAGATCGGTCGCGGCCTTCCATCCGACACCCTCGACGATATAGCGACCGTCGGGAGCGATTTCCTGCGCATCAACATTTCCGCCTAACAACTGAAAACGAGGCGAAATCGGCGATTGAAAAGGAGGCGTGACATAGAGATCGCCCGACTCGAGTCGATTGACTCGAACGAACGCCGCTTGCCCCCCAGCATCAACATCCAGCCAGGGAGACCACTCCCCTCGCGAGAGCGAGAAAGTCGCCTCTCCGACGTCGATCGAAAGTG
>DGPZ01000164.1:0-45415 GCA_002390675.1 Deltaproteobacteria bacterium UBA4427
GCCGAAGCGGGGATCACTGATTTTCGCGCGACACTCAATCTTCCTAACGAAGAGGCGGCTGTTCAGGATATGCTCTCGCCGCTAGTCGAGGCGTTTCGGTCCGCGGCCGGTCGTAGTTAGTTCGCGCGATCGCGCCGGACTTGCATGACCTTCGTAGGCGAAGTCAGCAAGTTGCAGCCATCGACGGAGGGATGGGCGAGGACCTTGTGAGTCGGGCGCTTTGGATTTTGCGCATCGAGTAGCTTCGAACCATATCCGATACTGAGCGGCCCGAGCGAAAACATGAATGGGCGCGCGCAGGCCGTTTGTGTTGGTCTTCTAATTCCTCGTATTAGTCGAGGAAGTCGGGCTCTTCCTTCATCAGCACATCAAAGATAGGCTGGAAGCTGAAATGTCCCGTGAAGGCATTTCCAGTGAGCTTTGCCGTGGATTCCGCTTGCCCTTGATCGATTGGCACTGGCGTTCCTGCGGCCTCTGCGAGGAGTTGGGCCTGGCAGCTGCGTTCCATACTTATAAACCAAAAGGCTGCTTCGTCCACGGTTTGCCCGACTGTTAGAAGCCCGTGGTTCCTGAGGATCGCGGCCTTGTTGCTGCCGAGTGCTTCGGCTATTCGGTCGCCCTCGTCGGTGTCGAAGACTACGCCGGTATACTCGTCAAAGAGTCCGTGATCGTTATAGAACGCACAGGCATCTTGGGTCAGTGGGTCGAGGAGCCGGCCTAATATCGACCACGCTTTGCCGTAGATCGAGTGTGAATGGGCGGCCGCTGTGACGTCGGGGCGTGCTATGTGGATACGCGAATGAATCGCGAAGGCAGCTTGGTTCAGAGCGCCGTTACCTTCCACGATCGTTCCATCGTGGTCGACCTTGATGAGATCCGATACGCACATGAGTTTGAAGGATCGACCCACTGGGTTCACCCAGAATTGATCGGGGTCGATCGGATCGCGCACGGTGATATGGCCGGCCACGCCTTCGTCAAATCCGAAGCGTCCGAAGACCCGAAGCGCGCCGGCAAGTTTCGTCTTTCGTTCGACCAGTTCCTCTTCGGGGCTGCGCTCGGGCGCCTGCATGATCGACGCGAGCCCACTCAGTTCTTCGCTTTCAGAGGCGCCTGTGTCGCTGGCTTCGGCTGTGGATACGGAATCGGGTGCAGACATTGTGGCTCCTCGGGGTCGTGACTGGGGCTGCGGGGCGGGTACAGGGGCAAAGATAGCGGCGAAGATAGGAGCAAAAAGAGACATGCTGAGGCTACGTCATCTCTTAGCGTGCTTCGAGCGCCTTCGGGCCCTCGCGCGGGGATGTCGTATTGATTACGGAACCCGAATGATCCTCGGTGGTCCCCTCTTAAAACGAATCACACGCATTACTGGCGTTCCGGCGCGAGGTGAACCCTTGGGATTGGACGGCATTGATAGCGGGCTCTTGGCGCGTGGCGAATGCATGGTTGTAGCGATGGTTGGCGGATTCGTGTCGACTGGCTTGAAGCTGTTCGTGAAGCACTTCGCGTCTGATAGATCCTGTCGTGTATGCAGTTAGGTAACCGCGACGATCTCGAATGCGCGGCGACCGCGAGGGGTTGTCGCGACGCCTTCGTCACCCGGCTCCAATCCGAGCAATGATCGACCAAAAGGCGATACGGGGGTGACTGTCCTGATCGACTGTCCATTGGATTCCAGATCCGTGCCGCCTGCGCCAGGGACGACGAACCAGACTTCGCGGTTTACCCCGTCTTTCACTTCGACGTCGAGTTCCACTAGAGAGCCAACAGCGATAGAACTCTCTGTATCGAGGTTGCCTAATTCGAGTCTGGTTAAGGCTTCGAGATTCCTGCCAAGCTCCTCGACCCGGTCCGCGAGGCCGCGAGCTAGATAGCTTTGTTCCGTGGCACGAGTGTCTTTCGCGTGTTCCGCGCGGTTTTCTTCATGGGTGGCGGCTTCTTGGGTATCGAGTTGACGACGTTCAAGAGCCCTTAGATCCGTTTGAATCTTGGTGACTAGGGCAGCAAGAAGGCTCGCTTTGTCGAATAGTACGCGAGCGGAGTTCATCGCGGATGGCCCTTCGAGGGGCGCGGAGATATGGTGCCCCACACCGAGCGACTCCCGTCGCCTGCGGTATGGAAAGGATCGATGTGCTGAAGCTCTATCACTTGCCAGGGTCTCGTTCTTGTCGCGTGCTCTGGTTGATTTTTGAACTCGGTCTCGAATGCGAAATAGAGAAGATGTCGCTGGCGGACGGCTCTCTGCGGACAAAATCGTACCGAGAGCTCAATCCACTTGGTAAAGCACCCACCCTCGATGACGGTGGGGTCGTGCTCTACGAGTCTGGTGCGATCGTAGAGTATCTGCTTGAGAGATATGGTGCTGGCCGCCTAGCGCCGGCCGTAGGCAGTGCCGGTCGCGCACAATACCTGCAGTGGCTGCATTGGGGGGAAGCAACGCTCCTGCCACCAATCGCGGCGATCAATGGCAATCGCTTCGTGCTCGCCGAATCGGATCGTAGCGAGGCGGCGCTCGATGTCGCGCGCCGCCAGTTGTCTCGAGTGCTGAACGTTTTAGGGGGCGTCGTAGCGAATCGTGAGTTTTTGGTTGGAGACGAATTCAGCGCCGCAGATATTATGGTCGGCTACGGAGTGAGGCTGGCAAAGATGGTCGGTGAGTTGCCCGAACAACCCGAGAGCATCCATGAATGGCACGACGGACTGGCAGCGCGCCCCGCCTATCAGCGAGCCTTTGACGGCGGGTTCGGAGGGTAGGCTTCTCACTGCCGATGTCCGTTCTGGAGTCGTCCCTTAGTCGTGTCCGAATAGGTTCTTTTTCGCCTCATCATCCATGCCGCCTTCCATTCCAGCGGCGAGCTCGGCGCCAGCGGCCAGGCCGCGCTGGAAAGCGGGACGCTCTCCCAGCTCTTCGAACCAGCGCCTCAGGTTTGGGAGATCATCGAGGCTCTGTGCGTGGTGGTCGCGCATCTGGATCCATGGCCAGCTCAAAATATCCGCCATGGAAAGCTCTTCCGCGATGTACCGGCGATCGGCTAGGCGCTGGTCGAGCATTACGTATAGGCGACGGGCTTCGGTGGTGTATCGCTCGATCGGATAGTCGAGCTTGGTCGGGGCGTAATTCCGAAAATGACCGGCTTGGCCACACATGGGGCCCTGGTTGGCCATCTGCCAATACATCCATTCGATCGCCTGGACCCGGAGCCGTGGATCGGCGGGCAGGAGTCGGCCAGTTTTCTCGGCCAGGTAGTGGAGGATGGCGCCGGATTCAAAGACAGGGATCGGGGGGCCACCGCCGGCGGGCTCGTTGTCGACGATCGCCGGAATTCGGTTGTTCGGGCTGATTTCGAGGAATGTCGGCTCGAATTGCTCACCGCGGGCGATGTTACACTCGACGATTCTGTACGGGAGCTCGAGCTCCTCGAGAGCAATGCTGACTTTCCAGCCGTTCGGAGTCGGGAAGTAGTGAAGATCAATCATGGGCGGAGCATATCAGTCGGGACCGGGGCGGGGCACGCGGGTAGTTCTGCAAAATATTGCGATAAGACTTTGATTTTGGGCCGAAAATCTGGGTTGCCTCGCACGGTTTTTTTATCGGTGGTGCGCATCTCTAAGGAATTTTCTGAACGATCGCGGAGGAAGTGAGTGCGGAGGGGCAGCGTGTCCCGTGCGGGGGTGGTAGAACGTGTTCCGGCCTCGTTTTCTAGGCCGCCCGTACGGCTGTTTTCACAGGAGATTCAGACATGTCCGAAACCATCGATTTGCTCAAGGAAGCCAGCGGCCTCCGACCTTTGATCGAAGCCCACGCGGATGCCGCGGACGATGCGCTGACGATGCCCAAGCCTGTGGTAGAAGCCTTCGCCAAAACAGGGCTCTTTCATCTTATGGTACCGAAGGCGTTAGGCGGTCACGAAGCCGATTGCTCGACGATCATGAACGTCTTCGAAGAACTCTGCCATCAGGATGGATCGATTGGTTGGAGTCATATGGCCAACGCCAGCGCGACTTCCTACTGCGCGTTCCTTCCGCCAGAGATCGCACGAGAGATGGTCGGCGACAGGCCGGGCTCCGTTTTTGCGGGACAATTTGCTCCGCGCGGATCGATCAAGCGAGAGGGCGATGGGTTCCGTGTAAGCGGCGAGTACGGTTTCGGGAGCGGCAGCAGTCATGCCTCCTATCTTGGGGGGGGCGGCATCTTGATGGGAGAAGATGGTAAACCGGAAATGCTACCCAGCGGGATGCCCGCCTATCTTTGTTATTTCGTGCCCAAAGACTGGGTTCAGATGAAGAATGGTTGGGACACGATGGGGCTGCGTGGCACAGGTAGTTTCGACTACGAAGTGCCGGACCAATACGTCGACGCGAAGTACACCTTTTGGCTCTTCGAGCACGCCGCACAAACGGGCGGACCTTTTTATGGCCTAGGCGCAACGGCGCTCGCGGGCCTTGGTCATGCTGGCTGGGGGCTCGGTGTCGCGCAGCGTGCTCTAGACGAGATCGGAAAGATCGCGACGGGCGGACGATCCCGCATGAGTGGCGGCGCGATTCGCGACCAGCAAATTTTTCAGCGTGAATACGGAGAACGCTGCTTCGCTTTGAAGTCGGTCCGCGGCTTGGTGCACGAGGTTTACGCTCGAATGGAACGAAGGCTCCACGATGGCGAAACCTTGAGCAAGGTAGATAATGACGAGATGATGGGGGCAGTCGCGTATATGACTCAGGTCTGCGAGGACATCGCGCTCTGGTCGTACCGCTTCGCAGGGAGCCAAGGACTTCGGAACCCGAGCGTCATTCAGCGATGCTTCCGCGACATGATGACGGGCGGGCTGCATATTTTTGTGGATCGCAAGAGCTATGAAGAGCACGCAAAGAACGTGCTAGGCGCCCTCGGCTAGCCGCTTCGGCCACTAATGATTTTGAGCGAGCGCGTCCGGTGCGGCGCGACTCAGGAGTAGAGATGGATTTTGGATTGAGTGAAGAACAGGAGATGCTTCAGGAAACGGTGCGGGGCTTCGCGCAGAATGAATGCCCCACGACTCGTTTGCGGGAGCTCTTCGATGAAGGAAATGGACACGACCCAGCACTTTGGCAGGCGCTTGCCGAGATGGGCGTAGCTGGCTTGACGGTTCCGGAAGAACAAGGCGGAGCAGGGATGGAGTTCCTTGATCTCGCACTCGTCGCTGAAGTATTAGGCGAATTTGCGCTGCCTAGTCCCTTCATCGGACATTCCCTAGCGATCCAAGGCATCTTGCTGGCGGGTAGCGAGGCTCAGTGCGCGTCGCTTTTGCCGGCTCTCGCAAGCGGGGAATTGATCGCGAGCATCGCGCTTCAGGAAAGCGACGTCGTTTGGGCTCCCTCCGATTGGACAGCCAAGTTCGAAGGCGACCGGCTTTCGGGGACGAAGACATACGTTTCTCATGCGAAGGTTGCTGACCGCCTGCTCGTGGGTGTCCAAGGCGGTGAATTCGTCTGGGTCGATACGAAGGCTGAAGGTGTTGAGATTGAGGACTTGGGCGCGATTGACCGCACGCAGCCGATGTCCAGGGTGACCTTTACGGGGGCTCAAGCGATTAAGCTCGAGGGCGGCCCTGGGACGGCGAGTGGTCTTCTCGACGCCGCCGCAGCATTGCTTGCGGCGGACGCATTCGGTGCGGCGTCGAAGCTGATTGACCTGGACGTGGCGTACTCACTTGAGCGCGAACAATTCGGTCAGCCGATCGCACAGTTTCAGTCGATCAAGCACACGATTGCGCGACTCGGCTTGGACATCGAACCGGCTCGCGCGCTTTACTGGTATGCGGCACACGCACTCGATCACCTGCCGGCTGAGGCTTCGAGGGCAGCTTCAATTGCGAAGGCGCATATCACGGATCGGGCGATGAACGCCGCTCGCGAATCCGTTGAGCTGCACGGCGGCTACGGCTTTACCTGGGAATGTGAAGTTCAAATGTGGTTCAAGCGAATCATGGTCGACCGTGCGATTTACGGAACCCCCGATGAACACCGCGACCGAAGTGCCGCGCTGGGAGGCTACTAAGATGGATCTTGAATACAGCGCCGAACACGAAGCCTTCCGCGAGGAGGTCCGGACTTTCCTGAAGGGATGGCCGCTGATAGGCGACGAAGCAAACCTTCCTAAAGAAGAGCAGGAGCAGATTTTTCGCAAGCGCGGAATCGATGCGGGCTATGTCTACCGATCGGTTCCGAAGCAGTACGGAGGTTCGGAGCAGCCCCAAGACGCGATCAAGGATCAGATAGTCATCAAAGAGTTTTACGCCGCGAACGCGCCGCGTGATCTTCTGAGCCAGGGTGCAGGCTTGCTCGTTCCGACATTGCTCGAGTTTGGTACCGAAGAGCAAAAGGAACGTTATGTCCCGCCAGCGCTGACTGGGGAGCAGAATTGGTGCCAGGGTTACAGCGAGCCTGGCTCCGGTTCCGATCTGGCCTCGCTGCAGTGCCAGGCACGCCTCGAGGGAGACGAGTGGGTAATCAACGGCCAGAAGATCTGGACGTCATCGGCACAGCGCGCTCAGATGATGTTTGGCTTGTTCCGGACGGAGCCGGATGCGAAGAAGCACGAAGGCATCTCGTATCTTTTGATTCCTATGGACACGCCCGGGGTCGAGGTTCGTCCGCTGCGCGAAATGGGCGGCGGCTACGAATTCAATGAAGTTTTCTTCACGGACGCCCGCATTCCGGCGGGCAATATCGTGGCGGCTCGTGGGCAGGGATGGCAGGTTTCTCGCGCCACACTCGTCCACGAACGAAACTTGATTGGCAACCCGAACATGATGAACGAGGCGCTCGCTGATCTGATTGCGCTGGCCCGGGAACGGACCTTAAACGGTCGGCCTGCCATTACCGATCCCGGCATTCGTCGACGCATCGCGGAGATAGAAGGCTATGTCGAAACGAGCCGGCTTTCGAATATGCGACAGTTCACGGCAGCGAATCGCGGCGAGATGATCAAGGCGATGCGGCCCATGATGATGAACAAGGTGTTCTCTACGGATGCTATGCAGCTCATCATGAAGTGCGCGTATGACCTGCTTGGTGGCGACGGCGTGATTGCGCCCACGGATGCGGACAACGAGGGTTGGGGACAGCGTGATTCGACCGCGAGTGGATGGGTGCTTCGGTACATCTTCTCTATGGGCCCCGCAATCGCGGGTGGTGCTTCAAATATCCAGCTCAACATCATTGGCGAGCGTGGTTACGGCTTGCCGAGAGACATGCGTCCGCCGAAGTAGCTCGCGAAGCGTAGAATCGTAGAATTGGTTCCTAACGAAGGCGTCGAGTGAGAGCTCGGCGCCTTTGCGCATTTAAGGCGCAGGGCCTGCGCGTCTTTCATTGGCTGGGTTGGCTTTCTCAAGGGGTTTCGTGGATCGGCCGATTAGGGCGCGAATGGACGCGAATCTCAATAAGACATTTCGGAACGCCAGCATTAAGCTCGTGGGTGGACTGCTGATCGTGGTCGGCTTTATCGGTATGGGTGTCGTGACGGCGGATCCACGTGGAATTCAATCTCAAATTGCGGAGCTCGAAGCGTTCGAAGAAGAGATGAAGAGCGATGCTGATAGCCGTGGTGAGGCACTTGCCCCAGCTGCTCGTGATTCTTTGATAGCGCTCGTCCGTAGCGTGATTCCGGGTGGCGCGATCGGCGGTCCCGATCTCGACCGACTCGTCTCCTGTCGCCTAGATGGCGGCGGCATCCAGTTCATGCGCGCAGGCGACTGTCGATCCCGCGGCGGTCGTCCGAAGGACTTCGACCCGGAGCAGTAGCGCGGCGCACGGTCGATGTGTTTGATGTTGTCGACGCCTAGATGCCGTTGGTGTGGGTGGGGCGCCGACCGAGTGCGCTTGGGCTTATGGGCGCGCTAGGGCCGTCTCAGATTGCGCTGGATCGGCCTTTTGTGCGTCATTCGATCCGCCAGCGACTTCCGGTTCTGCATCGTGGTCGACCCGACGGAGAAGGCAGCTCGAAACGACGCCTAACGCCGCGAATCCGGCGCCAACGAGATAGGCATCGCGGAACGTTTCGGCGCTCGGCTCAGTCCCTATGACCGCGGTCAAGATCGAGATGCCGAAGACGGCGCCGATCCCAGTGGTCGTCGACATAGTTGAAACGGCGATCCCGTGGTCCTGTTCAGCCACGGAAGAGGCGACCATCGTTGAGAGTGAGGGCTGGGCGAGTCCCATGCCCATGCCGGCTAGGACGAGACCGGCGACGATGGCCATCATGCTTTGCGCTGCTGCGCCGACAGCAAACGCGAGCATCGCGCCGAGCACGAAGACGCTGCCCGCGATGATCATGGTGCGCTCGCCGAATTTTGCACCAAGAGACCCGCCGACCGGAGACGTCGCAGAGAGGGAGATCGGGCGTAGGATCGTCCACATGGAGACGCTGATCTGATTAAGGCCGAACATGCCAAGCATGATGAGTGGGCTTATGATGAAACCGCCCATGTAGGCGAATTGCATAAGAAACCCCGTGAGCAGCGGGAATGTGAAGTTCCGCCGGGTGAGGAACTCAAGCGGCAGGAGGGGGTGCGGTGTGGCTCGCTCGATGCGCACGAAGAGATAGAGGAAGAGAGGGGTTGCTACGAGCGCGAGGATGACTCGCGGGTCCGACGCACCCCATGCGGGCATACGGTTCGCGCCAAAGGTGAGAGCAAAGGCTGCAGCCGCCAACGCTGCAGCGCCGCGAACGTCGAGCGCTATGTTCGTACGCCGTGGAGTTTCAACTAATACGACGATTGCGACGGCACACGCTAGAGCTGATAGGCCGGCTTGGATCATAAAGATCGGGCGCCAGCCAATCCATTCGATCAAGACGCCGCCGATCGCCAGACCAAGGACTGGCGCGCCCGCGATCACGACGCTCATCCAGCCCATGGCCTTCACGCGTTCGCGTCGGTCATACATGCGGAAGAGGATCGCCATCGACGCGGGCATAGTGGCCGTGCCCGCAAGCTGCCCGAGCGTGCGCAGCCCGATCAGGCTAGTAGCATTCCAGGCGAAGGCGGTTGCTGCTGCGGCGAGCGTCGCGCAGAAGAAGCCGATCAGGTAGACACGACGATGACCGTGCAGATCGCCAAGCTTGCCGAGTAAGGGGGCCGAGACGGCTTGCGCCAACATGGGCGCTGCCAGCACCCAGGCGATCGTCGTAGCGTCACTGCCTAGATCGTCGGCAATGGCTTGAAGAGATACGCCGAGGATCGTCATGGTGAATGTCGTGGCGAAGCAACCCGCTAGGCATGTCCACAAGACCCAGCGACGATGCGATGGGCTTTCAAGCGCACGGGTGCGAAGCCGCTGCCAGGCGGGAAATATGGCGGGGCGCTCGGAGCGCCTCTGGCGATTGTGTTGCGATTCCGGCACGCCTTGGGCAGGCGAATGGCCGTCGGAAGAACCGTCTTGAGATGTCCGGGCATCCGGGGCTCTCGGATTGTCCATATGAACTTTCGGGTGGGGTGCGCGCAGCGCAGCATAGCGGGTCGCTTCGTGTTCGGCGGTTGGGAAGAACTGCCGGCCGACGACGAGAGTCCTTTCGATTAGCAAGGCCGAGCACCATGACAAAGCAGGGAGGCCTTTTAACGCTGGTACTTGCTTTGCAATTGCCGCTGGGTGCGCAGGTCACGGCGCGTCCGCGGGCGGTAAGCTGGCTATGCAGATTAAGATCGACGCACCGGTAGGACCTATGGCGCCTCCAAATACTGATGCGCTGGAGGCCGGCAACCAGGAGGCCGGCGGTGCATGGCGGCCCGTTGCGACCGAAACCGAGAACTCGTCGCGAGGAAGTGAGGGCTCGTTTGAGCCCAAGGTTGGGCTCGGTATTGAGAGCTTCGGATTCGGCTCGATGCAGGGCATCAATTAAATGCTCGGTCGGCTTTAATCGACCAGAGACGAGGTGAATATTCTGACTGCTGTCTAGGGGGAGATAGGTACTTGCCTCGATGATCCCACAGGCAGCTTTTGCACAATTCGCGCCTGGTTGGATTTCTGCAACGGGAGCGCTGGCGCGCCTTCCAGGGTGACGAAGATTACGATGGAGTGCGCAGTTGGACAGCAATCGACCGGAGTGCACAGAGCAGCTGGCGGCTTGTTCGGAAAATCCTTGAAAGAATCCATTCAATTATCAGATCAGTGCGCCACGTGTTCCGCGAATGGGTCACTTATATCTATGACAGCTGTGGGAACACTGTCGCTTTCTTGGGTCAGGGACTTGGCTTCTTGTCTACGCCGCGACTTCGCGACGTAGCTCTGTATCCGCCGCTAGGCGGTCGTTCAGCTGTCCCGTCGATCACCCTTATCGACATACTTGGTCCTGCCGGACCGGGTCGTGGCGGCGCCGAACGACTTCTTTGGATGCCGGATGTGGGGATCTCTGCCTCACGCGAGGCGTAAGAAGTAGAGAGCGTTCTCTTGAGCGCCATTCTAAAACTTGCGTCGGCTGCGTTATCGGGAGACCTGCATTCAAAATCCGGGCGACGGGAAGTAGGTTGATGTTATGCCGGCGCATCTTTGCGTCTATTGAATAGGTGTGCGCTCTGCGCGGGCCCGTCCTGATCTCGCCCGAAGTCGAATGTTTGAATCCTTTCGAATGTTTGGTCCAAGGATGAACTAACAGTTGGATGGACCCAGCGGAGGGGGCTGTAAGCCTACTTCAAGCCTGTGCCAGAGCTGCGTCGGAATTTCGAAAAAACGGTAAAGGCATGCCCACGGAACTTTAATGCTGAAAGATGCTGGTCAGGAGTAGTCGTGTCTCGAATGTCCTCTGCGGTGGCGTATACGCTGGATTCATCTGGTGATATGCATACAGGAACCGAAAAAAATAGAACTGATAACGTTCAATCACTGAGATCGGCCGATCGCGAATCGGACACGGATCGCACGGGTGAATCATTATTCATTCCCGGGGAACCGCTTTCTGCTATGAGCGATCAGGATTTGCTCGAAGGGATTCGCGCAGAGAGCGAGCCGCATTTTGCGGAGCTCTATTCGCGTTATTTTCAGCGAATCTATAATTTCGTTTATGCGAGGATGCGCAATCACGCCGAGGCCGAAGAAGTCGTGCAGGAAACTTTTCTTGCGGTCTTCCGTTCATTCGGGAATTACAGCGGTCAGTCTTCGCTGCTTTCGTGGATCTACGGGATTGCGAAGAACACGACGAATAATCATCTGCGGCGAGCGAAGAGTCAGACGGAGCGCATTGATCTCGCGGACGACGAAGACCTTATGCCGCGAGCATCGATCGGGGAGGGCATGCCCGATGAGCAGCTCGACCTCCACCGGTTCCGTGAACTTTTGAATGAGCGACTCGAATCGCTCTCGGATTGGCAGGCCGAGATCTTCGAGATGCGCCATTTCGAGAATCTTTCGATTCCGGAAATTTCAAAGCGCACGTCGCGATCGAGCGACGCAGTTCGGTCGAGTCTGTATCGCGTGAAACGAATGTTCCTCGACGCCGCGTCGGCTAATTCGCTGAATAGCGGCTACGCGAATGGCGGGCTGGGCGCTCAGGTCCTGGTTTCGGGAGGAGCGCGACGATGAAACGAACCAACGAGGGTGTAGTAGGTTTGCGTGGCGCGAGCGATTTAAGCTTGGATGTCGCGGGGAGCCCACTGCATCAAGCGAAAATGGATGTCGCGTCTTTCCGCCATGCACTCAACGATCCGCTTTTAACGCGGGAATCGGATGCGGATCTGCTCGCAGAGTTTGAAGATTTCATATCTGGCGGCGAGTGCTCTCTGGACGGAACACTTCCTCTCCCCGACCCCGTCTTTCAAGAACGACTTCGTCGACGTCTCTGGCGAACGCAGCTGTTTACACATCAGCCGCACACTAGGAGCCTGCACTGAGCGTGAGCGTGCTGGCTTCATATGCGCCCAGCTAACGACTTTTCGATATTCCTGAGTCCCTGGTAGCCGGCCGGCCCCGAAAACGCCGACAACGAAGTACGACGCAGAGCCGGTCACGGAAGGGACGGATTCGGTCCGACACGGGGATCAGGAGGAGAGCTTTGCGTCGGTAATCGCCCTCCGGGGCGCCTGGCCCCCCAGGCGACGCCGCGCATGGGCCGAGAATGCCACTTTGGCGGGGCATAATCCTAACATGTGGCGATCCGTCAGAATTGGGGCAAGATCGAGACACGTTATTGAGACTGCAATGGAGTGCCCCCATGCCCACCGAACTATCCACTGAACTGCCAGCCGAAATTGATCCGGGCGAGGCCCTGATTCGTGACGATGCCTATTTCGATGACGGGCCTTCCCGTGAGCGTAGCTTCGATGCACGTCTGCTCTCTGAGCCGCTAACGCTCCTGCCCAGCCGGCCTCCGCTGGCCCTCGCACCGACGGATTCGGTGAAGGAGGCCATGCACGCGATGCGTAAGCGCCATAGAGGTTGCGTGCTCGTGACCGAAGACGGATCGCTCCGGTCGCCGCTGGCTGGGATCTTTACTGAGCGTGACGTCCTTTTGAAGATCATCGATTCGGGACGCAATCCAGTCGACGTCGAATTATCCGAGGTAATGACCCCCGATCCCGAATCACTTCCGATTGACGCGAGGCTTGCCTGGGCGCTCAACATGATGTCGGTCGGCGGCTTTCGACACGTCCCCGTCACTAACGAACAAGGATGGCCGGCCTTTATTATCACTGTCCGTGACATCGTCGAATTCCTCGTCGAATCGTTTCCAGCGGAGATCCTCAATCTTCCTCCGGATTTCCGTCGCGAAAAGGGGCTGCCGCGCGACGGTGCCTGAGCGAGCGAGTCTCGGTAGAACGCCCTGCAATGAAATGCCCTTTCTTTCATTCAAGCTGGGAAACTCGAGTTGTGCGCGACTCCGGATGATGAATCCGGTGGGTTGAATCACGCGAACCCACCTAATCGCCTCGTCTGGGGGCGTGGGGAGATCGATGCGAATCTTTCGAACTGACTCCAAGGTTTGCGCAATCGACGCGGACACGGCTCATGAAGCTCCTTGTCGGCCTTCATAATGCTAGGCCGGAGATCAAGTCGCGCCGATGATCTGGAGCAGCCCTAAATGAATATCACGGCGAGATAGGTCCCATGCTCCGCCTTGCGGAGCGCTTGTTCAGCGGCGAGTTCCCAGAGGTCTCTTGAGTCGCACCGGGAAGCGGTACGACGGAGCAGGCTCTGTGGTAGCACCAGCGCTCGGTACTACGACTGGGTGCATGAGGATCACCTAGCGGGCTGCCGTTCGGATCAGGTGATCTCGAGCGCTCGCGTCATCACGATTTTTCCGGATCGCACGAGCTCGACGATCGCGTTTTCGTCAAAGAGCGCGGTCATTGCATCCAGCTTTTCGCTGCCGCCGTACACGCGCAGGATTACGCTCTCCGGCGAGTAGTCGACGACTTTCGCATTGAAGTGCTCTGCGATCTCTAGAACATCGCGGCGTTCGTTGCCTTCGCAGCGCACCTTGATCAGGGCGATCTCTGTCTCGAAACGGTCTGAGGTCGTGTGGTCGGTCGCGTGGACGACATCCACGAGCTTTGCGAGCTGCTTGATCATCTGCTCCAGGATCGACGGGTCGCCCGAGCAGGTGACGGTCATGCGAGAGAATCCGCGCTTCGCCGCGGGGCTGACGACGAGACTCTCGATGTTGTAGCCGCGTCGCGAAAACACCATTGCCACGCGCACGAGGACGCCTGGCGCGTCGCGCACCAGCAGTGAAATCGTGTGTAGGTTTTTGTTTGCAGCGATTTCCTGCTTGGGGGAGGTCGGTTGGGCACTGCTCATGTTGGACACTCCGTGGATGGGGCCGGGTTTGAGTCGGGTCGGATGGCGCCGGATATTGTTTTGCGCCGAAGTTTTCGTGTTAGGTCTCGACTGACGGAAAACGAAGCGCTCAGGGGACTGGCTTCGCTCGTCTCCTAGATCAAGTACTGCCCACAGGCTTTGCCATCTGTTCTTTGGGCTTTTCGACGATCATGTCTGAAAGCGGGGCGCCTGACGGGATCATCGGGAAGACATTGTCCTCCTGCACGACCTCAGCAACGACCACGCAGGGGCCTTCATTATACTCGTGTGCTTCGGCGAGAATTCGGTCGACGTCCGAGGGACGGCGAATTCGAAAGGCCTTGATGCCATACGCTTGGGCCAGCTTCACAAAGTCCGGATTTCCAACCAAGTCCACGCCGGAGAGTCGGTTCTCGAAGAAGAGTTCCTGCCACTGCCGAACCATGCCCAAGAAGTTGTTGTTGATGATGAGGCATTTCGCGGGCAAGGAATGAATTGCGGCAGTCGCGAGCTCCATCTGTGTCATCTGGAAGCCGCCATCACCGACGACTGCCCAGACTTTCTTTTCGGGGCATCCGAGCTGAGCGCCGATTGCCGCAGGCCAGCCGAAGCCCATGGTGCCGGCACCGCCGGACGAAATCCAATGGCGGTTCGTTGTCGTCTTGCAGAATTGTGCCGCCCACATCTGATGCTGTCCGACGTCGGTCGTGATGATGGCGTCACCTGTCGCGACTTCATTGAGACGATCGAGCACATGCTGCGCGCGAAGCCCGCCTTGCTTCGCGTATTTCAACGGATAACGCTTCCGCCATCCTTCACATTGACTCAGCCACTCGTCGGTATCCGCGGCGCTGATCTGTGGGATCAGCTCCTCTAGAACGAGACGTGCGTCGCCTTCGATGGCGACGTCCGGCGTGACCATCTTGCCGAATTCCGATGGATCGATATCGATATGAATTTTTGTCGCACCGAGGCAGAACTCATCGAGCTTGCCCGTAACGCGATCATCCCAGCGCGCGCCGATTGCCATAATGCAATCGCAGGCATCGACCGCCTTGTTTGCGTACGCAGTACCGTGCATGCCTAACATACCTAGGTGGAGCGGATGGGTTTCATCAGCCGCGCCTTTGCCGAGGAGCGTGTTAACGATCGGCGCCTTCAGTTTTTCGGCGAGTCGGATCACGGCTTTTCCAGCGCCGGAGATTACGGCGCCTTGTCCCACATAGAGAATGGGGCGACGGGCGGAGGTCAGCGCTTCCGCCGCCTGTCGGATTGCGTCGGGGTCACCATGCGTCGGAACCGTATACCCAGGCAAGTCCAGGTCCTCGACAAAGGGCGCGTCGCAGGGTCCCTGCGTCACGTCTTTGGGGAGATCTATTAGGACCGCGCCTGGGCGTCCAGTCGTCGCGATATGGAAGGCCTCACGAGTCGCCCGCGGAATCTCGCTTGCGTCCTTGATCAGGTAACTGTGCTTCACGACGGCATAAGTGATGCCCGTGACGTCAGCTTCCTGGAAGCCGTCCTTCCCAAGCATGGATGTGATCGTCTGGCCGGTTAGCACGATGATCGGGACCGAATCCATCTGAGACGTGAGCAGTCCGGTCACCGTGTTTGTTGCCCCAGGTCCGGAGGTTACGAGCACGACGCCGGGCTTGCCGGTCGCACGGGCGTAGCCGTCGGCCATATGGGTCGCGCCTTGCTCGTGCCGTACGAGAATCAGTTCGATATCCGAATCGACCAATGCGTCGAAGATTGGCATTGCTGCACCACCCGAATAGCCGAAAATATATTCAACTCCTTCACGCTCCAGGCATTGAATGAGCTTCTCGGCACCAGTGGTGACTCGCTTTTCCATGAGGATATTCTTTCGGTAGCAAGATTCTTCGCGTAAAACGTAGAAAGTCGCGTTGGGCTATCAATAGTCGACAGCATTTTTTCATAATATGGCATCTGTTCGGGTTAAATCGACGTTTTATTCAATTTAAGTTGGTTATCTATCGTTAAATCTGTTGAATAACCTAATTGAGATCCATTTTTTAGTATTTAAAATAGTAATTATTATTATAAATATAACTTTCCAGTAAGGTAGTTTTAGTAAATATTGATTTCGGAAGAGAAGAGCTGGTCCCTGGATGTGAACTTTCCTGAGATTTGACTGACGCCCCTCGGGCAGTCATCTCGAGGACCCGTTAAGCTGGAGCCTCCGGTTCCCGATTCGTCGATTGAGGCAGGTTCGTCATTCGGCGGTGTCCAAGTCTCAATAAGACGCTTCGTTTGGGCCGTGGCTGCTTTAGCCGTCGAAGTAAGCCCAACTTGGGACCTAGGAGAGCGAGCATGCGACGAGAAAACACCCACGGAACAAGCCGTAACCGAGCGAAGCGATGGCTATCGGCGATCCTGTGCGCGGTCGCGATGCTGACAGCAAGCCCTGTGCTTGCAGATGAATACGACGAGGATTCGGCGGGGCACCCGCTTCGGCTGATCGCCTATGTGCTTCATCCCGTAGGCGTAGCTATCGATTATCTCATCATGAGGCCCGCTCATTGGCTCGTCAGCCAGGAGCCCATGAAGACCGTGTTCGGTCACAAGGACTGATCTTAGCTTCATGGGCGAGGGCGTTACGACAGCAGGATCGACGATGCGCCCGCGAAAGCTCGTATACGCCGCAGCGATCCTACTCACGCTGTCTGTGAATCCCACGGCATTAGCAGAAGTGCCGGATCCGGGTTGGTTGGTAGGGGACCGTGGCCAGATCCTGCACGTTCGCGGGATGACCTTTGTTGCCAGCGAAGGTTCTGCGAACGAGATCATGCTTCGCGCCGAGAGCGCGGAGTTCTATCCTGAACGCGAAGTCGCGGATCTGGAACGCGTCGATGTTGAGGTCGCGCCGGGAGATGGTCGAACTGGCTTTCGAATGCGGTGCGATGAAGGCCAGCTGAACTTGGCGACTCAGGCTTTTCTTGCAGAAGGGCACGTCGTTGGCACGATAGAGGGAGATCGGCAGTTCGAAGCGCTCTGGGTGGCCTATGATGAGGTCAAGGGGGTGCTCTATACCGACGACCCGGTCTTGATTGTTGATCAGGACGGTCGCTATCGGGGGGGCGGCTTCCGCTATTTCGTGAACGAAGCGCGCTTCAAGCTTGTAGGGGGCGCGACGGTCGTACAGGATCCATGACCCTAATCCGCTCTGCTGCCCGCATTCAGTCTCGAAGACCCGTCTCGCAAGCTACGGGCTGTGCCTCCGTATCGTCAGGACGGGCCCTTCATTTATTGTTAAGCATATGCACAAGAATTCGCGTCGGCGCCGCGCGTGGCATAACGCCGTGCCTTGGGGCCTCGCTGCTGCTTGCAGTCCTCTCCGTCAGTAGTTTGGCGAGCGCTAAGGAGTTCGTTTCCGACGATGGACCCGCGCCGGCTGCCGCACCGCTTCGAATAGCAGTAGCCCCCTTCGCTGGTGACACGCGTTCGCCATCCATTGCGTCTCGCATCACGGAAGCACTCTCTCTCTATCCTCATGAACGCCTGTTGGCTCCCAGCAGCTTTGTTGCCGAGCCAGGGCTCGAGCCATCTTCTGATGCCGTTCGTGGGTGGGCATATAATGCTGCGGTTGACGAACTTGTCTTAGGTCGCGTTCTGGCTGGCGGTGAATTTGAAAACGAACGACTCGAACTCGTCGTTCGGTCAGGGCATTCCGGGGCGGAGCGGCTGCGCGTGACGCGTACGCTCCCGATCGCCGTGGCTCGTGATGGAAATAAAGAAGACGGTGGCGTTTTGGCGGCGACGCTGGCCAGCATCGTCGAAGAACTTTTGGTGGGGCTCGGATACACGGATCCGGATCTCGGCGCGGGTGGTGGTGCGGATGTTGCTGCGGGTTCGTCGAGCGAGCGCGCGGACGATGAGACGAATACGGGACGTGGGCTAGATGCAAAAATCGGGAAATCCGGATTCAATAGCGATGCGCCCATCGAGATTAAGGCAGACGAAGCGGAGATTATTAATCGGGAATCCGGCCGTGAGCTGCGATTCCAACGCAATGTGCTCGTCCGTCAGGCGAACGTCACACTGCGCAGTGATGAGCTGGAAGCGACCTACACGAGGGGGGCCTCGGAGCCGGAGCGGTTGATTGCCCAAGGTCGTGTATTCGTCGATCAGGACGGGCGCCAAGCGAAATGTGATCGGGCGGTCTATCTGCGAGCCGAGCAACAACTGACATGTCGTGGGCACGCCGAGCTTGTTCAAGGCTGCGACATCGTGCGGGGTGAATCGATTCAATTCGATCTTGCCGGCGATCGTGCGCGGGTCGAAGGTGCGGCATCGATTGTGATCCGACCGGAATCAGACGGCGGCGCGAAATGCGCCGATGGAGGGGAACTCTTGTGAGTGAGTCGGTGCTCTCGGCGACGGGACTCGTGAAGCGGTACGGAGAGAAGACGGCGGTTCAAGGCATCGATCTTGAAGTGCGAAGCTCAGAGGTCGTTGGGCTTTTGGGTCCTAACGGCGCGGGGAAAACGACGACCTTTAACATGATGGCGGGGAGTGTTCGTCCGACAAAAGGTCAGGTCTTTCTCGACGATGAAGACATCACCGAGCTTCCGATGTATCGACGCGCTCGCATGGGGATTACCTATCTCCCCCAGGAGTCTTCGATCTTCCGGAAGCTATCGGTAGCGGACAACGTGGGCGCGATTCTGGAAACCGTCGAGCCAAACCGAAAACGGCGGAAGGAGCGGCTCGCCGAGCTCTTGACCGAGCTTGGACTCACTGAGCGAGCTTCTCGCAAGGGCGCGGACTTGTCCGGTGGTGAGCGTCGGCGTGTAGAGATTACGAGGGCGCTCGTTCTCGACCCTCAATTCATGATGCTCGACGAACCCTTCGCCGGCGTCGATCCGATTGCGGTGATCGATATCCAAAAGATCATTCAACAACTCAAGGATCGAGGCATTGGCGTTATCATTACGGATCACAACGTGCGCGAAACGCTCTCGATCTGTGACCGCGCATATATCATCAAGGACGGAGCCATTCTTCGCCTTGGAACGCCAGCTGAGATCGCTGAAGACCCGGAGGTCCGCGAGGTCTATTTGGGAAAGAACTTCAGTCTGAACTAATTACATCGTCGTGAGCGGAATGCTCTTGGTAGCCTCGGGAGCGAATGGGTGCAGGCTGAGGCATCGCACCGGCAGAGAGTTCAAATCTAGGACGCTCTCGGCACTGTTCGCCTCAAGAGATCGTCCCGAGAGGACGCAAAGTCGAATTGGAATCGTGACTCCCGACCGTTCCGGTCGCGAGACGTGTGAGGGTGCCGCAAGGCCATGGCCATCGAACTAAGACAGCAGCTGAAGCTCTCGCAGAGCCTCGTGATGACGCCACAGTTGCAACAGGCGATCAAGTTATTGCAGCTGAATCAGCTCGAGTTGGTCAACCTCGTGCAGCAGGAACTACAGGAAAACCCCGTCCTCGAAGAGACCGAAATCGAGGAAGTGACGGAGAGTGAGCGCGAGGACGCGACCGAAGATGATTTCGGAGAGCCCGGCGAAAGCCAAGGCGAGGGACAGGACGCGGACGCATCAGGCGGAGACGAAGGTCCGATTGAGGTGTCCCTGGACGATCCTCAGATGGCGGGCGACAGGAATGCCGACGGTTCATCGACGGAAGAATCCGGGCCGAGTGATGCCGAGAAAATCGCGGATGTTGAGTGGGAGCAGTACCTAGATAGTAATCCCATGACCGGGCTCGATCATAGCGGCGTGGCCGGTGAAGATGATCGCCCGTCTATTGAGGCAACCTACGCCCGACGACCGAGTCTTGCAGAGCATCTCGAATGGCAGCTTCAGGTCACAGACCTTGATGAGTTCGAGCTAGAGATTGCGCGCTGGGTGATCGGCAATATTGACGAACGCGGATTCCTTCGGTCGACGGTTGAAGAGATCGCGCGACAATCGGGCGCGGAAGAGCCCGATGTTGAACGCGTATTAGGTGCGATCCAGAAACTCGATCCGACGGGCGTCGGCGCGCGAGACCTCCGCGAATGCTTGCTTCTGCAGATCGATACCCATAAGGTCGGCGATTCGTTAGTTCGTCGACTGGTGGCCGACCATATCGACTTGTTACAGAAGCGTGACTTCCGCGGCTTGTCACGGGTGACCGGGGCAACGCTTGAAGAGGTCGCTGATGCAGTGAACGTAGTTGGCGGGCTTGAGCCTCGGCCGGGACGTGGCTTTGGTGGCGAAGATCCCGTCTACATCACGCCAGATATCTTTGTCTATAAGATCGGCGAGGACTTTCACGTTCTTTTGAATGAAGACGGCCTACCCAAGCTGAAGATCAACTCGATGTACCGTGATGTTCTCTCCGGTGGCGCGATGAACGGAACCGCTGCCGAAGGTGAGCTGCGCGAGAAGGACACGAAGAACTACGTCAATGAGAAGGTTCGGTCGGCGATGTGGCTGATTAAATCGATTCATCAGCGTCAGCGCACGATCTACAAGGTGATGCAGTCGATCATTCAATATCAGCGCGACTTCTTCGAGCACGGCATCACTCATCTCAAGCCTCTGAACCTTCGTGATGTCGCAGACGATATCGAGATGCACGAGTCGACGGTGAGCCGCGTTACGACGAACAAGTATGTTCATACGCCCCAGGGCATCTTTGAGCTCAAATACTTCTTCAACTCGAGCATCAGTCGCGCGGACGGGGGTGAGGCCCTCGCGAGTGAATCCGTGAAGGACAAGATCCGCAAAATAATCGATAGCGAAGACCCATCTCGGCCAATGTCGGACCAGCGGATCAAGGAAATGCTGAAAGCTGCCAATATCGATATCGCGCGTCGTACGGTCACCAAATACCGCGAGGCGATGAATATCCTGTCCTCCACGAAGCGCCGGCAGGTCGTGTAGCCGAGGCTCGATGGCAGGAAAGATCGCAATCCTGGTCTTTGGAAGCGTGTTTGGCGTAGCGCTGGCGGTGGCGGCTGGGATAGAGTGCGCCGCAATTCGGAGCGGCCCATGAAGATCACCGACATTCTCGTCCGCGAGGCATCGATCCTCGACCTCGAAGCGAATACGAAGGACGACGTTCTGGCGGAGCTCGCGGGTGCGCTTGCTAGCGCCGAGCCAGCCCTCGAGCGACAAACCTTGCTCAACGTCCTGCGAGAGCGCGAAGCGCTGCAAAGCACGGGAATCGGAGAAGGCGTGGCGATTCCCCATGGGAAGCTTGAAGGCCTAGACCGTCTCGTCGCGACCTTCGCGCGCAGCACTTCTGGTGTCAATTTCGAGTCGATCGACGGTCAGCACACGCAGCTATTCTTCCTTTTAGTGGTTCCCGAGCAATCGGGTGGCCAGCATTTGAAGGCCTTGGCGCGCATCTCGCGCTTCTTCCGCGACGCGAGTTTCCGAGAGAAGCTGCTCGTAGCTTCCGATCTGGACACGATTTTTCGCGCAATCGAAGAAGAAGACGCGAAGTTCTAGGGCCAGGCGCCAGCGTCACCCGAGCTATCTTTTTGCGCTGGATGCTTTGCAGCACGAGCCCGATGCGAAGTAGCCGAATCTTATGCGTCGCATAGGCCGCACTCGTGCTTCCGGCAAAGGCGGCGGGGGATCTTTCGTGAGCCAACCGCAAGAACACGAGTCGCAGATCCACGGTTCCCTCGTCGAAGTCGCGGGGATCGGCGTCCTAATCCTGGGCCGATCCGGCGTAGGCAAGAGCGAGTGCGTGATTGAATTGGTTCGCCGTGGCCAGAGACTGGTCGCGGATGATGTCGTGCGTTTGCGGGTCGAAGATGGCGCTCTCCTGGGGTGGTCGCCCCCGCATATCCGCCACTTCATCGAGGTCCGCGGCTTGGGGTTGATGAACGTCGCGGACCTTTTCGGTGAGCAGGCGACTCTCGAGCAATGCGCTGTCGGCTTCGTCGTTCGGCTCGAATCTGTCGCGAAGGGAAAGCAGTTCGAGCGGATCGGGTTTGAGCGCGAATCGGAGACTCTGCTGGGCGTGGCTGTCCCGAAGGTCCGGCTGCCGGTGCACGCGGCCAGTAATCTTGCGACCCTCGTCGAGTTGGCGATCCGAGACTGGGAGCTGCGTCTGCAGGGTATCAATGCTGCGGAACGACTCGATGAGCGATTGCGCGCCGAGGGTGGCATCATTCGCAACGCTGCTAGGAATGGCGAGGGGGAGGGGCGATGAACGGGCAAAACGATCAGCGGATCGTCTTCGTGAGTGGCCTATCGGGGTCAGGGAAGACGACCGCGATGGCGGCGCTTGAGGACCTGTCGTTCTACTGCGTGGACGGTCTCCCCGTTCAACTCGTGCCGCAATTTCTGGATCTATGCACGACCGCTTCAAGTCGGATCGACAAGATCGCACTCGCCCTGGATACGCGGGAAAAGCATTTCCTCGAGCGCTTTCCGGAAGCCGTCGAAGATCTGCGCGCGGGTGGTGCGAAGGTTGAAGTGATCTTCCTCGACTGCTCGAATGACGTGCTCGAGCGGCGTTACCGAGAGACGCGACGGGTTCATCCTCTCTCGCCGGGCGGCTCAGTTCTAGAGGGGATCGAACGGGAGCGCAGCCTGCTCGATCGAGTCGTTCGTATGGCGGATGTGAGTGTCGACACGACCGCGCTGAACGTCCACCAACTGAAAGACACTGTCGTTAGCTACGTCTCGGGCGGCGCGAACCGTCAAACTGTCGTGAACGTGATCTCCTTTGGCTATCGGCACGGGACACCCGCTTCGGTGGAGCTGCTCTTTGATGTTAGATTTCTGCCGAATCCGTATTTCGAGGAAACCCTTCGCCAGGGCACGGGGCTTCAGCCGAAAGTTGCGAGTTACGTACTCAAGAGCGAGCGGGGCGCGGAGTTCTTTAAACGTCTCGATCATTTCATCGATTTTCTGCTCCCGTTCTATGATCAAGAAGGCAAGGCCTATCTAACGATCGGAGTCGGTTGCACGGGCGGTGTACATCGTTCGGTCGCGATCGCCGAAGCCATCGCCACACGCTTGCGCGAAGGCGACCGCGAGGTCAACGTCGCTCATCGCGATGTCGAGCGGCCGCTCTAGATGGCTGCGAGAGACGACACGATCACTAATGCCACCACTATCCCCACCACTGCTCCAACGAATCGCAGTATGAAGGCCGAAACAAAATGAAGACCCAAGACCAAGGTCCGAAGGTCGGCGTGCTGATCGTGACGCACTACCGACTCGGCGAAGAATTTCTCCAGGCGCTTCGGCTCATTCTCCCGGAGGCGCCTGTCTGGGGCACTGTATCGGTAGATCCGACGATGGCCGTGGAGACCGTGCGGGGTTCGATCTCCGCAGGACTGAAAGCGGCGGATTCGGGCGAGGGTGTGCTCATTCTGACTGATATGTTCGGGGGAACACCTTCGAATATGAGTCTCTCCTTCCACGACGAACATCAGGTCGAAGTGGTGACGGGAATGAATCTGCCGATGCTCATCAAGCTCGCGACGCTTCGTGAGACCAAGCCTTTGGATGAGCTGGCGGCCTTCATTAAGGCCTATGGACAGCGCAATATCTCGGTGGCGAGTGAACTCGTGCCGGAGGCTGAGGTTTGAGCGGCGACGCGACGGTCGAGCGCGAGTTCACGGTTCGTTCAGAACTGGGCCTGCATGCTCGCCCGGCGGGGCGGTTGGCATCTGTGGCGGGCCGCTTCGAGTGCGAGATCACCCTCGGACGAGGCGATGAATGGGTCAGCGGATCCAGCGTCCTCTCGATCCTATGCCTCGCTGCCACCCAGGGGACGATGCTTCGGGTGCGTGCCGTTGGTGCCGACGCTGAGCAGGCGGTGATGGAGCTTGGTGCTCTGATTGAGGCACCAGATGAGGACACGCCGGGCGCGTGATCCCGTCCAACGCTTGCAATGATTTTGCTTAGATCCGCCTCGAAGGGGCGCCTGAAGTTCTGACCTGGGACCTTATGGGGTGGGAAAGTGTGTCGTGCAAGGCCGCGAAATCACGCCGTTTTGGTTTGATCCTGATGGTCTAAACGTCTACCTTGGCGCGCTCATAAATTAGGGAGACCTCGATGGGAACGCGCTTGATGTTCACTTCTGAGTCCGTGTCTATGGGACACCCGGACAAGATGTGCGACCAGATTTCTGACTCAATCCTCGATGCCATGCTGGCTCAGGACCCGAAATCACGTGTTGCCTGCGAAACCGCGACAACGACGGGGTTGGTGTTGGTTTGCGGTGAAGTCACGACGAGCGCGGTGGTCGACATCCCGACAATCGTTCGCAGCGTCGTTCACGATATTGGCTACACGAGTTCAGACATGGGCTTCGATGCCGCCACGTGCGCCGTGCAAGTCGCTTTAGGCAAGCAGAGTCCGGACATCTCGCAGGGTGTTTCCGAAGGCGAAGGCCTCCACAAGGAGCAGGGCGCCGGCGATCAGGGCATGATGTTCGGTTTTGCCTGCGACGAAACGCCGGAGCTTATGCCCGCGCCGATTCGTTTCTCGCATCGCCTCATCGAATCGCTTCGCGGCCACCTCGAAAGCGGCGAAATCGATTACCTCCGCCCTGACGCGAAGAGCCAGGTCACGATCGAATATGATGAGGAAGACCGGCCGAAGCGCGTTGA
This sequence comes from Deltaproteobacteria bacterium UBA4427, assembly GCA_002390675.1. Classification (GTDB taxonomy): domain Bacteria; phylum Myxococcota_A; class UBA9160; order UBA9160; family UBA4427; genus UBA4427. The sequence goes on from DGPZ01000164.1 coordinate 24,362, forward strand.
TACCGTTGTGCTCTCGACCCAACATTCCCCGGACGTTTCTCACGATCAGCTCAAGAAGGATCTGATCGAGAAGTGTGTTCGTGAGGTACTGCCGAGCGAACTGATCGACAACGACACGATCTTCCACATCAATCCGACCGGCCGATTCGTGGTCGGTGGACCGATGGGCGACGCAGGGCTGACCGGTCGCAAGATCATCGTGGACACCTATGGTGGAATGGGGCGCCACGGAGGCGGTGCATTCTCCGGCAAGGACCCGTCGAAGGTCGATCGCAGTGCGGCCTACGCAGCACGTTATGTCGCAAAGAATCTCGTCGCGGCCGGTGCTGCGCGTCGCGCAGAAGTGCAGCTCGCATACGCCATCGGGGTCGCTGAGCCAGTCTCGATTCGCGTCGATACATTCGGCACGAGCGATCTTGATCGCAGCCGGCTTGAACAGATCGTGCGCAAGCATTTCGATCTGACTCCTCGCGGCATCGACGAAGCACTCGACCTCCGCCGCCCTATCTATCGAGCGACGTCTTACCACGGCCATTTCGGACGCGAAAGCATCGGTCTCCCCTGGGAGCGCACCGACAAGGCCGAGGCCATTCGCGCCGACCTTTAGTCACTCGACTCCGGACACGATGCCCCGTTTCAGAACCATATTGGCTTGGAACGGGGCGTATGCGTCCTTGGGGCACAACGAAGCTTGTAGGCGAGGAGTGGCGCGAATGATTAGCCGTCTCTGCGCACGTGCAGAGTTTCGTTCGGTTGTCAGGGATACGGTGCTGTCCCGCATTTCTCGCCTTCCGGCGCGAAGTCCGGCGACCGTTCTGCTTCTACTCTCGTGGCTTTTGACGTTAGGCGTCGTCGGTTGCGCCAATGCTCTGGCGGGCGGTTCTGAAGTCGTTCGAGTCTTGATCTACGACGCCAGTGAAGCTCTTGATATTGGACGGACACATGATGCGAGTCGGGTCGAGCTAATTGACGGCCGGCTCATCTCGGGCGAGCGAAATCTCGGATCGGTCTGGTTGCCGCAAGGGAGCGGTCCTTGGAAGGTTGGCAGCAGAACCGTTAGAGGTCGCATCGCGGTGCGCGTCGAATCTGGGCGAATTCAGGTCCTTAATCGCGTAGACCTCGAGTCCTACGTGGCATCCATCGTAGGCGGCGAAATGTCGGCGAGTTGGCCGAAGGAAGCGCTCCGAGCTCAGGCCGTCGCCGCGCGCACCTATGTGTTGCATGAAGCGTTGAAACGGCGAAGCCGTGACTGGGATGTGCGGGCGACGGCGGCGAGCCAGGTTTATCGCGGCATCTCCGCCGAATCCGGCGAAACGCTGGCTGCTGCCAAGGCGACGCGTTCTGAAGTGTTGACCTACCAAGGCGAGCCGATCCTAGCCGTTTTCCACTCGACTGCCGGGGGCCGAACGGCAACCGCGGGCGAAGTGTGGGGCGAAGATTTGCCCTATCTGCGGGTTGTTGACGTGGAGGAAGAAGATGGGGCGCCTCACGCCTATTGGCGCACGCAATTCAGTCGATCTGATCTCGAGCGTGTCTTTTCGGCACAAGCTATCGAGGTTGATTCCCTTCGTGGCCTTTTAGTTACGCAGCGGACGGGCAGCGGTCGCGTCGAGCGGCTCGAAGTGCACGGCGAGGGCGGCTCGGAGCAAATTGGCGGCGCGCGGCTAAGGAGACTGGTTTCGAGCCTTGGTCTTCGCAGCACGCTGTTTGATGTGAAGAGGACGGCTGACGGATTTGCGTTCGTTGGCTCTGGTTATGGACACGGCGTTGGGATGAGCCAGTGGGGCGCGCGCTCGTTAGCAGAGCGCGGAGAGTCGTATCAGCGTATCCTCGCGCGCTTCTACCCTGGAACACGGTTGGAGAGGTGGTCCTCTCACCGGGTTGCTGGATTGGTACCAAGTCAACATGTCACGGCGAGCGAAGAGAATTCGCGTCAAGCCGGGCAAGGAGAGGTGAGATGAGTTCGGGTCCCGTCACGGGTGTATTGGTTCCGCTGCAAGCGCAGGGGGGAGACATCTCCTTTGTTCTGATGCTGGGCGCGATCATGTTGATCTTCTACCTCCTAGTGCTCCGTCCCCAGCAGAAACAGCAAAAAGAACGCGAAGAATTCCTTCGGACAGCGGCCAAGGGGGACGATGTAATTACACAGGGCGGTGTTCACGGCAAAGTAAGCGCTGTGAACGGTGATGTCTTAGAAGTCGAAGTGGGACGCGTGCGGGGTGACAAGGTGAAGCTCAAGATCAGTCTCGGTCGGATTGATCAGCTCACGAAGCCGGGGCAGGACAAGGCCGACGGCGACGGAGAAGCAACAAAAAGCTAGTTCGGAATGTGTTAGGGGCGGATACCCAAGCGGAATTCTGCAGATGAATAGGTACTGGTCATAGGCCAGGCAGGAGATTAACAGTGGGTGGTCAGGTCGGTTTCAGAGCAGCAGGCATTGCAGTGCTGCTCATCCTCTTCTCGTTTCTCGCGGCGGCGAATTTCGTCCCGAAAGAAGATCGTGTGGCCAGCAATTTTTGGCCTGATGATGGTCTGCGCTTAGGCCTCGATCTTCGCGGCGGCATCCATTGGGTGGTCGGTGTTGAACTCGACGAAGCGGTCACTCGCGAACTCGAATTCGTCCGGCAGTCGATTCAGGAAGATCTGGAGCAAGACGGCGTGGCGCTCGGAAGGGCCCTCGTCAACGAAGGCACGCTACTCCTGACGCTGGCCAGCGAAGACGACCGCGCAGCAGCGATCGAAAGTGCCGACAACACAGGCGTGCTCGACGAGGATGACGGTGACGGACTAGAGCTTCGTTATGTATTGACGGATGACTGGATTGCGCAAGTTCGCGAGAACACGATGTCGCAGGTGCTTGAAGTACTGCGTCGGCGGATCGACGATCCCCAGCGCGGCATTCCGGATTCGGTGGTCACGCGACAGGGCGACGACCGTGTGCTGGTACAAATCCCCGGAGAGCAGATCGATCGCGAACGGGCACGCACGCTGCTCAAGAGCACGGGCTTTCTCGAGTTCAAGATGGTGGTCGACTCGGATGCGACGGAGGAGATTCTTCGCGCACGCTATCCCGATGGGATCGGCGACGATCAGATCATTCTTTCTCAGATTGATTCTGAGACCGAAATCGAAACCGGCGCCTATTTACTTCCGAAGGTCGCCGACATTACGGGCGACTATCTCGATGACGCGCGCTTGCAGTTCGACCAACAGCAAAGACCTATCGTCGAGTTCCGGTTCAATCCGGCCGGTGGTGATATCTTTGGCGATCTGACCGCGGCGAATATCGGTGTGCCCATGGCCATCGTTCTCGACAAGAAGGTCTACAGCGCTCCGGTTATTCGCGGGCGCATCTCGACTCGCGGACAGATCGAAGGCAACTACACCGCGGAAGAAGCCGCGGATCTCGCGGTGATTCTGCGCGCCGGCTCACTCTCCGTCCCGGTCGTGATCGAGGAAGAGCGGACGGTGGGTCCCGGTCTTGGACAAGACTCGATTCAGAGTGGCGCTCGAGCCAGCATGATCGGCTTGGCGCTCGTGCTTCTCTTTGCAGGCGGCTACTACCGACTCTCCGGCGGCTTCGCGAGCATCGCACTCCTTGCCAACCTGGTGCTGCTAGTCGGCCTGATGTCGCTTTTCGAAGCGACCCTCACACTGCCCGGTATTGCGGGGCTCGTCTTGACCGTCGGTATGGCGGTCGATGCCAACGTGATCATCTTCGAACGTATTCGCGAAGAACTCAGGACGGGTAAATCCGTTCGTGCTGCGATCGGGACGGGATTCGAAAAGGCGACCTGGACGGTGCTAGATGCCAACCTCACGACGCTCTTCACTGCCGTCATCCTCTTTGAGTTTGGAACGGGGCCAATTAAGGGCTTCGCAGTCACGCTCTCGGTGGGCATTGTAACGAGTGTCTTTGCAGCGCTCGTGATTACACGTCTGCTCTTCCAGCTCTACCCGGGCAACCGAAACGTCTCGTCGCTCTCTATCTGAGAGCATCGCGATATTTGAAAGCTTCCCGATCTAATTCGGCCGCCGAAGCGTCTATATGCAGATGCGTTGGCCAGGAGAATCCAGTGTCCTTCGAAATTATTCCACCCGGAACTAACGTCGACTTCCTTGGACAGCGACGCATTTGTATTGCTGTTTCGATCGCCGTAATCGCGCTTGGTGCGGTCTTCGCGAGCGTGAACGGCGTAAAGGTCGGTCTCGACTTCGCCGGCGGCACAGAAGTCCAGCTCCTCTTTGCGGACGGAGTAGAGGTTGATGAGGGGCTGATTCGCTCCGTTGTCGCAGATGTTGGGTTTGCAGACTCCCAGGTTGTCCGATTCGGCGACGAGGGCGATTCGGAATTCAACATCAAATTCAATTCCGTCGTGCCCGGTTCCGCGGCGGCGCTCGCCGTGATCGAAGCTCAGACGGGCGAAAATGGCGAGGGCGATGCGGTTGGTCTCGAGTCGAACACCCGGGTGATGGTCCTCGAAAACTCACTGCGCGGTGCGATCGGTGACTTTACGGAGCAGCGTGTTGAATACGTCGGTCCCCGAGTTGGAGCCGAACTGCGAGAGGACGGCGCAAAGGCGCTGCTCTACTCGGCAATCGTCATTCTCTTGTACGTCACGTTTCGGTTCAACTCTCGCTTCGCGCCGGGGGCGGTCGTTGCAGTGGTACACGATCTGGCGATTACGGCCGGTATTCTCGTTATGCTAGGTGAGGAGTTCGATCTGCAGATCTTGGCCGCGATGCTCGCGATCCTCGGCTACAGCTTGAACGATACGATCATCATCTACGATCGGATCCGCGAGAACATGGAGTTTCGCACGACGGCAGACTTGGAAGAGACGCTCAACACGAGCGTAAACCAGACGCTTTCGCGAACGGTGCTCACGTCGCTAACGACGCTCTTGGCACTGCTCTCGCTCTATTTCCTGGGTGGGGCTGTGATTCAGCCCTTCGCGAAGACGATGCTGATCGGCGTGCTCGTCGGCACGTACTCCTCGATCTTCATCGCATCGCCCCTGCTGCTCTTCTTGGAAGAGCGCTACGGCAGTCCCGCTGGCGGCGGCGACAAGCCGAAGGGGACGGGCGTCAACAAGGCCGTGAGGGCCTAACTAGAGCGGACAGAAGCTCACCGGACAGAATCTCTGAGATTCACCCGGTGAGCGAATTCACTCATCGTTCGGATTTGTCCGAAGTATGCCCTCATGCTGAGGGCTTGCACTAGGCGCTCTTAATCGCCTCTCCCTGTCCCTGTCCGGCACTGCCAGAATTACCGGCACTGGGCTGGCCGGGAGTAGACGGCTTCTTGACGTCCGCCGTGCTGGGCGCACTCATATCGATCGATCCATTCAGGACGGCACCTTCCTGGACGTTGAGGCGTGGGGCCCGCAAGTTCCCTTGTACGACGCCCGTGGCCTGAATCTCAATACGCTCAGTGGCACTGAGATCTCCGATCACCTGACCAATAACGATGATCGACTTGGCGTTTACTTGCGCCTTAAGGAGACCATTCGCGCCCACCGTGAGTTGGTGATTCGCGAGCTCGACTTGGCCATCGACCTGGCCCTCGATTTCGAGGTCCTCGTCGCCTGTCAGCTCGCCTTTGAATACGATCGACTGCCCAATAGTGGCCATGCGTTTTTCTCCCTCGGAGCTCATGCTCCTCCCTGTGTGTGCGGCACCGGGTGCCGTCTTCGACATCCCTTTTCGATCGTTGCCGGCCCCGCTTAGGGCCGCTGATGAGCCTGCTGCCTTATCCGAAGAATCCTTCGAAGAATGAGAGCCTGAGTCAGTCGATCTGGACTGGGTTCGCTGAGTATCGGCGGCGAGACCGTCAACAGTTGCGGTCTCGCGACTGGAATCATTAGGGGCTTTATCCCCCCGTCCCTTCGAGCTAAAGAGCCCCACGTGTTCCCTCCGAACGTTTGGGCCCCGGATCATCCCGGGTCAGGCCGGCAAGCTTAACGCATCCGACTGCTGCGTACGCGGCCCAAAACGAAGCCAGATCGTCGTCTTTTATCGCCGCCTCCGTCCGTGATCCAGCTCACCGAAGTCGAAATTGCCCGCGACTCATTGGGCTCACTTCGTGCGGATTAGACCCTCGCTGTAGAACTTCGATGGGTTCAGACGGAATCGCGTGGCGGAGGATGATTGAATTCCATTGAAATGAAGCGGCCCCGTTGCAAGAGAGCAGACGCACCTCCATCATTAGGCCGCGCCCCTTGCCCGCGTGTGTCGCCGCGCCCCGGCTGTGCGCAACCCGCCAATACAAGTAAGTTGAAATCCAACCGACCGACAACTCGGTAGATCCCGTGTGTTCGGTAGACCAGCCGGGTGCGTCCCGAAGACGCGAGTCGGCTGGAAGCGAAGCAGAGCGGGGTGCCCTCGGATAGGATCCCGGGCTGGAGGAAATTCATGAGAAGTGCAGAGTCCATTGGAACAAAATTATCGATGCGCGCAGCGTGTTCGCTCGCCGTCCTGTTCCTAACAGCCCAGTCCGGAATAGCATTCGCCGAGAGCGCTGAGGCGTCCGCAGAAGACGGCACGCTCTACGTCTCGCAGTTCCCAACCGCGACGACCGGCGACCTAGCACCGGGTGCGCATATCATTGGTGAAGGGCAGGCGCTCTCTATTGCAGAGGCGGTCGCCTTCGCGATTCAACACAATCTCGATGTTGAGGTTGAGCGCTATGGGCCCATGATCGCGAATGCAGATCGGGATGGTGCGTGGGGTGCCTATGATCCGACATTGAGAGTGGACGGACGGTACGACCTTCAGAAGTCGCCGAACACCACTCTTTTGAATAGCGCGTCGAGCAATCGAGACCGCATACAGGGCGGCGGTGTTGGAATCGACCAGTTGATTCCGTATTTGGGAGCGAGCGTTGGGCTTCGATTCGATGGCTCAGCAAGAGCAACTCGGCAGGCGTTTGCGCTACTAGACGATCAATATGATTCATCACTCTTTCTGACCGCGACTGTCCCTCTCGCCCGAAATTTGATCTGGAACGAAGCTTGGACGAACGTAAAGGTTTCGCAACTCACTTCGCGTTCAGCGAATGACGGCTTTCGTGCTGCGGTCATGGATGTCGTACGAGACACTGTGAATGCTTATTGGGATCTCGTCGCTGCGCGCGATCAAGTTCGAGTCGCACAGAAAAGTACTGAGACGGCTCGCGCGCTCCTGGATCAGACGAAAACTCAATACGAAGTCGGCGTCGTTTCACGTGTTGAGGTCGTCGAGGCTGAGGCAGGCGTTGCGGATCGCGAGTTTGGCCTAATTCGGGCAGCCAACGTCTATCGAAATGCGCAGGATGCATTGATTAACACCGTCCTCGGTTCCCAGCTAACTGCGCTTTCGGAGCTCCAGTTTTCTCCCACAGAGGACCCTGCTGAGTACGAGAGTCGCACTGTCGACGTGGCTGCTGCGGTCGCAGAAGCATTTCGACAGCGTCCAGAGCTTGCGCAGGCAGACCGAGAAATTGATAGCGGAGAGTTGGATCTAAAATTTGCGAAGAACCAGAGGTTGCCGCAGTTCGACGTTGAAGCGCGTCTCGGGTACGTCGGAGTTTCGGGTGATGTAAATAGCGCGGCCGCTTCGAGTCCTTTTGTTCCGCCTGGTACGGATCTAAACAGGTTTCCTACGGGGTATGGCAATTCGACCGACGACTGGTTTACGAGCGACGGTAAGGAGAATCTTCGTGTGCAGGGCACCTTCTCCATTCCGATCCCTAACACGATGGCGCGCAAGCGCGTAGTCAGAAGCGATCTGCAGCTTCGTCGTTCCAAGACTCGGCGTGCTCGACTTGAACAGACGATCATCCTGGAAGTCCGTGCGGCCGCGCGTCTTCTGAACGCTTCCGCCCAAGGCATCGAAGCCTCGGAACGCCGTCGTCTCGCAGCTGCAGAACAGCTTCGTGCAGAGCGCATTCGCCTCGAACACGGCGAATCCACTCCCTTCGAAGTACTCCAGCGCGAGAGTGATCTTGTTGAGGCCGAGAGCCAGAAGATCAATGCACTCCAGAGCTATCATGCTGCCGATGTCGGCTTGGAACGCGCTCAGGGCACGATCCTCGACACACATAGAGTAAGGCTCAACGCGATCGCAGAGCCCTCACTTTAGTCATGGGTACCCACTCGCCCGTCGCTGTATTGATCCTGGGGGCGGGACGCGGGGAGCGGCTTGGGCATGAGCTGCCTAAGGCGTTCGTGCCTGTGCTTGGACGGACGCTGATCGAACGATCGATTGCGGCGCTCGCGAAGGCGGAAGTCTTTGACGTGATTCTTCCCGTGCTGGCTGCGAGCGCTTTTGATCGTTATGCGGCGCTTGGGATCGAGGCGCCGGGATTGCTTGCGCCGGTCGAAGGCGGCAAGGAGCGGCAAGACTCGATGCGGGCGGGGTTGGCGTCGCTGCCGCCCGAGATCGAATGGGTCGCGATTCATGATGCGGCGAGATGCTTGGTGCAGAGCGTTGATCTGCGGGCCGTTGTTGCGGCGGCGCAGGAAACGGGCGCGGCGCTCTTGGGGGAGCGCTCGCGGGATACGCTTAAGCGAGTTGTGAACGGCCAAGTCGTAGAGACCCCTGACCGGGCCGGCTATTGGGCGGCTCAGACGCCTCAGGTTGCGCGTCGGGACTGGCTTGAAGAGGCTGCTGCGCAAGCGACGACTGAAGGCCGACTTGGTACCGACGATGCGCAGTTGGTCGAGTGGCTGGGGAAACCTGTCGCCATGGTGGAATCCGTCGCGCCGAACCCTAAGATTACCCGTCCAGAGGACCTTTTGTTGGCTGAGGCGATTTTGTCCGCGGCCGACGCATCGCGGGATCGGCGAGAGGGCGCGGAATGAGAATCGGCCAAGGGTATGATGTACATCAACTCGTTCCGGGACGGCGATTAGTGCTTGGGGGCATCGAGATTCCTCACGATAAGGGGCTCGAAGGGCACTCGGACGGCGATGCTTTGCTGCACGCTGTGGCGGACGCGATTCTGGGAGCGCTCGGACAGGGCGATCTTGGAAGGCATTTTCCGTCGAGCGATGAGCGCTGGAAAGGAATCGCGAGCATTGAGATTCTGGGGGCGGTTGTCGATAAGATGAAGGCCGCGGGGCTCAGAATTGGGAACGTCGATGCGACGATTGTTGCCCAGGCGCCCAGGCTCTCGCCACATCAGCCGGCCATGCACGAGAATCTGGTTTCAGTTCTCGGTACAGAGCCCGGGCGGGTGAATGTTAAGGTGACGAGTACGGATCATTTGGGCTCGCTGGGCCGAGGTGAAGGAATCGCCGGAATGGCCGTCGTCTTGTTGGAAGATCGCTAAGTCGGATTCGGCTGATTTGAGTGGGCTTCGGCGTTCGGAGTCAAATGAAATGGGACACAGGACGGAGTGGAGCGGGCTTTGAGCCAGATCGAGTTTTATGACACGCGGAGTCGCGAGCAGCGGCCTTTCGAACCTCTGACACCTGGCAAGGTCGGGATCTACAGCTGTGGTCCGACGGTCTACGCCGAACAACATGTCGGAAATGTTCGCTCGCGTCTGTTCTCTGACCTGCTGAAACGCTTTCTTATTTCTGAAGGCTTCGACGTCACGCACGTCATTAACATTACGGACGTCGGACACTTGGTTTCCGATGCCGACGATGGCGAAGACAAGATGGAAGCGGCGGCGAAACGCGCGGGGCAAACTGCCGGCGAAATCGCTGCGCATTACACGGAACTCTGGCGCCAGGACGCCGCGGCGGTCAACTGCCTCCCGCCGGAGCATAATCCGAAAGCCACCGACCATATCGAGGAGCAGATCGAACTCGCCAAAACCCTCGAAGCCGGCGGCTATCTCTACTCGATTTCCGATGGCCTCTATTTCGATACGAGCCGATTCCCACGTTATGCGGAACTAGCGGGCCTTGATCTCGAAGGGCAATCCGAAGGCATGCGGATCGGCATTACCGCGGGGAAGCGTAATCCCTCAGATTTCGCGGTTTGGAAATTCGCCGAAGAAGGTGTGCAACGGCTTCAGGAATGGGACTCGCCTTGGGGTGTGGGCTTCCCGGGATGGCATCTCGAATGCTCCGCAATGAGCAGTCGCTATCTGGGGGAGCGCTTCGATATTCATACAGGCGGCATCGACCTCGCGACGGTGCACCATACAAACGAAGTTGCGCAGAGCGAGTGCGGCTTCGGGGTTCATCCTTGGGTCTCGTATTGGATGCATAACGAGTTCTTGTCGATGGGCGGCGACGAAAAAATGTCCAAGTCGAAGGGCAACGTGAAGACGCTGACCGACTTGATCGACCGAGGTATCGATCCGCTCGCCTTCCGCTATTTCTTCTTGCAGGCCCACTACCGACAGCAGCAAGCCTTCAGCGACGAAGCGATCGCTTCCGCCGCGAAGGGCTTTAAACGTTTGCAGAAAATCGCGGCGGAGCTTGAGGCAGTTGAAGGTGACGGCAGTGCGGACGAGCAGGGCCCGTATCGCGCGCGATTCCGCGAGGCTCTGGCAGATGATTTGAACGCACCCCGGGCCATGGCTGTGGTCTGGGACGTCGCGCGGAGTGATTCTCTGGCAGACGTGGATCGAAGAGATCTGATGCGCGCTTTTGATCCCGTTCTGGGGCTTCAGCTGGGATGCGCCTCGACGGCGGTTTCAGACGAATGGGAATCCGATCCCCGTATTGATGGCCTGCTAGCCGAGCGAAATAATGCCCGCGAGGCAAAGGACTGGGCGACAGCCGATCGGGTCCGTGATGAACTCGCCGCCGAGGGGATTGAGATCGTCGATTCGCCGGAAGGACCCCGCTGGCGCCGAAAGTAGCCCTGTAGAAGGGTAAATAGGACAGCGTGCATCGTCTGTCGCATCTGGGCTGCACGCGGTCGTCGCCAGATGGCACTCCATGAGGGCTGGACCGCACCGGATTCTCGGCTCCCGGTCTATACTCCGCGACATGACCGGCAGACGCATCGAAAATGCCTTTCAACTCGTTTCTGAATACGAACCTGCAGGGGATCAGCCTGCGGCGATCGATGCACTTTGCGAGGGCATGCTCCGCGGGGACAAGCATCAAACCCTGTTGGGTGTGACCGGAAGTGGCAAGACTTTCTCGGTCGCGTGCATGATCGAGCGACTGAATCGTCCGGCCTTGGTGATGTCGCCGAATAAGACACTCGCCGCGCAGCTCTACGAAGAGTTCAAGGAGCTCTTCCCGCATAACGCAGTGGAGTATTTCGTATCGTACTACGACTACTACCAGCCCGAAGCCTATCTCCCATCGACGGATACCTACATAGAGAAGGACTCGTCGGTCAACGATGAGATCGACAAACTCAGGCACTCTGCAACGCATTCGCTGTTGACGCGCGAAGATGTACTCGTCGTCGCGAGTGTGTCGTGTATTTACGGCTTGGGCGCGCCCGAGAATTACGGGTCGATGCACGTCTATGTCGAGACGGGCATGACACTCAACCGCGACGATCTGCTGCGTCGTCTGGTCGACATGCAGTACACCCGAAATGATCACGATTTCCATCGCGGCACGTTCCGCGTTCGCGGCGACGTCGTCGAGATTTTTCCGCAATACGAAGGGGAACTCGCGGTTCGCGTCGAGTTCTTCGGAGATGAGGTCGACTCGATCGCAGAGATCGATCCCCTGCGCGGGAAAGTCGTCGCGCGTCCCAAGAAGGCCATGATCTATCCGGCGAGTCATTACGTCGCGGGACAAGAGCGTATTAAGCAGGCCTGTGAAGGCATTCGCGCAGAGCTGCAAGAGCGCCTCTTCTACTACAACAAAGAGAATAAGCTGCTCGAGGCTCAGAGACTCGAACAGCGCACGATGTACGACCTCGAGATGCTCGAGACGATGGGCTTTTGTCATGGTGTTGAGAACTACTCGCGATGGCTAGATGGGAGAACGGCCGGACAGACGCCTTATACGCTCTATGATTATCTGCCAGACGATACGATCGTCGTACTCGATGAGAGCCATGTTGGCGTGCCGCAGATCGGCGGAATGTCTCGTGGGGACCGCGCGCGCAAGGACACGCTCGTTGACTTCGGTTGGCGACTGCCGTCGGCGCTCGATAATCGACCGCTCCGATTCGACGAGTGGGAAGAGCGTGCGGGCCAACGCGTCTATGTCTCAGCGACGCCCGCCGATTACGAACTCGATGCCTCTCAAGGTGTCGTGATCGAACAGATTATTCGGCCGACGGGCTTGCTCGATCCCGAGATCGAGATTCGGAAGGCAACGGGGCAGGTTGATGATCTGCTTGCCGAGATCCAGATGCACGTAAAGAACGAAGAGCGCGTTCTCGTGACGACGCTCACGAAGCGGATGGCCGAAGAGCTGACGGACTACTATTCGGAGCTCGGGATTCGAATCCGCTATCTGCATAGCGACATCAAGACGCTTGAGCGAATGGAGATCATCAGGCAGTTGCGCGAGGGCAAGTTCGACGTGCTGGTTGGGATCAACCTTCTGCGAGAGGGATTGGATATTCCAGAGGTCGCGCTCGTTGCGATCCTTGATGCGGACAAGGAAGGCTTTCTGCGCTCCACGCGTTCGCTCATTCAGACGATTGGGCGCGCCGCCCGCAACTCGGAGGGACGTGTGATTCTTTTCGCGGACAAAGAGACGGATTCGATGCGGGCGACGATTGAAGAGACCGAACGTCGTCGCGAAATCCAGAAGGCATACAACGATGAGCACGGGATCACGCCGACCACCATCAAGAAGAAGATCTCGAGCCTTCACGATTCGATTTGGGAGCAGGACTACGTCACGGTGCCCCGTGCGGAGGAAAAGGCCGAACCGGGTATCCCGCGCCACGAGATTCCCATGCTCATCGAACAGCTTCGCTCCGAGATGCGCGACGCGGCTCGCGATCTCGACTTCGAGCGCGCGGCTGAGCTGCGTGACCGAGTGAAGGCCCTTGAATCCGAACGCATTCGGTTGAGCTGAGGCGAAGCCGTGTCCTCTGTCCCGCCTAAGCCTCCAGATGACGATTTGACAGGTACGGTTTCCGACGAAGCCGTGGCGGCCTCGTCGGAAATTATCGAACCTGATTCAAAGACGATCGTTTCCGCAATCCGACCCACGCGAACCTCTTTGAAAGAGCAGGCCGCAGGATTGCCGTCCACGCCCGGCGTCTATCTATTTAAGAATGAGCGCGGAACGGTGCTTTACGTGGGGAAGGCGCAGAGCTTAAAGAGTCGCGTCCGGCAATACGTAGGCGGCGGTGATGGGCGCTATCAGATTCCCGCTCTGATCGATCGCGCGGCGGATGTGGAAGTGTTAGTCACGGGGAATGTGAAGGAAGCACTGCTTCTCGAGAACGAGTTGATCAAGCAGCACAAACCGGCTTTCAACGTTCGCTTGCGAGACGACAAGCAGTATCTCGCGCTTCGTCTCGACGAGAGCGAGGAGTGGCCGCGAGTAACTATGGTCCGTCGCTTCCGGAAAGACGGCGCACAATATTTCGGGCCCTATACATCGAGCGTCGCCCTTAAGTCTTCACTTTCTAAGCTCCGGCGCCTCTTTCCGCTTAGATCCTGCTCGAAGAATACGTTCAATGACTATGCGCGACGTGGGCGACCGTGTATTGAATTCGAGATGAAGAGATGTCTGGGGCCTTGCGTTGGGCTGACGGACGAAGCTTCTTATGCTGAACAAACTCGTGGGACGATTCTCTTTCTGCGCGGCAAGTCGCGGGAGCTCGTTGATAATATCGAGCGAGAAATGCACGAGGCGGCCGCGGACGAACGGTTCGAGGATGCCGCCCGTTTGCGCGATCGAATCCGCGCCGTGGAGCGAACGATCGAGTCGCAGCAGATCGTGACGGAGTCGGATGTTGATCGTGATGTCTTTGCGCTGGCGCGTGAAGGTGGCGAGGTGGAAGTGCAGGTGCTCCACGTTCGCGAAGGGCGCGTGATAGGTGCTCGTGGGTTTGCATTTTCGAATGTCCGGCTCGAAGACGGCAACGTGATGGCGTCGTTTCTCGGACAATTCTATGCCTCGGGCGCAGGGCATGCTCCGCCAAGGGAGATACTGACTTCCGTCGATTTCGATGATGATGGCGCGCTCGCCGCGCTTTGGCGGGAGCGCTTCGATCAGCCAGTCGCGATTCGCTGGGCGCAAAGAGGGGGTGGCAAGCGTTTGGTGGAGATCGCCGAGCGCAACGCGGCGCTCGGCCTTGCGACGAGGCTCGCGGCGCGGGAGAGCGTCGACACAGCGCTCGATGAGTTGGAAGAACGCTGTCGCCTAAAAACGCGGCCGCATCGAATTGAATGCTACGACGTCTCGAATTTGCAGGGTACGTTGGCCGTGGCGAGTCGTGTCTTCTTTGAAAATGGGGAACCCGTCAAAAGGGAGTATCGCCGCTACAGAATCCGTGAAGCGGAAGCGGGTGACGACTATGGGTGCATGCGCGAGGTGCTGGATCGCCGACTCATGCGCGTGGACACCGAGCCTTTACCGGACCTTTTGATGGTCGATGGGGGGCGGGGGCAAGTTGGCGTTGTGATGGCCGCGCTCGCGGATGCCGCCCTGGAAGTTGAAGTACTGGGAATTTCGAAAGAACGTGATGATGTTTCGCCGAGCATACGCGTGAAGCGAGGCGGGGGGCTCAAAGCGGAGCGGATCTTTCGGCCGAACCGAGCGAACCCAATTATGCTCGCGCCCAGCAGTCGCGGGATGCTGCTCTTGCAGCGTGTTAGGGACGAATCGCATCGCTTCGCCATCGAGTATCAAAGAGATCTGCGATCGAAGGTCAACATGACGTCGATCCTCGAGGAGCTGCCAGGCATCGGGCCTGGGAAGCGTAAGGCTCTGCTCAAGACACTCGGGTCCTTGCGTGCGGTTCGGAATTCGACAGTGGATGAGCTTCTTGGAGTGCCGGGTGTCTCTGCGCGAGATGCTGAATCTATTCGTCGATTCTTCGACGCTCTGACCGCGCCGGAAGTGGTCGCCGAAGCCGACGGGCCGGACGAAATGGAAGGACTCGGCGAAGTGGAGGAGGCGGCGACCGAGATGGCCCCGCAATCCGACGAGAAATCCAGGCGAGAGTTGCCATCCTCTGATGGGAAAGAATCCGCCTAAACCCGGCAAGTCTCGGCTTCGATCTCCAGCTAGTTGCTTCGTCGGCGAACTCAATTTTCCTCGTAAGGGAAATTCACTTCCACTCGCGAGCTAGGGCTGTCCGCTGGGAAGCATCTAGGAGGAACGTTCCGGAGAAACACGCCCTGCGACGTAGCAGGGGGTTTGATCTGTTCCCCGCGTATATATTGCCGATTGTGGAACCCATTACGGTCGTGGCATGCGTCTTGCTCTTCCTCTTAGTTCATAACCAATCACGCGTGGGGCGTGATACGAGTCGCACCTTAGTGGACGGTATTCAGATGGGCTTAGATCGATGGCTTGGAATATGAACTGGGCATTCTGGCGTCGTCGCGACACCTCGGGCGAGGTGCGTATTCTGAACGGGAGTGAGAATCAAAAATCAGATCTGCCAGCGGAACCCCGGCGGCTTGAAGACTGGCAGGCCCGGCTCGTGGACGAAGGTGTTTCCGAAGAATGGGCGCCTCGGCTAGCAAAGCGACTTGAGCCTTTGCATAGAGAACTCGGAGGCGGGTCGGCTGAAGCTCTGATTCGAGCCACGGTTACGAGTGTCGACGTTCAGGCGGAAGCGCACGCCCTTGTAGAGCGGAACATGCGGGATGTACGCGAAGTCGAGCGGTTGCTAGGCGCGTTCAGCGGAGAGCTCGAGAAGCTTGATGAAGTGCTAGAGGTGCTCGCCGCTTACGCACAGCGCATGCGAACCAAGCCCCACCGCCGGCCGACCCACACATTACACTGAGCATCATCGCATGAAACCGCGTTCGCCTATGAAGAGCGGTCCAGCCATCGGTCGTTTTCTCTAGCTTCCGGCTAGCTCGTGAAGATTCGTACTCACCTCGGCGTGCACGGGGAGGCGCTCGCGGATCCTGCGCTAAAAGTTCGGCACGATGCGGTCCTCTTCGAGGGGAGCGGTTCCCGGCTCGAGGCGGATGCGACCGTTTCACGAGAATTCGGTCTTTGAGATTCACCGCGTGAGCGCTGGGGCGAAGCTGAATGGTCGGTGGCTGACTTAAGGGACCCTACGCGAGGAGCGGGGGGGCGCGCGCTTCGTAGTACACGACTTCCTACCCGGCTTCCGTCGGCTTCGGCTTTGCTCCCCTTTGTTCTTGTCGGGGCGTGCGGACTCGGACTCCTTGTCGCCGACCGGCTCGCGGCGGCGGGCACGACCCCGCCAGAGATTTTGTCGTGGTTCGGGGCTAATACAGAGCTCGGACTATCCCTGGCTGCATCGCACGTCTCGTTTTACGCAGCCCTCGCGCTGTTAGCAGGCGTCATTATTCTAGGAATATTCGCGCCGCTTCGTTGCCGACTCCCCATTAATGCATGCGCGACTCGACGAATGTTGGAGAGCTTAAGGACGGGGCGGGGCCAGGGCCGTCGTCCCTCCCGTCGGTTGATGATGGCGTTTGGCGTGCTTGCGGTCTTCTTGCTTTCATCGGCGCGGCTTATGGTTCGGTTTGAGCATGCAACAAGCGATACCGACATTGCTTGGGCGGCCGCTGAAAACGGTCCTGGCGGTGTGCGAATCGTGGATGCTCTGGTTGCGCGAAGAACGGAGCGGCCATGGGGTGACGAGGTCATCTTGGCGCAGGTGCGGGCGGCGGATGGTCTGGGCGGAGTGCCTAGAAGCTTACTGCTGCGCATGGATTCGCGCCGAGAATCCCCAAGCCAGTCAAAGCGAGACTTTGACCGCGCCGACTTCCTGCTGCGGCCCGGACTGCAAGTTCGACTTGGACTTCGAGTGGCTCCGTGGCTCGCCGCCCGTAATCCAGGTCGCGCGGATTCGGCGCACGCGGCGGGGCGCCGCGGGATTGGTGCGGTCGCTCGCCTCGTAGGGCCGGGGTGGATGGTTGAACGTGTCCGGGGGGAGGCGCCGCGGGCTCACTCTTTTTTTCGACGTACCTCACGGTACAGGGTCGACGTTAGGCGTACGGTGGTCGAGCGGTTTGCGCGGGTTTCTAACAATATCGGTCTTGCTGCAGCGCTCGCTGTCGGTGACCGCTCACATCTATCGGAGGAGACGCGAACGTCTCTTCGCAGCATGGGGCTTTCTCATCTGATCGCGATATCGGGGCTGCACGTAGGACTCGTCGGCGGGTTCGCCGTATTGTTGGCGAGGCGCCTTTGGGCAATAGCCCCGGGACGCCACGGGTACCTTCCGGTTCGGAACCGAACGAGAATTTCGAGTCGCAGGCCGAGACTGGATCCATTCTCTGGACCGATCGCGTGCGGGGCGGCTGCCGCAGCTGGCTACGCTTGGCTTTCCGGTGCTGCCCCTGCAGTTCTGCGCGCCGCGCTTCTCTTCTTGTTGCTGGCCCTCGCTCGGGCAGTCGGACGCCGATTTTCTGCCGCTGCCGGCTTGGCTTGGGTGGCGCTCGGGCTCATAGCGATCGAGCCGACAGTGTTCTTTGATGTCGGTGCCCAGCTTTCATTTGCGGCCTGCGCTGGTCTCGTCTTCGCCGGCTGGGGCGTCTCGAGTCAACAGCGAAGAACGACAGGATTCGGTGAGCAAATGGCGGATTCTCTTCGCCTTTCTGCGGCCGCCTCTTTTGCGACGGCCCCGTTCATAGCGGGCATGGGCGGAGTCTTGTCGGTTTGGGGCCCAGCCATCAACTTGCTTGCGATTCCCTGGACTGCGTTTGTTGTGCTGCCGGCTTCGTTCGCCGCTGCTTTGATGGCCGTAGGGCTCGACGGGACCGAAGCGGATGCCGTGATCGAATTTCTATTGCTCCCCGCCGTGTTCAGCGAAGCTGCCGCCGGCAGCGTGGCGCCGCGGCTTCCCTTCATAGATCTACCGATAGGATTAGGCCCGAATGCGGTCGGGCTGATTGTCATTCTCGGACTCTGGCAGCTGCGTCGGAAGCGCCCCGGAGTGGCCTATCTGATTTGGGTTGTTCTTGCCGGTTCGACGCTCACGGCGGGTCTCGTTAGTCCCAGGGGAGTTGAGTCTCCCTATGTGCCGCGGGTGGTTTTTCTTGATGTAGGGCAGGGCGATGCTGCATTGATCCAAGGCAATCGCGCGAACGTTCTGATCGATACGGGTGGCGGAGTGCCGGGACGCCCGAACGGAGCCTCCGTGGTTCGTTCACTCCGAGCCCTCGGTGTTTCAGAGCTCGACTTGTTGGTGATAACGCACGGGGACTACGACCATAGAGGAGGCGCGACCGCAGTTCTCCGAAGTTTTAAAGTGAACGAGCTTTGGTTGCCCAGCGGGGCCCAGGCAGATCCACCTTTGCGAGATTTGGCTGAAGAGGCGAGGGCACTTGGCGCTCGAGTAGCGTGGGTAGATGGAGCGCCTGCGCCCGTCGGGATCGGTGATCTTTCGATCGAAGTCCTTTGGCCCGCCCCGACGGAGGCGCTCGTCAGGATGGATACAGCAGAAGTTTCATCGGTGGCTGCCACAAAGAGCCGCCGGGCTTATTCGAAGCGACGCAATCGCAACGATGGATCATTGGTGCTGCGAATTCGCTTGGATGGGTTGACCTATTTGTTCACAGCGGATGTCGGACGGGAGGTGGAGCATGCTTTGCTACGTCAGGTTGGCGGGGATCGAATTCTCGAATCCGATGTTCTCAAAGTGGGTCACCACGGAAGTGCATTGAGCTCGTCTCTCGAATTTCTCGCAGCGGTTTCGCCCCAGCTGGCGATCGTAACTGCGCCGTGCCGGGCGACGCGTGGACTTCCGGATGAGGAAGTTCTCGGACGCGTCGTTTCGAAAGGGGCGAAACTTGCGTGGACAGGACGCGACGGCGCGATTTTCGTATCGAGAGGGAAAGGCGAAAGCGCCGCTTGGTTAGGCTGGGGGCATCCGCGACCGTGTGCTGGGCCTCGCCTAACGGCCGACGAAGCGCGGCGCTCGTTTCTCGACGAAGGCGCGCTGAGCTTCCCTGGCATCTTCCGTCCTACGAAGGGGGCGTCCGAATGCTTCTTGTTGGGAGTAAGCGTTCTCAAGATCCATCCCGTCCAATGCGCGAATGCCGGCGAGGGTGGCCTGGACCGCGAGGGGCGCGTTCTCCGCAATCTGGTCGGCGGTTTCGAAGGCGCGAGGCATCAGCTCCTCTGGCGAGACGATTTCATTCAAGAGTCCAATAGCGAGCGCCTTTTCAGCGTCGATCGGCTGCGCGGTATAAAGGAGATGGGCGGCATGAACGGAAGCAATTTGTCGGGGGAGCGCGACCGTCGCTTGTCCCGTGGGATAGAGCCCGAGCGCAACTTCTTCGAGGGCGAAGGTCGCATGCGGGACCGAGTAGCGAATCTCGCTCGCCAGCATCAAGTCGAAGCCACCCGCGCGAGCATGGCCATTCACGGCAGCAATCAGGGGCACGCGCAGCCGGGTCTTCACGAGAGTGGCGTGACCGACCGCACGTATTCCTTCAAAGTCGACCGGGTCGATCTTTTCTCCCCTGGCTAGTGCTTGGGAAGCGGGAATGGTTTTTTTCATATCCATTCCCCCGCTGAATACGCGATCTCCTGCACCAGTGAGTATTGCTACGCGAATCTCAGCGTCTTCATTGATCTGTTTCCAGGCGGAGGCGAGGTCGCGGAGGGTTTCCGGATCGAATGAATTCGCTTGCTCCGGTCGATCCATCGTCACGAGGGCCACATGAGGGTGCTCTGTGGGAACTTCGAATCGTGCGGGCAATTGACTCTCCTGCTGGGGCTAGGTGGGCGGGGTTTGGACAAGGCGAATTGTTTGAGAGTTGGTATGAGGGCGCTAACGAGTAGGCGAGGGCAGTCGAAGTTGCGAGCGGAGCGGTCATTTGATCTTACGAGCGGCGATCTGTGCGAAGCTGGCCTCGGAGCCCAAAAGATTCAGTTTGATGGGTCGCGAAAATCAAAAATCTCAATCGTGATAGCGCGAGGCTCGATGAGAACCTCGAAATGGAAGTCGAGAATGTATGACGGAACGCGAGAACTCAATTGAAGAGCCGGGATCACCGGAGCCTGCGCGCGTTCAAAAATTGGCGGCGGCCTTCCCGCGGATTCTGATCGCGGGGGAGTTGGCGTTTCCAATCGCGCGAGATTGGATTGATCGGCTCGACCGATCTGTTGAGTCCGGTGGTCCGACACTGCCCGTATATCCCTTCACTGACCAGATTAGACAGGGACTCTTCGAGGCTCGGCGAGCCCGCCGTTTGGTGCGTGGATTCGAGGGAGCTGAGAAAGCGCTTGCCAGCCAAGAGGTTGGGCTGTCCAAAGCTGCAGCCACGCGTCCTGAGGGCGGAGGCTACCGCATCTCGCGATTGCTACTCGTGAGCACGGATGGTTCGGACCGGTTCTACCGCCAGGTCGAACAGCTCAAGGCCCGATTTTCGAGTCGATTGGAGGCATTGATGATCGACGCGGATGAATGCGCACTTGGAGAGGCCGCCTTTGGGAGTGGACAGACGGCACGAGCGCTGTTGCTTGACCACAAGGAAGTCGTGGTTGACTGCCTTGCGGCGCTCGACATAACCCAGGGCTCGGCTCTTGAGACGGATTTAGCTCCCGACGAGCTGGATCCTGAGCAGTGCGATCAGGCGACAACCGAGGACCGTTGATCCTCGCATGGCATTGCTGTTCGAACGCTTTTGATTCTAGCTGTGAAGCAAATTGCGGAGTTGGGCATGCAGCCTGAGCTGAGTATTCCAGGGTGAAACGAAAAACTCGGTAAATCTTGTAAATATCCGTATTTAATCGCTTTGTTCCACGGGGAACGCGCACTTTCGGCGTCCGGAGTCCATGGGTTTTTCGCGATTTGGACGCGCTTCGCCTCTACTGGTCTTGTGCCCCAGTGCGGTCCTCGAGAGTGCTGTAAGCAGCCTTTTCGAGGGTTCGCTGAACGAGGCTCCGGACGGGAGCGGAGTCTTCCACCAGCAGGTTATCGATACGATTGGCATCACGGCCGCGAACTATTTTCCCTCTCGACATGCGGCTTACCCGTCGCTTGCTGGGGACTAGCCGCGAAGGGTGC
>DGPZ01000164.1:45489-59837 GCA_002390675.1 Deltaproteobacteria bacterium UBA4427
GGTTAGCCCGATCCGCGTCTGAGCCGGAAAACTACAAGGCCCCAAGTTTTATGGCGCGTTCTGTCGCTAGTAGCCCAATGGCTTTTGTGGATTGGAACGCCGGTGCTCAGTACAGGCCCAGCATTCGCCCGGACATTGCGAACACCGCCACGACCAGCATCGCTCGGATCAGTCGCTCGCCACCGGCCAGGGCCGCGCGTGCGCCGAGCTCGCCGCCCAAGGCAAAGCCCACTACGAGTGCGGACGCGAAGGCCCAGTCGATCTGGCCTTCCAGTATGAAAACCGGCACCGCGACCAACGTGAGGGCGCCAATGATCACAACCTTGACGGCGTTTGCGCGCACGAGATCTAGTCCGCTTCGCGCGAGTGCGGCGATCAGGAAGAGACCCACCCCGGCTTGGAGCGCGCCGCCGTAGAGTCCGATTGCAAAGAAGATCGCTGTGTTCGCGATGCGAGAACGAGGCGGTGCAGCCGTTTCTCGATCCTTATTCGGTCGCCGGCGAAGCATCGGATAGAGAAGTGCGATCATTGCGACGCCGAACACCTGCCGGAAAATNNTCAGGAGACATGCGCGCAGCGATCGCCGCACCGATCGCCGACCCGACGAGCACAGGTATGAGAAGCGGGACCGCTTCTTTGATTCCATTGAAGCCCTTGCTTCGAAAGCGCCAGACCGCGACGCCATTCTGAAACAACACGCCGATCCGGTTGGTGCCGTTCGCAACCGTGGCGGGCAGCCCTAGAAACACGAGCAGCGGCACTGTGATCAGCGAGCCGCCGCCCGCGAGCGTATTGATCACGCCTGCGACCAAGCCTCCGGCGGCGAGCAGGAGCCATGTGCTGAAATCGTCCATTGGGGTCGTTCCCTATGCGCGTCGGTTGGCCGGAACGAATGATCCGGGGGGAATGGCTGTTCGATGGACCTTCGAGCGAAGGACTGATAGCGAGAACTGCAGGGCGAGACGATGTGCGGTGTCCGTGGGCATTCTCTTCCCGTTCTCCCCGTTCTTTTCAGCCGTGGGATTTTCGGACGACGGGTCGCCACGGTGCGCCTTAGCATGCAGACTATGATGAGAGGCCGCCAGGGGGCGTTTGCGCCTCGGCAATCAAGGAGCTCACCCATTGCAGATCGAAAGCCAAAACGAACAAGCTTGTGGCGATTGGGATTCGTCGATCGGATCGGCGGACCTCGTACGCGGCGCGCTGCGGCTTTCGGCGCTCACGATTGAAGCGGGTCGGCTCTATTGGCTCGAGGGGCGGCCGGACGAAGGTGGCCGGCAGGTGCTGATGCGGGCGCGATTGCCCGAGGCGACCGCGGTTCCCGCTCTTCTCGAGGTCGAAGAGGTGTTGGCTCGGGACGTTAATGTGCGGACGCGGGTCCACGAATATGGTGGCGGCGAGTTCTGCGTTTGGCGCGACCATGTTTACTACGTGGACGATTCAGATGGGCGGATCTATCGAGCGAGTCGCGGTACAACGCCCGAGCCGGTCGTTCCGGCGGGCGCGATGCATGCGGATCTCGTCGTGTCGCCCGAAGGTGATTGGCTCTTCTGTGTCGAGGAGCGCTCGCGTGAGGGCCGTGAGCCCGAGAATCGAATTCTCGCCATTCGGCTCGATTCAGAGGGACGGGCGCAGGGTGGACCTCGGACGGTTGCCGCGGGGCACGACTTCTACGCATCTCTTTGTTGTTCACCAGAGGGAGACGAACTCGCGTTTCTCGCATGGGATCATCCGAATATGCCGTGGAACGGGACCGTTCTCGAAAGGATTGCATGGGGACAAGAGGGCGCACGGGGGGAGGTCCGGCCGTGCGCGGGTGGGCGGCGTGAATCTCTTTTTCAACCCGGTTTTGCGCCGGACGGCCGACTCTTTGTTGTTTCGGATCGATCGGGTTGGTGGAACCTAACGTGCGTGCGGGAGTCGGGACTCGAAGCCGTGCACGAGGACCGGTTCGAGATTGGCAGACCGCAATGGGTTTTCGGCATGTCAGCATGGGCTTTCTCGGGAGAGAAAGTGCTAGGCGCGGCCACGGTAGACGGCGTTGATACCCTCGTTGAAATCGATATCGAGAGTTGTTCTTCTCGTGCTCGGTTGAGTCGCTTGCAGTCGATTTCCGGAATCGTTGTCGGCGACGGCTGGGTGGCTTGCGTAGGGGGCGAATCGGAAAAAGCTGCCGGCCTGTATCTGTGGAGTGCGTCGGATGGGGTACCTGAGTGCGTTCGCGAAAGCAGTCCGCTCGAGCTGCACGCCGATTCGATTAGCCAAGCCATCCCGATGTCTTTTGATTCAAAAGACGGGCGGACAGCGCATGCCTTTCTTTATAAGCCGAAGTCCGGGAGCCAAACGCCGCGCTCGGGAGAGCGGCCGCCCTTGTTGGTGAAGAGTCACGGGGGGCCGACGGCGGCCGCGAGCGCCGCCCTTGATCCGCGGATTCAATATTGGACGAGTAGAGGCTTTGCGGTCGCGGATGTGAACTACGGAGGATCGTCGGGTTTTGGTCGCGCCTATCGAGATCAATTGGAAGAACGATGGGGCGTGGTTGACGTCGAAGATTGTGTCGCCGTTGCACGTTCCCTCGCGGATGAAGGTCTTGTCGACGGAGATCGACTGGCGATCAGCGGTGGCAGTGCGGGCGGCTACACGACCCTTTGTGCTTTGACGTTTCATGACGCTTTTGCGGCTGGAGCGAGCCACTACGGGATCGGGAACCTCGAAGCGTTGGCGCAGGACACGCACAAATTTGAGTCGCGCTATACGGACTGGCTCGTCGGGCCTCTCCCTGAGACCCAGGCACGCTATGTGGAGCGTTCACCCATCCATCACGTCGAGCGACTCGCCTGCCCCGTGATATTTTTTCAGGGACTCGAAGATAGGGTCGTGCCGCCCAGCCAGGCCGAGTCAATGGTGGCGGTGCTTGCCGAGCGCGGTTTGCCGCACGGCTACGTGCCCTTCGAAGGGGAGCAGCACGGCTTTCGACGCGCCGAGAATATCCGGACGGCGCTCGACGGTGAACTCTATTTCTACTCTCAGGTGTTTGGATTCAATGCGCCGAAGCCCGAGCGCGTAGAGGTCGTGGGTGCGCCTACGTGAAACTAATCGCTTCTCTTTGTGAGCTCCGGAACCTAGCGAGATCGACATCGCGTGCATCTTTTGTTTTGGGCGTGCTTTTTTTCGCCGTTCTACTCGGCTGTGTTCCGACGGTGGGTGGCTGGGATGTGGACGCCCTTCATTTGGAGCTGCCCGCACTCGGTAACGGAACGCCGAACCGAATCGGAGACCTAACGCCTTACCCTGCGCTGGTCGGCGATGCGCTTGCACTGGTTGTTTGTCGCTTCGAAGAGGCGAAGGTGGTGAGGGTCCAAGTTGAAGGCGATGACTGGCCAGGAGAATGGTCGCATCGCGCACTTGAGGCCATGGCCTTTGACGGTGTTCGTCTTGAACTGGCGTCAGCCGGCGACGCGAATTCAGTCGAAAATGGGCCGCTGATTCGCGTGCAATCGATTGCCGGGCCGGATGCCTCGGGGCCTGTAGGCTTGGGGGACACCTTGGCAGAATGCGATGTCTCCTCGACGATCGCACAGGATGCACGTGCTTCGAGTCCAAGCCGAGTGACCGGGGTCCTACGCGATGTCACAATTCGGTTGCGTCGACGACTTCGGCAGCAGACGGGGAAAATCTTCGAGGCGAGCGAAGCGGAGTGGGGCGCCGCGTTTCTTCACGAGCTCGCGCACGGGCTTGGCTTTGCGGGGCACGTGGCGACAGGCGAGTCCGTCGTGCAGCGCGAGCAGAGTGGCTTGCGATGGATAGGGCGGAACGTCGTAGAGGGACGTCGGATTCCTACGCCGAACCTTGACGCGCTGTACCTCATTCCGAATGGATACGTAGTAGGCGAAGCCAATATCGATGCGTCCGCGGCCGAATTGCTCAAAGCAGTCATTCATTTGGTTGCGGAACGAACGGAGCGTGTCGGGCCTCCAGTCGGGCCAAGAGCAATCGCGGGGGACCGGGAAGCGCGCCTTGCTTGGCGATGGCCCGGAGGACTCGCGATCGCACTTCGTTTCCCCGACTGGAGCGGCGAACTCAAACGCAAAGAGTCGATTACGGTAGAGCCAAGCCCAGCGACCCGACTATTGCTCGAACATCGTAGGCGAGACGAGAATCTCTGATTCAGGCGTCGATCATCGCTATTCCTTGACGCTCGGTTCGATCGTGCGAGCGCGGGCGATGAGCTCGTTGGCGAGGTCGGTCTTCCCGATTGCGCGCATTACGAGGCCAAGCCGGAAGTGCGTGACCGCATCTTCTTGAGGCCGGCCTAGTGCGAGTCCTAGATGCTCAGCGGCGCGCTGCGCGTTGGTCTTTGGTTGTTTGTACAGCGCCCAGCCAAGGGCTGCTTGATAGTCGGGCTCCTCCGGCCAGAGTTCGACCGCGGGCTCGAGGTATTCCAAGGCGCCTTCAAAATTGCCCATCTTGGCGAGGATTTCGCCTTTACGGAAGGAAGTCTCCGCTTGAGCAAGTCGTGCGGTATCGATCTCCGGATCTTCACTGCCGCCAGCATCGTACGCCTTCCGCTTGTCGGCATTGGAGAGCGTCTCAAAGGCCTCGGCAATTCGCGCGAAAACCCGAGCGGCAGGACCTTTGAGGTGATCGAGACCGAGTCTTGAGAGCGCATCGGGATGATATTTCTTCGCTGCTTTGAAGTACGCCTTCTTGATCTGTAGGGTTGAGGCGGCTTCGTCTAGCCCCAGTGCACTGTAGTGATCGAGGCTACCTAGGTTGCCTAAAAAGTTTTCAATTTCGTTTCGAAGCTCAGATTCTTGAGTGTTGGTCGTTGATTTTCGGTCAGCATATTCTTGGGAATCTTTGCCTGCAGAGAATGCGGATGTAGCCTCGAGGACTTTCACTTCGAAGGCGGTCGGATCATTTCGGAGCGATGGACCGCTCGCACCTAGTCGAACTACGCCCGTGTGCAGTGCGGCCCATAGGGTTGCAGCTGCGAGGGAGTTGCCCGCGCATTCGCCGAGGATTTGTCCGATCGGAAGATGTTCGTCGAGCTTGCGGATCACGTTCTCAGCGGGAGCGCCCGCAGATGCAAATTTATTGGCGACCTTGCGGAAGCGCGGAGAGATGTCGCCCTTGGCGTCCTGGACCTGCATCAACTCGCGAAAGAGTCGATCGGTTCCCCAGCGCCGCGGGAGCTCTTCTTGGAGAAGGCTGATTAGATCAAAGGGTTTGGCGCTCGTGGGGCGTGCGGCCGAGTCGGCTTGCTGGGGCCTCCAGGTGTACTTGCCCGCGTTCCACTCGAATGTTTCGGCTATGCAGCGGCGTGCCTCTTCTCGGAGTGCTTGATAGAGAGCCTGTGCATCCAGAATTTTGAGCGCAAGTACCACCGAGGCGTGTGGGCAGCCGCGTTCCTCGGCTAAGCGTTCTACCTCGAGGCGCGCAGTCGCATCGATGCGACGTGTATCGAAAAGGAATTCAGCGAACCTGTCTTGCACGCCGGAAGATGCGACGCCGTAGGGAGCCCCTTCGAAGACATCGATGCTTCGCTCGTTCTGAACATGCCGAAGCTCAAGAATGCCGGACCGTTGATCACGCCAAGCTTGCGCGAGCAGGAGCGGGACGTTGACCGCGTCGAGCGAGCCCTCGACGGGGGCATCGAAGAGTGTGAAGTCCGACATGGCGTTAGGTTGCGGTCCGCGTCTCTCTGGTCGCCGATCGCGGCGGCGTGGTTGTAGGGGACGGGCAGGGCTAGTACTAGATCAGGTGTTTTTGTGCGTCTGCGATTTGGAAGGCAGTTGCGATTGACTGGGTGAGGTCTTTTCGAAGAATGAGGTGGGACGCCTCAATGCTATTAATGGCGGCTTCGGATTCGTGAGATACGCCGGTAATCAGGCTCTGCGCATTCCATAACTCGATCGTTTCGAGGATTTTCTCGAGCGCGGCTGCGCCGAATCCTTCGTCGAGCGGGCGTTCGCGAAGGTCGATGACGACCGCGCGGATTTCAGAGATACTAGGGTCACGGCCTAACATATCGACAGTGGCTAGTGCCTCGTCGAGGGTCGTGAAGGGCAACACCATGACGGGGCCCCAGATATGAACGGCCGGCTGCGATCGATCGAATTGAGTACTGGGGTTAGGCGGACCGTCATTGCGTTCCATGACAGGAGTTTTCGCGATCTGGCGGAACGTTTCGAAGGGCACCTCACGGTTAAGCGATTGCATCTCCTCGTCACCGCGCGCTTCCCAGACTGAGCTTTCCTGGACTTCGAAATGACAGGCTTTGTCACCTCGGGCCGCGCAGCTAACTTCGCGTGCGATCAGACGTCTATTCAATGTGCCGGAAAGCCAACCGGTTGTGTACCCGGCGCTCATCCAACAAGAGGGTGATTCAGGGGCACCGAGTTTTGAAACCCGAGCCACGGCCTCATGTTGTTCGGTCCACACCCCTTCGAGGGAGAGCGCGCCAGCTTCATCCATGTGTACGCCACCGGTCCATTGGATAACAACGGAAGTGGTGGTGGGGGAGGCGGCCGCATCCGAAACCAGATCATCTCGCTCTCTACAGACCCGTGCAGCGTCACGAAGGCCGTGCAGCAAGCCGATCTCGAAAAGGGCGATTGAGGCCTTCTGCTGGCCGAGTTTGTCGTGAAGTTCGACCAGAATCGATGCGAGGAAACGACGGTCCACGAAGAGTTTCGGATCGTTCATCAGCACCGTATCAGGGCCGAATCCAAGGGAGTTGAGGATTTCGAGGTGTCGGTACGGCACGGTCTCGGTCTGAGGCTTGGATGGGGATCGCATTGGGCGGTGGCCCTCTCTTTCGTTGCCTAGCCTTTGATGAAGGCGTAAATGTCGAATTTTTGATCCTTGGAGATGAAGGACTCTCCTTCTACCTCTAAGAGCTTGAGGAAGGCGTTGACCACAACGGGATCAAATTGGGTTCCCGAGTATTTGTGCATCTCCTTCACGACGACATCGACTGGGAGTGCCTTTCGGTACGGGCGATCGGAGGTCATGGCTTCAACGGTGTCGGCGACGACGATGATTCGCGAGGCCAGCGGAATCTGATCGCCGGACAGACGGTCCGGATAGCCCGCAGAGCACCCGTCGTACCATTCGTGATGATGACGAACACAGGGAACGACGCTGCGGAGAAATTCGACGGGTTCGAGGATCTTCGCGCCGATCTCCGGATGCCTCTTGATCTCTTCGTACTCTTCGTTGTTCAAGCGGTCGGGTTTGGTGATGATCGCATCGGGGATGCCAATCTTGCCGACGTCATGAAGTAGGCCTGCGAAGTAGACGCGCTCGATGAGTTCCGTGGGGAGGTTCATCTCGTGAGCGATGCGTGAAGCGTAGACTGCGACCCGTTCGGAATGACCGCGGGTATATGCGTCCTTTGCGTCGATGGCTTCGGCGAGAGCACGAATCGTTTGGATATATGCGGTGCGGAGCTCGGTGTTTTTTTCATCGAGCTGCTTGGTACGTTCGCGAACTTTCTCTTCCAGATTCTTGTTCATATCCTGGAGTTTGAAGTTTTGCTCACGCGTCACTGTGTTGAGGCGTTTTATCTCGGCTTTTAGATCATAGTGATCGAAGGCTTGCCGGAGCGTGGCCTTCAGTTCTTCATCGTTCCATGGTTTCGTGATGAGGCGATAGATCTCGCCTTTGTTGATCGCTTCGACGGCGATCTTCATGTCCGTGTATCCCGTCAGCATCATGCGCACGACATCGTTGTGGCGGTCACGCGCAGAGGCTAGGAAGTCGACTCCGCTCATCTCGGGCATCCGCTGATCGGTCACGATCACTTGTGGGCCCGCGCGTTCGATCAATTCGAAGGCTTCGCTCGGTGTACTCGCGGTGAGCACATCAATGGGTTCGTTCCGCAGCAAACGCTGCAGCGCTTTCAAAATGTTGACTTCGTCATCGACGAACAAAACGGTGTGGTTTTCCACCGGAACTCCCTCGACGAAATCCCGTGCCTTCGGTGGCGCAGGATTAGATCGTCGGTACGGGGCGAAGGGTGCGTCCCGCATCGTTCTGTATCGGCACAGTGGTGCCAAAGGCTTAGGAATCCTCCCGTTTCCATTGAGTTCTTGTGCAGTTCCAATGATGTGGTCGGCGTCGCTATCGCGGCAGATCGGCAGCTGAGGGGCATGCCCTATGATTCGGGGGCCTTTTGCCTACGAAATACGGTACCCAGACCACCGTCTCGACGGATGACTTGTCGAGACTTGTGTCTGATCAATTCGCGCTCTGAGACGACCGAGGTGATTCTGCTTGGGATTCACTTAACGTGTGGGCGTGTCTCGCGGGCCCAGGGCCGTTGCGCCGGGCAATCCATTGTGGGCGCGGGCCTCTTACAGATAGTTGCCGCCGTCCGTTCTGATTCGTGTATTTGCCTGGCGGAAGCGACTGATCTCAGCGCTGAAGTCGCTCTGTGTGACTTGTGCCGGGGATTCTCCCGCTGCATCGAGTCGTGCCTTTCGGCGAAGAACGGCGTGCAGGATTCGAATCCAATCACCGATCGAAGGTTCGCGGGTGTTATTCACGATCGCACTCCAGTCGAGCTCGCCGAAGATGGAGCGTTCTGCACGAGATTCAGCTGCCAGCGCATGAATCCGAAGCGCTTCTTCGATGTCCTCGGGAAAGAGCGGGTTGACCTCGACGATTCGTTCAAAACGGCCGGGGGATAGGAATGCTTCGGGCAGAGTTCCTGATTGGCTCGTGCTGGCGATGACTAGGCAACCTTCGATGGACAAAGACCGATCAATGAGTTCGAAGAGAAAATCCATGATCGGGCCAGTAGGGAGTTCCGCGCCGCGCTCGCCCATTTCGTGAGCGCGGGTGAACTCAAGCTCGTCGAAGAAGATTGTGACCGGTGGCATCTCTTCGAGCGCCGCAGACCAACCTTGAACGAGTTCGCCGATTTTCGGGGCTCCGTGAATCACGTCGAGCACCATGCGCGGTACGTCGACTCGCACGAAAGCGGTCTCGGTTTGCGCCGCTAGGTACTCCGCCAGGAGCGATTTTCCGCTACCTCTGCGGCCGATCATAAGCATCGCACTCGGCGGGAAGGTGCCCCAACGGCCGTAGACCTCAGGACTGGTCTGGGCGTACGCGTAGGTCAGAATTTCCTCTTTGGCGCTCGCCAGACCGCCAATATCGTCCTGTGTAACGTCTGGAGCAGCGACAATCTGGGCACCGCGGGCGAGCGGCTCCACATTTCGCTGGAAACTGGACCAAATATTGGCAGCTTTTTCGGCAAGAAGGCGGCGATCTGTCATGCCACTCAGTCTAGCGGTTGGCTGAGTGGACGGTTGAGGTAGAGAAAATTGTTTTAAGCCATCTGAGTTGGTCCTCAACCACTTCCGGTTGCGGAGCAGTTGAGCAATACTGCGCGCGCAGTGCGTCCCCATCGTCTATCGGTTAGGACACCAGCCTTTCAAGCTGGGGAGGTGAGTTCGATTCTCACTGGGGACGCCACTCATTTTCGCCGGGCTGGCCGGACTCTTTTTCGCCGCCGCCTGCGGCCTCTTTGTCGCTGGACTGGGGCCCCTTCTTCGCTGTGATTGGCGCCCAGAACGTCGCCGACCTTGGCCCCGACTTGACTCGTTTGGGACGCCTTCACCGCCGCTTAGAGCGGCGTCTTCGCGCGATGCTCCCTCCCGCTTCGCAGCGGGGGGATCTGTTTTGCTTCTTGGGCCTGCGCGGGCGCGTGAGTCCTGGATCGAATGACCATTCGAAGGCTTGGTCTAGGTTTGGTCCTGCGGGATGTCTAACCGCACCCCGTCTGTCTGCGGATACTGTTGGGAGAGTCGCGTGCGCGGTTTCGGCGGACATGTCGAGCCAGTGGATGGCCGGAGCCGCTAGGCGCGGAGTCGCGCTGAGGATAAATGTTGTAATGCAAGCGACCTGAGAGATTAGGGCGATGCCCGCCGACCAGTTTGAGGCGCGTTTCGCAGAGCCCATCGTATTACTCCCTTGGTCGCGGTGATATAGATCGGCGGGCTAGTCCGGATGGTCGGGACCGTTCGAAGATGTCACGGGGGTTGTCAGGGTGCGCACACGACGTCGTACACGCTATCCATCGCCCCATGTCCACATCCGGCCGATCGCGTCGTCTCGGCCTGCTCTGGGCGCTCTTCTCCGCCGTGGGCGGGGCGCTTATGGTGATTCCCTGGAAGCTCGCGAATGAGATCGGGGATCCCGGGATCAGCGTCCTGCTCCTGCTGCTGACCGCGGCGATCGGGAGCACGGGTCTCGGATTGGCCCAACGCGTTGTGGGGAGGTCTTTGCCGAGGGGCTTTCGTCGTATTGACCTAGCGGTCGCGGCGGGGCTCGCGGTGTTTACGCTGGCCGGGAATCACGCGAGTGCGATTGCGATTCAGTCGCTCTCGCCTGCGCTTTTGAACGTCATCATGCGTTTCGACTTTGTGTTTGTCGCCGTGCTCGGTTGGCTACTCCTCGGCGAGCGCGTGGAAGGCCGGTTCTGGATCGGCGCGGCCATCGCCGTCGGAGGCTTAGTCGTCCTGCAGGGGCCGGGCGACGTGTCTGATTTCTCGTCGTTTTTTGACTCAGGCACGTTCTACGGAATCGCAGCGGCGGCCTTCTTCAGCTGCATGGCGATCCTGACCCGCCGCTTCATTCATCGCATCGACACGGTGGCCGTCAACTCGATGCGCCTCTGGTTCTCGGTGATCTTCTGGTTCGCTTACAACCCATTGCCTGATATCGCTGCGATTCCAGTCGAACAGGTAGGCTATACGACGCTCGCCGCGATCTTTGGGCCTTTTCTGGGGCGGCTCGCTCTGATGAACTCCGCTCGTCACCTCGAGGCACGGGTCACCACATTAGCGACGCTGTCGACGCCGGTGATGACGCTCGTGCTCGCATTTTTTGTGCTGGGTGATTGGCCCCTTTTGCATCAGCTCTTGGGTGGGGCAATCATGATCGGCGGGATCGCGATTCCGCTGCTGCCGCGCCCCGCGAGCAGCCGATAGGGGCCGCCCGCGGCGTTCTGGTGCGTGGCTGAGCAACTCCGAGAGCCGACGAGCCTTATTAGGCCGCCTGTACCTCGAGTCGATGAATCGCAGAAACGTGCAGATTCGGACATCGCTCCGGGCCGTTCACGAGTTCCATTTGCGGAAGTACCGGAGCCAGCGCCCGAAGTGCCGCCCGCAATTCCCATCGCGCTAGGTTCGCGCCGAGACAGAAATGCGCGCCGTAGCCGCCGAAGGCGAGGTGGCGATTAGGGGTGCGCGTGATGTCGAAGTTGTAGGGCTCATCGAACACGGCGGGGTCGCGATTCGCCGCCGGATACCACATGCCGACGTCTTCCCCGGCCTTGATCGTATGGCCTGAGAGCTCGAAGTCTTCGACCGCCGTACGCGCGAATTGAAGAACCGGTGACGTCCATCGCAAAATTTCCTCGCCGCAGGACTTTATGAGATCTTCGTTGTCCGCGTTTTCCGCGAGCAGCTTTACCTGTTCGGGATGTTCGAGAAGGGCCGCCACGCCACCGGTGATGGCGTTCTGCGTCGTTTCGTTTCCTGCGGCAAGGATCACAAAGAGATAACCCTGTAGCTGTTGGTCTGTGAGGCGCTTACCGTCGAGCATGGCGTGGACGATCTGCGTGGAGAGGTCGTCGTTTTCCGGGCCCCTAGCTTCACGGTCGCGGATCACGCCAATCATGTAGTCGGTCATTTCGTCCATTGCGCGCCAGACGCCCGTGTTCCGGTCCTCTCCCTCGTTGAAGAAGTCGACCTCAGGCGCTCCGATCATCACGTTGGTGATCTGCTTGAGGCGCTTCCAGTCGCCGTTAGGCAGACCCATCATCTCGCCGATTGCGGCGAGGGGAAGCTTTTCGGCGAAGCCCTTCACGAAGTCGGTTGTCTCGCCACGTTTTCCTGCGCCTTTGAGTTCCGTTAGGAATTCAGAGGCGAAGTCGTGAGACATCTGGGCAAAATGGCCTTCGACCTTGCGGAGTGCTGCAGGCGTGAACCGCTTGGCTGAGATGAGTCTGAAATTTCGATGCCGTGGGTCATCCATGAATATGAAGTCGCTGACTTCATTTGGATCCCAGCCTCGCTGTTCATTGCGGAGATTGGTTGAAAATTCCTGTCGCGCATCGTCTTCCTTCGATTGAAGCCGAAGCCGTTTGCTGTTTACGAAGATGTCGGCGTTCTTCGAGATCGTCAGAATGTCAGCGTGTCGCGTGATCGACCAAAAGGGGGCGATCTCGTCGCGCTCGTACCAGAAAATCGGCGCTTCCTTTCGCATGAAATCCCATTCTGCGAAGGGGTAGCCGCGTTCGAGATAGAGCTCTGGAGTGTGGATATCGATGGTGTCAAGGTTGAAGTCCGACATAGCGTCCTTTTTTTGTGAGGTCTTCGTTGAGATTTTTGTTGGGATGATTCTGTTAGGTTTTCGCCATAGAGGAGCGTCGGGCGTGTGTTATGCGGGGGCCGGTTGTGCGCCGCGCACGAGTTTGCCGGGGGTCGCGCCGGTGGGTTCGCCGTTCTTCTGTACGACTTCGCCGCTTACGAGCGTGTAGCGGTAACCGCGTGCCTTCTGGACGAGTCGCTTGCCGCCGGCGGGGAGGTCGTATCGCATCTCTGGCTTGCTCAGGTTGAGCGCCTCGAAATCGATCACGTTGAGATCGGCTTTCATGCCTTCGGCTATGATGCCGCGGTCAGAGAAGCCAAGCAGCTTGGCTGTATCCGCGGCCTGTCGTTTGATGATGTACTCGACGGGGAGAATCTCGCCGCGGTCTTTGCGATCGCGTGCCCAGTGGGTGAGTAGGTAGGTCGAGAAGCTTGCGTCGGAGATGAAACTCACGTGGGCGCCGCCATCGCCCAGTCCGGGGACTGAGTGCGGGTGCTTGAGCATTTCGAGGCAATGATCTGAGTTGCCATAGAAGTAGTTGAGAGCCGGCATGAAAATTTGGCCCGTGCCGTCTTCTTCGAGCAAAATATCGAGCGCGAATTCTGCGGGGTCGACGCCGGCGGCCTTAGCCCGAGCCTCGATTGATTCCTCTTCTGAGGGCTCATAATTTGGCGGATCGCCGAGGGCGTAGAGTCTGCGTGGGTCCATGATCATGCCGCCTGCGACGACTTGGGCACGAACCTGAGGATCGCCGAGCCGTTCTTGTCGTTCTGCGTTCGAGAGTTCCTGGGCTTCCAAGACGGCGGGGTTTTTGATGAAGGGGTTGAACGTCGCTTCGAAGCTCATGATCACGCCGACGGGGCGGGGCGCGACCTGGGCGTGGAGGGCGACGCCATCAGCCTGGGCTTCGCTGATGAGGTCAAGCATGCGTCGCCAGTCTTCCGGGCGTTCGTTGATTTGCGCGACGGTGACGGAAAGTGGACGACCACTGCGCTCGGCCATCTGTCTCACCATCGCGAATTCAGGTTCGAGATCCGGGAAATCCCCGACGATTTCGAAGACGCCGGCGCCCGCTTGCTTCATGCCATCGGCGATGCCCCAAAGTTCGGCTGACGTCGCGGTGTAGCTGGGGGTCTGTGCGCCATCTACGGACTTGTGGTTCACCGTTCGTGATGTGGTAAAACCGACGGCGCCCGCTTCGATCGCTTCTTTTGTTAGGCGCGCCATTTCGGTGATTTCAGTCGCGCTAGGTCGTTCGTTGTGATCTGCGCCACGGTCGCCCATCACGTATCCGCGAAGCGCGCCGTGCGGCATCTGGGCAGCGAAGTCGAGGGTGTGAGGCTTCTTCTCGATCGCATCGAGGTATTCGGGGAACGTCTCCCAGTCCCAAGTGAGTCCTTCTTCGAGGGCTGTTCCTGGGATATCTTCGACGCCCTCCATGAGCCCGATGAGCCACTCATGTCGATCGGGCCGGGCCGGCGCGAAGCCGACACCACAATTGCCCATCACGACTGTGGTAACGCCGTGGTAAATCGACGGTTCCATGAGGTGATCCCAAGTCACCTGGCCGTCGTAGTGTGTGTGCACGTCGACGAAGCCGGGCGTAACGAGCAGGCCAGTTGCATCGATCTCTTCGCTTGCCGGGCCGAGGTTTTCGCCAACTGCGGTGATGAGTCCATCGTCGATGGCCACATCCGCGCGGCGGCCCGCTTCGCCGGTTCCGTCGATTAGGGTTCCGCCTCGAATCACGAGATCATGCATATGAGATGCTCCTGGATTGCGACGGTTGGGCCGACGCGGGGATCGACAATGTAACCACCCAGGGGCTGTGCGACAGGGGACTAAAAACCTCCTCGAATGTCCTGTCTTAGCCGATAATTTCGCTCAAGTTCGCCGCTTCCCGTTCCGAGAGAGATATGGACCGGACGAGGCATCCGGTCAACCGCATCTGGACGGGCCGG
>DGPZ01000164.1:59897-73040 GCA_002390675.1 Deltaproteobacteria bacterium UBA4427
CGCGATCGAGAAATGCGGCGAGGGCGGGGCGTTCTTCGATGGCCTCAGGGCCATGAGAGATCGGGCCGGGGTTGGGCTGGTTCTCGACTGCCCTAGGGGGTGGCGAGATGAGTGAACGCGAAGGATTTAGCTCATCGATAACATGGCCGACTCAAAAGAGAGCCATTTGAGAGAGCTCGGCCGCGACCTTCTCCGTAAAGAGATTCATTGATTGGGGATAGAGCCGGGTCGTCGCACCGGCCTTGAGTGTATTATTAGGCTGAAAAATCGATGGCCTAACGCTCGACGGGGCAATAGAAGCGGGCGGGTGGGCCATGGAGACGACTACGGGAAAATCTCGTCGATGGCGCTGCATACCTCGGGCGGAAGGACGATTCCGACAGCCTTCACATTTTCCTCGAGCTGTTCCGTGCGGGTGGCACCGACGATCACGCTCGCGACATTCTCTTCGCGCAAAGCCCACGCGAGGGCGAGTTGCGCCATTGAAATCCCGAGCTCATCCGCGAACGGCCTAAGCCGGTCGACCTTGGACAGCACTTCCCTATCAAGCGCCGCGCTCATCCAGCGGTTCCGTTTCGGGTCGTTGGCTCGACTCTTATCAGGGATTCGGCCACCACTATATTTTCCAGTGAGTGCGCCTTGGGCAAGGGGGCTGAAGACGATTTGGCTTAAGCCTTCTTGCTTGCAAGTACCCAGCACGTCGCGCTCGATGCCGCGCGCGACAATAGAGTACTCGGGCTGATTCGAAATTGGGCGATAGGCGCCGAAGCTATCGGCGATCTCGCAAGCCTCGCGAATCGTCTCGGCGGGCCACTGGGAAACGCCCCAATAAAGGACCTTCCCTTGTCTGATGAGATCTTCGTAGGCGCGCACGGTCTCCTCAAGAGGTGTCTCGGGGTCGGCGCGGTGGCATTGATGAAGGTCGATGTAGTCGGTGCCTAGGCGCCGCAGAGAAGCTTCTACGCTTCGAAAGATATGCTTGCGAGAGAGGCCGCGATCGTTTGGGCGCTCCGACATCGGGAAGAAGCACTTCGTCGCTAGGACGACATGCTGGCGCGGGATCGACTGGATCGCCTGCCCCAGCGCCCGCTCGGCCTCGCCGTCCTGGTACACGTCAGCGGTGTCGAAGACGAAGACGCCTAGGTCAAAGGCACGGTGGACGAGCCGAGACGTCTCGTCGTAGTCGACTTGACTCCCAAGGGTCAGCCAGGACCCCAAGGAGACCTCACTGACCTGCAGACCGCTTCGCCCCAACGCGCGTGTTCGCATACTCTGAAATCTAGCAGGTTGATCAAGAGATCGGCGGGACGATTGGGGGGGATTATGTACGGATGACGGCCGCCGGCCCGCTTCCGTGTAAACTCCGGCTGCCGTGTTGCATTTGGCCTCCTCTACCGATTCTGAATGGCTGTCCCGAGCCGAAGATCACCTCGACGAGGTGTTGCTCGACCATGCGCATTGCGAGAAAAAGGCCGCGGGGGCCGCGATGAAGCTTCTCTTCTCTTATCCGTATCACCGGTTCCTGCAGGAGCCCATTGCGGATCTCGCACGAGAAGAGCTGGCGCATTTTAAGCAGATACTCTCAGTGCTCGACGAGCGCGGGATAGAGTATACGACGATCAAGCCGAGTCCTTATGGTATGGCTTTGCATTCGCACGTGCGGCGTAACGAACCGGATCGGTTGCTCGACCTACTTACGATTTCAGCGCTCATCGAAGCGCGTAGCTGCGAGCGCTTTCAGGTTCTTGCCGAGGGCGTGAAGGATCCCGACCTCGCTAAGCTCTACGCGGGCTTGCTCGCGAGTGAGGCTCGGCATCATGGCGTCTATAGCGATCTCGCAAACCAGCTCGTTGGGCAAGAGGCCGCGGAGGCGCGGCGCGATGCTTTGGCGATCGTTGAAGCCGAGGCGATTTTGGCGCCTTGTGAATGGGTGAGACTTCATGCCGGTTGATGACTCTTCAGACGTTGATGACTCCATGCCAGTTGAGCCCGGTGCTACTAGCGAATCGAGTCGTAGTCGGCCCTTATCGGGGCTCGACGAGAGCGAGCCTCGTTTCGTCCCGACGAGCGAAGGGCGCTTCGCTTGGCATGAGGAGGGCCCGCATAACACGACGCCCCCACTTCTTCTATTACATGGCTTCACGGGACATCGTGACGATTTTATTGGTGTGACGCCGCGGCTGGCTCGCGATCGCCGAGTACTTGCGCCGGATCTACGAGGGCACGGAGATTCGGAGAATCACGCCGGGCGATTGGGGTTTTCCTTCGAACAACTCGTGAATGATCTTGCGGCTTTCCTGGATGCGCTTGAAATCCCACAGATCGACCTTCTCGGACATTCTTTTGGCGGCTTCATCGGGGTTCGGTTCGCTCTGGAGCATCCCGAGCGCGTTCGCTCACTCATTTTGATGTGCACGAGCCCCGAGACGCCTAGCTTGATGGATCCGTCGGGCTGGCGTGCCGCGACAGAGATCGCTGAGGAACGAGGGATGGAGGGACTTCAGCCTTTGGCAGAAGGCGCGGTCCGCAGGAATCCTTTCCGGGGACTGTCGGCCTGGGGAGATGCCGAGCGCTACTACGCGCATCATAAGCGACGTCACGTATCGATGACGCCTGAGAGTTATCGGGAAATTGGGCGCACGTTCTTTGATTCGATCTCGATGGTCTCAAGACTTTCGGAGATTAGGCAGACCACTCGAGTACTCGTCGGGGCGCAGGATGCTGAGTTCTTACCAGGTGCCGATCTGTTCGAAAAACACCTACCTAATGTTCGCCGCTTTACGGTTGCCGGAGCGGAGCATCATCCGCATCAGGAACGTCCAGATGTTTTTTTCGAGGAAGTAGCTTCTCACCTAGCCGTGGTGCGCTGAATCAGTCGCGCCGTTTCGGCCGACAAACGATTATCCAAAGAGGATGAATTAATGAGTGGAACGACCGAAGATATTCAGATCACGACGAGCGGCGGCGAGACCATGGGCGCTTATTTGGCGCTGCCAGAGAGTGGTGAGCCGGCTCCGGCGGTCATCGTGTGGATGGAAATTTTCGGCGTGAACGATCATATTCGTGACGTGACACGCCGCGTCGCCGCCGAAGGCTATGTGGCCCTCGCTCCCGATTTTTTCCACCGTACGGGTCCCGGACTCAGCCTCGGCTATGACGATGATGGGTTCGCTGAGGGGTTTAAGCATCTTGGTGCTCTGAAGGTTGATCAAATGGTCGCCGACGCCAAGGATGCGGTCGGCTTCTTGAAGTCGCGCCGAGACGTGGTGAGTGACAAGCTGGGCGCTATGGGCTTCTGTATTGGCGGCCACATGACCTACCTAACGGCATGCGAGACTGATATTCGGGCGGCGGCTTCCTACTACGGCGGAGGTATTGCAGCGGCCGAAGGGCCTGGCGGTGGCTCGGGGACTCTTACGCGGACCGGGAAGATTAGCGGCAAGCTGAATTGCTATTTCGGAGGGAGAGACACCCTTGTGCCAGTCGCGGACGTCAAGGCGATCGAGGCATCGCTCAAAGAGAATGGCATCAACCACGAGGTGCACGTCTACGCGGATGCGGATCACGGCTTCCACTGCGATCAGC
Source organism: Deltaproteobacteria bacterium UBA4427 (assembly GCA_002390675.1). GTDB lineage: Bacteria > Myxococcota_A > UBA9160 > UBA9160 > UBA4427 > UBA4427. The sequence continues at coordinate 63,483 of DGPZ01000164.1, forward strand.
GCGCGACCTATGAAGAAACGAGCGCTACGGACGCCTGGGCGAAGACCAAGGCGCTCTTTGCGAGCGAGCTTCGGGACTAGCGCTCGCTTGCACGCTGTTTGAGCTTCGTTTGGTTAGTCGTCGTTAGTCGAGGATCTTGTGCAGGGCTTCAATCAGTCGATCGACGGGCTCGGGGCGGGCGTTTTCGCCCATCAGGCCGATGCGCCAGATCTCGCCGGCGANNGGCGAGCGGGCCTAGGCCCGCACCGACTTCGATTCCAAATTCATTCAAGAGACGGCCGCGGACGTCGCCGTCGCCAATCGAACGGACGGATTCAGGCAGTCGGACCGAAGTCAGCATCGGGAGTCGATCTGCGGCATCCACCAAAGGCGTGAAACCAAGCGGTTCGAGACCGGCCACCAGCCGTTCGGCTGCGGCGGTGTGTCGTGCAAAGCGATTCGTTAGGCCTTCTTCAAGAACGCGGTCCAAGCCGGCGGCGAGGCCGTAGGTGGCCGTGATCGGTGCGGTGTGATGGTAAACGCGCTTTCCGCCATCGCCGCCCTGGTAGTACCCGGCGAGGAGCGAGAGATCGAGGAACCAACTCTGGACCGGCGTCTTGCGATTCTGCACGACATCGATTGCACGGTCAGAGAACGAAACAGGCGAGAGGCCAGGCGGGCAGGAAAGACATTTCTGAGTTCCGCTATAGGCTGCGTCGATGCCCCATGCATCAAGCTCGACCGGTCGGCCAGAAAGGGACGTCACGCAATCGAGGACGACTAGCGCGCCGGCGTCCCGGGCGGCTCTAGCAATCTCTTCGACGGGCTGGCAAACGCCGGTCGACGTTTCGGCGTGGACGAACGACACAACCTTTGGCTTCGTGGTGGCGATCGCCTCGGACATCGCGTTCGCGTCCAGGGTCTTGCCCCATTCCACTTCGACCGTCGTTACCACAGCGCCGGCGCGTCGAGCGACCTCCGCCATGCGGACACCGAATACGCCATTGATTCCGACCACGACGGTTTCGCCGGGCTCGAGTAGGTTCACCAAGGCGGCCTCCATGCCAGCGCTGCCGGTGGCTGAGATCGGTAGTGTCATCGCATTTACGGTGCCGAAGCAGGTACGAAGGCCTTCTTTAACCCGGTCGAGCAGAGCGATGAACTCCGGGTCGAGATGGCCGAGCAGCGGAAGGCTCATAGCCTCGAGGACAGCGGGGTGTGCGTTAGAGGGGCCAGGGCCCAGAAGTAGGCGTTCAGGAAACGGATTTAGGATCGACATGGCAGCAGATTAGCGGGTCGTCAGAGGCCCGTGACCGATTGTTCCCGAGTTGACATGAGTCCGGGCTGGTCGTAGTCTTTCCAGTTATTGCCCCCTAGGGGTAACGGTCCGAAGTTCGACGCTAAGGGTGTTCCGCCCGTACGATCTGAGGATTCCTCGACACAGTACTTAATGGCCGAGTGGGGACTCGCCTTTTTGAAGATTCTCGTCGGCCTGCAATATAGCGAACGGTCAGAAGTCTTTGATTTTAAGCAGGAAAACGAACTGAGGGTATACAAGGGACATGGTAAATTTTCGGTGGGTCGTGGCAGCCGGATCGCTGCTGGTCGCCGTTGTCGCCTTTTACGTTTTGCTGAACGTGGGAGGTGCTGGATCGAGTCGCAGCGCTGTCTCGAGCGGCGGCGCCCAGCCCGCTCTAGATGATATTGATGCCGAGAGTCGCGCCGCTATGCGCGACCTACTCCGCGAAGCCGGTCGAGAGGACTGATTCCAGAAATGACCTGGCGGACACGCGAGACATTTGAGCAGGAGGAACGGAGCGCGCTTGCGCCCTGGGCCGCTTGCGCCGCGGACTCCGCTGGCCGTTTCGTGCCGGAGCCTCTGCATGACTATCGAACCGCCTTTCAGCGCGACCGTGACCGGATCATCCACGCTCGGGCTTTTCGTCGTCTCGAGTTCAAGACTCAGGTCTTTGTCCACCTCGAGCATGATCACTATCGCAACCGTCTTACACACACGATCGAGGCAGCTCAGGTTGCCCGCACTGTTGCTCGTGCTTTGCGGCTGAATGAGGATCTCGCGGAAGCGATCGTTCTAGCCCACGATTTGGGACATACGCCCTTTGGCCATGCGGGCGAAGCCGTTCTCGCTGAGCTCATGCAAAATGATGGCGGTTTCGATCACAATCGCCAGAGCCTGCGCATCGTCGACCTACTCGAGGACCGCTATCCCGAATTTAGCGGGCTCAATCTGACGGCTGAGACCCGCGAGGGCATCCTCAAATATGGAAGCCCGTGGGAGCATCCCATCGAAGTACCGGTGCTAGACGTTCAGCGAACTCTAGAAGCGCAGATTGCCGACTGCGCCGATGAGATCGCTTACATGCATCACGATCTCGACGATGGGCTGCGCAGTGGGCTGATCACGGCCGACCAGCTCTCTGGTCAGACCCTTTGGCAGCAGGCCGAAGCCGCCCGTCGTGCGAGTGACGGCGGCCAAGATTCATTTTCAGTGGCGCGCACGCAGACGATTGGCGCGCTGCTCAATATCCTCAACACGAACCTGATCGAAGAGACGGCGGGCAGGCTGGCGGCGGATCCGCCGAGCTCCCTCGCGGATCTCCGATCGCGGAAAACCATCTACGTGGGCCTCCGCGAGGACATCGATCTCGCCAAGCGAGAGCTGAAGAGCTTTCTATCCCAGAACTTCTACCACCATCCGCACGTCGTACAGCGCACCCGCCAAGCGACGTCGATCGTGGGAGACCTTTTTCGAACCTACCGGGACGACCCGATGCAACTCCCTGCGCATGTGCGCACTCGTTTTTCGCGAGAGGGACCGCTGCGGGCTATCTCGGACTACATTGCAGGAATGACGGATCGCTACGCGATTGATGAGCATGCTTCAGTGCATGTCTCATCATCATCTCGGGGAGTTCAGGGCGAGAGCTCAGGGCGAACGATCCCAGCGCATTGAGAAGAATGGACCAATCGTTCTCTCCTCTCGGCTTTGGGCTCGCTGTTCCTCACAGAAGATCGTAGATACGAAAGCCGTCACGACTGCACAGAGCGCATTCCCGATTCGAATCGGGCTGCGAATGGATTACGACAGATCATGAGCCTACCGGAGAGCCTCGAACGGGCCGCTACTGAGTTGCCCGCACTTGCTGCCCAAATTCGCCCCGCCAATGGAGACCCGCACCGCCTGCTCGATGAGCTTGGACAAGCCGAGGCAGGGCAGTTGCTGGGCTGGATGCTTGACGAAGCCGCGTCCGCCGCAGACGAACTCGTTGAGGAATGGGGCGAAGACGATCGCGGCATTGCGATCCTGCTCGAGATGAACGAAACCGGAATTAGTAAGCCCGGTCGAAAGCTTCTGCGCAAAGCGCGTCATCGTTTGCGCTCCCAGGGAATTGAAGTCAAAGCCAGCGAGGCTTCACCTGCCGCACAGGCAACCCGCCGAAGCGTCGTCGCGAAAGCGGATAAATGGCAAGCGGCGCACGTTTCGGCTCCCGACTTTCGCGGTGCTCGGATGGGGTACCTGGTGGACAGCCACCCCTCGGGCGGCGCGCGACTCTTCGAAATTCGTTTCGACGAAGGACGGGGGCTGCTCGATTTCAAGATCTATAATGCAGGCCGTACCAAGGTACGGGGCTTTCTGAAGAGTCTGACCTCTGACTCGGGACGCCGGCTTTTTGAGGTCGATCGCGAGGCCCTACGCGCGCTGGTTTGGCGAGCCGCGCAGGCGCAGCCCGTCGATCGACCACTGCCCACGGCTTATGTCGAATGGCGCGCGCGGCTCTTCTCGGACGAGTTGGAGAAAGAAGCAACGCCCGGTGACCTCGCTCGTCAGGCGCTCAAGCCTGCCGACCTCAACTCGGCCGTTGCGACCCTCGCAGATCAAGTTCGTGCTGGAACGTTGGGGCCCTGGCCGCCGGCGACCGCATGGGTCGGAGATTGGATGGATAAGGGTCGCGAATCGGTTGAGGGACTCGAGGCTGCGCCGCGCGGCGAAGCGATTGATGGCTGGATCACTCAAGTGACCGAGGCGCTCGCCGCAGACTCGGATCAGAAGCTGATTGGGCGCCACTTGGAAGAACTTGCCTGGCTCAGATGGCAGGCAGAAGAAGAGGAAGAGGCCGGGCAGTTGCTCGCCGTATCCGCTGCTCTCGGCGCGGATGGCGAAGCCGTAACCCAGCTGACCCGTGCACGCGTCGAGTCACTTTTCGAGCCCTTCTTGGCCAGTCTGCGAGTCGTCGAAGAATCGGCACTCGATGACGCAGGCTAGAACGAAAACGACGGGGCCTAATGCTTCTTTCGTAGAACAGACACTGGCGCGCGACGCATGCCAAAAAAACGAGCGAGGTTGTACTTGCGCTCGAAAAAGAAAAGCTGCCGGAGCACTGGCGGGACTTCAAAAATTTTCGACTGGAGATTCCAGTCGGTAGATGAAATCGCATAGTGAAGCACGTTCGCACCGACCGAAAGTTATTCGGTGGCGTCGTGCTCGAATTAGCAACTTAAGAGGATCAGCTCGCCGTCGTATTGGGCTAAGACCGGCTCGATAGCGACCTGCAGCGCATCGTTCATGATGCGACCTCCTCGCTCATTGAGAGCGGGGCGCTCGCGCTAGCGGCCGTCGATCTGGCACCCGAATAGCGGTGGACCGATCGGCTTGCATGCCACTTGAACCTGAATCGAATGCGCTGAAGAGGGAATGCAAAACGCGTCCCCCAAAGACATGCGAAAACTCTTGAAACAGGCTGAGGAGCCGACGCCGCAACGCGTCTCCTCCGCCAAAGGAAACAAAACGATGATGAAACGATTTTCGAGGAAGCGCCGAGGCGCGACCGACGGACGTGGGACCGCAATCGACGCCGCCGAATGGCTGCCTAAGATTGCAGAGCAGGGCATCGTAGAGACCAAGAGTCTCGAGCCATGGACGGATGCGGGCGTTCCGAATAGCGTGGCCGCGATCGGCCGCGGTGAGCGAGCCGACGGCTCGTCTGTGATCGTCGCGTTCTCGCCGAACTCGGCGACGGAAGCGATGCTAGGCGGATTGGCCGCGGCGCAGCACGCGGCTGCGACTTCGGAGTTCTCAGGAGAGCTGCTCATTGTGGCGCCGCAGTGGCCCGCCGGAGCACGCCGCATTCTCGGTTTGCTGGGACGCACGCCGTACTCGGTAGAACCCGTTGCAGCTCCCGGACTGAGGGAGGGTCGTGTTGTCGTCGAAGCAGAGCCGGCCCCCCGTATCTTGTCCATGAGCGCGAGCCAGCTGGCGTCTCGAATGGTCTCGTCTGAGTCTCGCTCGGCATTCAGCCGCGCAGCGGCCGCACTTGAAGGCCTCGCTGCAAAGCATGGCGGTTGCGTCCGCTTTGGCGTCGACCGGCTTGAGTTGGTTGTTCTTGCTAGACGAGTCGCCGAGATCAAGGCCGACGGGGATCACGCAGTTCTTGAGGTTCAGATTGGTGGACGTTCTACGACGCCGCTTTCAGGTTCGGACCTGGCGGGAGCGCTCGATGGTCTTGAAGGTCAGCTTCGGCGCCGATTAAATGATCGCAAAGTACGCGAAGGCGAAGAGGGACTACGAGGTCGCGTAATTGGCCAGCTAGCCGCAGGAAGCGAGTTGCGTGGCGTTCGCCCGTGGCCGCAGCCCGGAGCAGATCTCGATGCCGTCGACGGCGTCGGCATCAATTCCGAAGGTGCGCCGGTTGTCGTCGCGGTTCGCCAGAAATTCGATTGGCGATCCTTGGGTGCCGTGCTCGAATCTCTGGCACCAGTTGAGTCCTTACTCCCCGTGCTTTTCACGGATATCGCGCCGCCGCTGCGACTCGGTACGCCGAGGCTTCTGCTGACGGCAGAGAACTTCGTCGATGGTCTCGAAAAGGCACTCGGTGCCATGACCGTCCCGTATGAGTTGCGTGCCGTGAGTGGTGAAGTGGGCGCCGGCGTGGATCTGGTTTCGCAGGCGACGGGTGAAGGCGCAGAACTCCGCCCTGCACGCCGCGGACGCCGACGCGGGGGTCGCGGACGATCCGCCGGCAGTGATGAGGAAGGGCGTGGTAGCGAGGGTGAGAGCACGGCCGAGGTCGAAACGGCCGAGGCGACAAGAGAAGACAGTGGCGATCGTCGGGCTGAGGCGCGTAGTGAAGGCGACGGAGAAGACGGCGCTCGAGGCCGAGGTCGTAAGCGGCGTCGCTCGCGCCGTGGCGGACGCGAGCGCGGAAGCGAGAAGCCCGAGAGTGATCCTCCGGCGGCAGCNNGAGTGATGCTCCGGCGGGAGCGAGCGAAGGACGGGGTCGCGACGAGAGCTCGGGGAGCGAAGGCACCGGACGAGGTAAGCGTCGCTTCGAAGAAGTTTCGTTGATGGATCTCGATGACGGTCCTTCTGCCAATGTCAACGCAAATGGCGGCAATGAGAGCTCGGACGATGAGGGTAGTGGTGGCGATGTCAGCACTTCTGACCGACGTCGTCGTGGACGTCGTCGTGGGCGCCGTGGTGGTTCAGAGGGCCGTGATACCACGACTAATGGTGACTCTGACGGAGCCTCTGCATCGTCTCCTAAGAATGAGGCGGCACCGGCAGCTGCACCCGAGCCTGAGGAAGTGGTCGAAGACGACTTGGTCGATGCGGATGACCTTTCGGAAATTCTTGCGCGATTGCCCGATGACGTTCCTGAATTTTCCGGTGGCGGGACGGATTCGACGTACGACGATGATGAAGAAGTTGATGTTGACGACGGAGACAAGGCTGCTCGAGTCGCTCGCGAAGCGCGGCGGCGCGCTCGGCGCGGTGGTGGTGACGGAGATGATGAAGATCGTCCGGCCCCTCGAAAACGTTCCGCGATCCTCGTCCACGCAGATCCCGATTCGGTGATGGCGGCGGTCCTGCTCGCGCGGGACATTCGGCAGCTGGATGGTCTCTGGGTCTACCCTCAGGAAGACCTAATGACCTTCTTTCGAAGCATCGCGACGGATCTTCGAGACGATACGCCGATTTTCGTGATCGGATTTTCGCCGAGCCCATCTCATGATGTGATCCAGGCATCGTCGCTCTACAAGGGGCGACTTACCTGGTTCGATCGTCAGGTTTGGCCGCCGGAAGATCTTGCTGCGATGCGCGAAGCGTTAGGCGCGGATGCGATCATTGGTGGCGACGGGGGCGACAGTACCTTGCCTCTAGTGCTCGAGACTTGCTCGCGCCGTAGCCGATTCTCTGACAAGCTCGTGGATCTTGCGACGGGGCGCTTTACGCAGCATGACTTCGAACGGTGGGGACGGCTGTGGCGATTCCGCGCGGAAGAAATTGCGGGCAAGCGCGGAGATATCCGCAGCGACGTGGCAGCGCTGCTTGCTGGGCGACCGAGCGATCTGTCGAAGGAGGCAGCGCTCGTTGACGTGCCGCCTGCGCCTGCGGAAGTTGAATGGATTGGGGCGAATGACTTCCGACTCGTTCATTTCGGTGGCCACGTAATGGTAGTGCTCGATGTGGACCAGGGAATGGATGTGCATCTCGCCTCGCGGATCGCGCGTGAGCGCTATTCGGCGTCGCTCTCTCTAGCCCGCATGGTAGGAGAGGAAGTGTTTGTCTTTGCTGGGGACGAGACGACGGGCAAGCGTTCGCTCGACTATATGTCCATAGCGGAGCATCTCGTCGATAAGATGGAATGGGTTGATGGACGTGCGGATGCGGATCATGTTTCACGATTCCGAATTCGAGACCTCGAACGCCACCCCGAACGCCTTGAGGAAGTCGTCGGCGAGATCGCTATGGGGCGGTCTCTGCTCGAACGTTAGGCTGACCTAGTCGTGATATCTGTGGAAGCCGCTAGAGCTACCTCAACCACATCAGCAACTTCAGCTACGTCGGCCACCTCCAGAACGGGGAACGACAAAGGAGCGGGGCGTGAAAGCGCCTCGCTCGTTGAAGTCTTTGCTTCGGCTCAGGGCGAAGGTCCTGAGGTCGGGCGAACGACTGTATTCGTCCGCTTTGGAGGCTGTGACCTTCGATGTCGCTGGTGTGATTCTCCGGGAACCTGGCGACCCACGCCGGGCTACCGGATCGAGACGTCTGCCGGTTCTGAGTCCTTCGAGGAGTTCGAGAACCCCGTCGACTTGTCTTGGCTGATCGATCGAATCGACACCCTCGCGCCGACTCCATCAACATGGATCAGCCTGACGGGTGGCGAACCCCTGTTGCAGCCCGAAGCGATTTCGTTCGTGGCGAAGGGGCTATCGGCCCTGGGGAGACGTAGTTATCTAGAGACCCATGGTCTGCATGCGGACGCCTTGGCGAGCTGCGTTGAGGACATCGATCTGATCTCGATGGATTGGAAATTCGCCAGCGACGTACAGATGGGGCCCAGCGTGGTAGCCCCTCCGGGTGAGGACTTTCACGACGCCCATGAACGTTTTTTGCGCGTCGCACAGCGGGCGGGTTCGGTGTACGTGAAGGCCGTTCTTACTCCGTCCACAACGGCTGACGAGATCGACGCAATGATCGATCGGATCGAGCGCGTGTCTCGCGATATTCCGGTGGTGTTACAACCCGTGACTCCGAATGCAGGTGTTAAGGAGATGCCCGGATCCCAGAGGCTGCTGGCGTTGTTGGCCAGGGTTGAGACCCGCCTAACGGACGTCCGCTTGATTCCCCAGACGCATCCGATCTACGGCGTTCTTTAGCGACTTATTCATTTCCTCGGTGGGCGCGACAGGAGGATCGCAAAAGCGGCGGAGGGCGAAGCGAAAAAATAAGCGCGAACAGAACAGAAGATACGGCCCGGATTAGAAGCTGTATTTCAACTCGGAGAAGATCCGGTCGTTAGAATCGAAGCCACCGAGCGTGATCCGCGGTCCGCCGAAGAAGACCAGGATACCGCCCTCAATCTTGAGGGAGTCCGTCAGCTCATATTCCATAGAGCCGCGAATTAGACCCCCATCTTGCATCTTTTCGCCGGCGACAATGCCAAGCAGTGTGACGTCGAGTCGCTCACGGAAGAATGGACGGCTAATGCGGAGCGCCGTTTCAAAGCTGTCGGCGGGGGTGAGTTCTTGGCGTCCGGTTGGCCCGCCTGGATGATCGAAGAGATGTCGGTTCAGGATCTCGATCGCGATGTTGAGGCTGTCCGGGCCGTAGTATTCAATGCCAACCATCGTATCGAGGCGCTCGCGCTCATGAGTCAAGAGGTTGGGCGCCAAAAAAGGTGGGACATCGAAGCGCAGGGTGCGCACGCCGGTCAAGAAGGCTGTTTCAGCCTTGAGTAGAAAAGCGCCGCGGGTGATATTGCCTGCCGCGCCGACCATGCCGATCCTATTCGCTTCGGCGCGCACGCCAAGGCCCTCGAGATCGATCACACGCTGACTCTCGTCAACGTACGCGCCGTAGAGCGAGAAATCCCAACCGCTGAATCGGCCATCGAATTTCGCCGCGAAGCCAGGTGTGCGTGCCCAGTCGTTTGAGTCGCGAATAGGGGCTCCGCCCGCGAGGCCACCTCCACCCAGGCTAGGGGACGTGAAGACGTCGGGAATGAAGTCGCTGCCCGGCGGTGGGAGTCGGTCGTAGCGATGTTCAGGGATGACGAG
>DGPZ01000097.1 GCA_002390675.1 Deltaproteobacteria bacterium UBA4427
AAACTGACGAGCGCTTGATAGAGCGCGCCGTCACCACGCCCCTCATCAATCGCGGATCCAAGCACGCCCAGCGTCTCGCTGCGTCGGCCTTGGCCATCTAAGGCAAGCGCGTAGCCAAGCGTAATCCGGGGATCGAGCGGAGCACTCTCGCTAGCTTGCTCGAGTTCACGAAGAGCCCCCTCGGCTTCGCCCGCTCTATGCAGCGCCAAGCCCAGCGCATAACGCACAAGTCCATCTTCTGGAACGTACTCGAGGGCCGCACGAAGCTGTTCGATCGCCTCACGCTCATTCCCTTCCGATCGTGCCAAGTCCGCGAGGTTCACCCGCGCGGGAACGAAAAAAGGAGCGCGGGCGAGCGCCTTTTCATAGGCCTCGCGGGCGGATGCAGCGTCTCCGTATCGCAGAGCCTGGAGTCCGAGGGCGACCTGCGCCTCTGGACGCTCGGCGTTCGCTTCGTTCGCCGTACGGGCCTCGCGAAGTGCACGAGCCAACGCTGCGCGATCAGCAGGTCGAAGCCTGTCGGCGGGCAAGTCTGCGAGCGCTTGTGCGGCCCGGAGTCGAAGCGCTAAAAGAGGATCGTCAAGCACCGGTCGAAGCAAGCTCAAGCGGTGCACGGGGGAGAGCCGCTCTGCGACATCGATCAATCCGAGCCGTTCGAGAGCGCCCCCGCTGGCGAATCGCTTTTGCAACAGGGCGAGTGGCGGCGCCCCTTGCGCTTCTGTCGCATAACGTGACCACCCGCTGCCGCGTACCCAGTCAGGAAGGTCCTCTCTATAGGCTAGGCCGAGCCAGCGTTCAGGGTCTACCCGACGTTCGCCGTTTGCAACGAGCCCATCAGACCAATGCGGCTTCTCTGGCCGATCACCACGCCAGTTAGAAATTTCGTTCGCCGCCCAGGCAGCGCCGCGATCTGCATGACAGCCACCGCATGCGTCGGGCGTGCCGAGTGCTTGACTGCGAAGCGGCCGCGGAATCGGAAACGAATGATCCCGCCGCGGATCGACCACCATATACGTCCGCTCGGGCATATGACAGTCGACGCACTCGGTCCCCTTTCCGACTAAGCCATCATGTCCTCTATGTGTTGGTACATCGAATGCCTCTGACGCGTGACACCCCGTGCAAAGCGCGTTGCCCTCTCTACGAAGAGACAAGGAATGCGGGTCATGGCAGTCCGCGCAGCGAACGCCCATCTCATGCATGCGACTTTGAATGAAGGAACCCCAGACATACACCTCATCCCGAATCTGCCCATCATCAAAATAGAGCGTCTCATCAAGCAGCCGCGGTGAGTATCCATCCAGCAGCGCCGCCCCTATAGCGGGTTCGGCTTTGAGCTGAGCGCGCCTGGAATGGCAAGGCGCGCAGGTATCAAGTTGATGATCCTCAACTCGCGGCACCTCGCGCGTGGCGATGCGCGCTTGACCTTGGCGGGCCCAATGATCTGCGGACCAAGCTTCGAAAGCGACGGGAAGCCCGGGGTCGGCTCCGCGTTCCGTAGGCGAACTAACAGCCCAAGACGAGTGGGCGCTCCCCGGCCCGTGGCATGCTTCACAGCCAACGTTGATCTCGACGGAAGTCGTGTCGAATCGATCCCTCGCATCATCGAAAGACTTCACAAGTGCCGTCGAATGACACGCGGCGCACTGGCTATTCCAGTTCATGGCGCCACCCTGCCAATGAAGCGGATCCCCCGATGGAATCTGTTCGTCGCCGTGAATCGAGAACCATCGCTGGCCCCCGACTTGCTTGGGTCGGGAATCCCACGCAATGGGCCAGGCCTGAAGTCGGCCGCCCGGCTCAGGAACAAGCAGTTGTTGAAGCGGCGTCACGCCGAATGTCGCCTCGACACGACGTCGCTCAGTCGGTCCATCGCTCGGCGTATGCGTCACAACAAAGGCATCCCCTTCGCGATGGAAGCCCCACTTGTCGCCGCCGAGGGAGGTCTCCACATCCTCGAAATCCCCGAGGATACTGCTCGCCGACGCCACCACCATGGCGAGGTCATGATGCGAGCCGGACCATGCTTGCGCAGCATCCGTATGGCATTCCGCACATCGCTGAGTACCGACGAACGTGGCTTCAGCCGCCGAAACATCCTCGACCGCTTCCGTTTCGCGGGAGACTTCGAGCGTCGACGAATTATCACTGTCGGTGCCCTCGCAGCCCAGCGGGCCGAGAGCAAAGAATAGAGCGAGCAGCGGGATAAATTGATGCACTGGCGCACCTTCGCCCAGCCCCCGAGACCTCGCAAACCTTCCGCGTCACGTCGGCAGTATCTGACCCACTAATTTCCCTTTGATGCGCCTCTGTAGCCACCTGACGCACCAACCCTGATCGACCTCCTGCTGCTCCGCGCGACATGCGGGCGCCGCTAAAAACGGAGCGCAAACGCGAGCGCTGTCTTCGAGACCGCTTTTCTTTGCACGCTCACCATCCTTAACTCCGTCCGAATTGCTGCAGTCGCTTTAGCCTCGGGAAAGGATCACATCCAGAACGAGGCCGATCAAAAAGAACCCGCTGTACCGCCGCGTAAACCAAAACGTGACGCCTACGAACCAAAGCGGCCATACGCCCTCGGGAAGACTCGATGGCGCGCGCTCGGGCCGCGGGTGTGCAAAGACTTCAAAAACTCTCTTCAGCGAAAACATCGACGCGAAACTGATCAGCATCACCGGATGAAAAAAGCCCGTGTAAATCAAGTACCCGATCACTGGATACTGCGCGAGCAAGAGCGCGACCGTGACTTTCCTTGACAACGACTCGCCTAACAGAACTGGAAGTGTCCGGATTCCCTTGTCTGAATCGAAGGAGAGTTTGTCCGTGTGCTTTCCAAAAAGGACTGCGGTTGGCCCGAGCGCGTAGGCGAGGCTCGCGAAGGCGACCTCATTGCTCCAGTCGCCGGTGATCACAAAATAGCTGCCGCCGACCATGAGCGGTCCCCATACAACCAGAACAGCCGGCTCACCCAAGCCAATATATTTGAGCGGAAACGTGTAAAAGAGAACGAAAAAGAGACCACTCACGAGTAGGGCCATCGTGATCTCACCACGTTCCGAAACAAAGACTAGATAGAGGCCGATCGCGAGGCCGACGCCGCCAGTGAGCGCCGCATAAGTGATCAATTGGCGGACGGTTAGGAATCCGTCTTCAACGGTCTGTGGGCCGTATTGAGTCCGGAAATAATTCCCCTGATCGACGCCCTTCCAGTGGTCTGTAAGATCGTTCACCAGATTATTCGTCGCATGAGCGAGACATAGCCCGCCGGTCACGAGCCCGAAGAGCATCCAATCGAAGGCACCCGCCTTGAAAGCGAGCACGCCCGCAAAAGCGGCCGAAGTAAAGGTCATGATGATGACCGCCGACCGCGTCGCAATCAGCCATCGAGAAACCAGATCAAGCCCGTCCCAATCCTCTTTTGTAATCCGGGGCATCGCCGTCAAAGCCTTGCCCCACATCGCCACGTTCGGCATTCCTGCCCTCCCCGTTTGTCGTTACAGATCAGCGCATCATAGAGGCTCCTGACCCGAATCCCGCTTCGCGAGACTTCACTCTCGCCCGCACAAACAGTTTGCCCCGGACCGATTCAGTCGAGCCGGCCTTACCCAAGAGGACCTAGGGCCGCGCACTCCCGGCACTTTCGATCACGCGGCGCAGCAGCCTCTGTAACCATTTGTTGACAGTGTAAAATTTACGTCGTATACGTATCGCCATGCCTCGAGCCGCCCTCTCCCAGGATCAGCTCAACGATTTCCGCGACTCGCTCTGCGCCGCCGCGACGAGACTCTTCGCCGCTCACGGATACGAGGGTGTGACGATGCGCGCGCTCGCTAAGGAAATCGGCTGCAGCCCGATGACGCCGTATCGCTACTTTGCCAACAAAGCAGAGATCTTCGACACGGTCCGCTCTGCCGCCGGCACACGCTTCGCCGATGCGATCGATTCCGCCGTCAAGCGCGAAGCCAAGCACCGCCCTCGCCTACGCGCCATGTGCCATGCCTATGTCGACTTCGCCGTCGCCGAACCTCACGCCTACCGAATCATCTTCGAGCTTGAAAAGGGCCAACGTCCCGAACCTCCGCGCGTCGAAGAAGCCCGCGGCTGGTTCATCATGAAGGCCGCTGTCGCCGACGCGATTGCTGATGGTGCACTCGAAGGTGATCCGGACGTCGTGGCGCATCTTTTTTGGTCGGGTGTCCACGGCCTCGTGGCACTGCACCTAAGTGGCATGCTCGAGCTTGGCATAGGACTCGGTCCCCTGGTCGAGGCCTTTATCGAGCGGGAGCTCGCCTGATCCAACGATTTTCGATCCCGCTTTTCTGAATCTAATGTTTTTCTGATTCACTGACCTTCATTCGCCCATGTGGCGAATAACAAGGAGTCTCCCATGAACGACGCTGTGCTAGCCGCCAACGAACAATTCGCTGAAATCTCGCTCCCGAATCCAGTAGAGGCCGACGCCGCCATCACGCGCGTTGAGGGCGAGATTCCCCAGGAACTGACGGGAACCCTCTACCGAAACGGTCCCAACCAAAAGATCTCTCCCAAGGTCGGCCCACGCGCGCTCCACTTCTTCGACGGCGACGCTCTCATCCAGGCGATTCGCTTCGAAGATGGCAAGGCTCATCATCTCGGACGTTATGCGCGAACCGCAGCGTTCGAACGCAATCTTGCAGAAGGCGAATACGTCCAAGCTGGCCTTCGGATTCCCGCGGACCGCGTCGTCGAGCCGCCTATCCCAAGCCATTCGCCTAACACAAACATCGTATCCCACGCGGGGCGCCTCTTCGCGCTTGCCGAAAACATGCCGCCCTTCGAGATGGATCCCGAGACCCTCGCCTCCAAGGGGCTCTGGGAATACGACGGCAAGATGCTCGGCATGTCGACGACCGCCCACCCGAAAATCGACGGTCGTACGGGACAGATGTGGATCCACGGATATCAGCCTATGTCCCCGCATATCCAGCTCTACTGCGTCGAACCCGACGGCCGCGTCTCGCTTGCCGAAGCTCACGACGCCCCATGGGCCTCCATGATGCACGACTTCGCGATCACGGAGAACCACGTCATCTTCCCGCTCGGCAGCATGGAATTTGATCTAGCCCCGCTGCTCACGGGAGGCACGTTCACGCAGGCTCTGTCCGGCGTCGATCGCCCGATGACCTTCGGCATTCGAAGCCGCGAGGCCGGAAGTGAAATCCGCTGGTTCGAAGCGCCCTCCGCGGGATATATGTTCCACCCCGCGAACGCCTACGAAGAAGACGGCAAAATTTTCATGGATGCATGCACCTACGAAAATCCGCAGTCGCTCATCGATTCTCTAGACGGCGCGCGGGATGGCAAGGTTGGCTCAGGGCTCGATGCGAATCCTTATCTCTATGAGTTCGATCTCGAAGCCGGCACCTGCAAGGAAACTAAGTTCTCCGACTCGACCGCCGAATTCCCACGCATCGATCCACGATTGATTGGCCACAAGAATCGCTGGGGCTATGCCTCCACGGCGGAGCCGGCGGGCGGCGCACTCGGCTTCTCCCGTCGAATCACCAAATACGATCGCCAAGGTGGCAGCTCTACGCATACCAAGGTCGTCGACGGACAGTGGACCGGAGAACCCGTCTTCGTCCCGCGTTCAAAGGAAGCGGCCGAGGATGACGGCTTCGTACTCGTCGCTACGCATGACGCCAACAAGGCCGAAACCGCAGTCGAGATTCTCGATGCGCGCGGGATCGATGCCGAGCCACTCGCACGACTCCATCTCGACACGCGCATTCCCTTTGGCTTCCACGGCAACTGGGCCAGCAGCGCCTGAACGCCGCCCGCGAGATGCCAGGCCCAGGCTAGGGGCGGCGTGCCAACACAACCCAGTGTCGGAAGCCGCCCTTGCCGGGCCTAAGCCCTTCGACTGCGAAGCCACGCTTCTTTAAGCGCAATTCAAAGCCCTGCTCAGGCGCTTCCGCCCAGATCCCGGCGATGCCTCCGCGACGAAGCGCACGCCAGGTTCGATCAATCGCGCGACGACCGTAGAGCGGATCCTTCTCGGCGTTCGTTCGCGCGTGCGGGCCTTCAAAGAGGTCGAGCACGATCGCGTCGTAGCCACCCTCCTCTTCCGCCGCCTCACGAATACAATCCGCGACATCGGACAGCGCGACCGTGACGCGCGGATCTAGCACAGCACCATTCGTCAGCTCTGCAAGCGGCCCACGACACCACTCCGCCACGACCGGATGAAGTTCTGCGACAACGACCGTCGCGTCTTCCGGAACGGTGTCCAGCACCGCACGCAACGTCATTCCCATCCCAAGTCCGCCGACGAGAACTCGCGCACCGGGTTGCAGATCGCGACAGGTTCGAATCCCAAGAACTTCTTCGGAACGACTCGCGCGGCTATTCATGAGCACGCGTCCGCCGATCAGGATCAAGAAGTCGCCTTTGTCCCGGCGCCGCAACTCGAGCGTACCGTCGGGCGTCTCGCGCGAATCAAGCGTGACCCAGGGCTTGCTCACGCCGTCTTTTTCTTCGCCGCACGCTTCGACTGCCGAGCCTTGCGGACGACTTCTTGCGCATTCAAATGGTCTTCGCCGGCGC
The DNA here is from genome assembly GCA_002390675.1 of Deltaproteobacteria bacterium UBA4427. Lineage (GTDB taxonomy): Bacteria > Myxococcota_A > UBA9160 > UBA9160 > UBA4427 > UBA4427. The sequence goes on from DGPZ01000097.1 coordinate 6,586, forward strand.
GAGTAAGATACTCGTCATAGCCACCGTTAAAGTCCTGGACGCCTTCGGGCGTGATCTCAACGATGCGCGTGGCCAGCTCATTCACAAACCAACGATCATGAGAAACAAAAATTACCGTTCCATCGTAGGCTTGAACCGCTTGGACCAGTGCCTCGATGGCTTCGAGGTCGAGATGGTTTGTCGGCTCATCAAGAATCAGCACGTTCGGCTTCAAGACGGCCTGCTTCGCAAATAACATTCGCGCCGCCTCGCCTCCAGAAAGCGCTTCGAGTTTCTTCTTGCTTTCGTCCCCGGAGAAGAGCACCGCTGCTAGGTGCCCCTTCACGAATCCGATGCTCTGCTGCGGGCAGATATTCCCGAGCCATTCGTCGAGACTCATTCGATCCGCGCCAATCTGCTCCTTGTGATCCTGGGCCACGTAGCCTGGGTGAGCTTCGTAACCCCACTCGGAGGCCCCAGCATCGGCCGTGACGTCGCCCATCATGATCTTGAGGAGAGTCGACTTCCCGATGCCATTCGGCCCAATCACAGCGACGCGTTCGCCTCGCTGCACGACGAGATCGATGTCTTCGAGAACGACCTTATCACCGTAGGCCTTCCCAACGCCCTTGAGCTCGATCACCTGTTTGCCACTGGGCCGGGTCTGCTTGAAGTTGAACTTGGGATACCGGCGGGAACTCTCAGGAAGCGATTCGACGTCGATCTTATCGATTGCCTTGAGTCGGCTCTGCGCTTGCCGTGCCTTAGAAGCCTTGGCACGAAAGCGCTCAACGAAGGCCTTGTGGTCTGCAATTGTGCTCTCGCGTTTTACAATCTCCGCTTCGCGTCGCTCTCGCTCTTCGCGCTTTGCCTTCACGAAGAACGCGTAGTTGCCCGTGTAACTCTTGATCGTCTGGTAGTCGACATCCACAATTGCCGTGGCCACCGTGTCGAGAAAGTGATGATCATGGGAGATCAAAATCGCAACGCCCCGGTAGCTCTCAAGAAATTGTTCGAGCCACCTAATGGACAAGATATCCAGATGGTTCGTGGGCTCATCAAGAAGAAGCGCGTCGGGTTCAGCTGCCAAGACCTGCGCGAGCAAGACTCGAAGTTTGAAACCACCTGAAAGCGTCGAAAGCGGTTGTTCGTGGACCTCCGTCGCTATGCCGAGACCCTCGAGAATCTCGCCAGCGCGCGATTCAAGACCGTAGCCATCACCCCGAATGATGACGTCTTCGAGCTCCGCATAACGGTCGCCGTCAAACTCGTTCTCTGCATTGGCGAGAATCTTTTCCTTCTCGACCATCGCGGACCAAAGGGGACCATTTCCCATCATGACGACGTCGACGATTCGCTCTTCCTCGTATTGGAAGTGATCCTGTTCCAAGACGCCGAGAACAGCGCGCTTTGGAATCGATAGATCGCCGTCACTTTGACTTTCTTCGCCAGTCAGGATCTTGAGCAGCGTGGATTTCCCGCATCCGTTCGCACCGACGATGCCGTAGCGCTCGCCCTTATTGAACTGCATCGAGACGTCCTCAAAGAGGACGCGATCTCCGAAATATTTGGCGAGATTCGAGATCGAAATCATCGGACCGTGGATGCTCCTATGGCATGCGGAATCAGAGGGATCAGACTTGCGCAGCACTGTGGCGCGCGGACGGGACTAAGCCCGTAGCTGATCGTCTGGAATGGGCCGGGAGATTGACACGAGCGTCGGCGGGAATCAATCGAGAACGCCTTGAATTCACTCGCTTTTTCCCATTTCGAGGTTCAGGGAGCCTCGCGCCGCACCCATTCCCCCGCAGCGACTACGCCCTGGATCTCCCGAGTATTCCGAATCGCCTCGAGTGGATTCGCTCGGAGCAGAACCAGATCAGCCCTTTGCCCGTCGCGGATGCGCCCCATCTGCCCGTCCAGACCAAAAAACCGCGCCGGCGCGACCGTGGCCGCAAAGATCGCGTCTTGAGGCGATAAACCGCTTTCGACCAAGAGTTCGAGCTCTCGATGCAGGCTCTCCCCGGGAATCGCGAGGCGAATCGGCGTATCCGTTCCCGCCGCGATTGGAATATCGACCGCGTGCATGTCTCCGACGAGACCCAGACTCCAATTCGCGAAACGAAGATCCCACTCCCGGCCCGGCTCACGAAGTTCCTCAACATCGTAACGCCAGCGCACCCGCACGCTCTCCGGTAAGCCCAGCAAAGCGTGCTCGAAGGCTTCGTCTTCAAAGGGTCGGCTGTGATAGAACGCGTTCAGGCGCAGCGTCGGCACTTGCATCGTTTCGCCGAGTGTTCCCAGCACATCTGCGCAGCGTGCCGGATCGTAGTCCGCGATCGATTGATAGCGCTGGGCTTCGTGGAGTTCTCGCCGCAAGGGGTAGCCGCGGAGACCGTCGAAGTCCGTTAGGCGGACCCGCCGAGCCTCGAGCATCGCGCGCCAGTTCCGTGCACATGCCAGATCGATGTTACGAAGATGTTCCATCGAATCGACCTGCGGACCCGCGATATCCGCGGGCAAACTCAGCGGCACATGGGATGCGATTGGCATGCCCTCGGCCCGCGCCGCTTCAACTAATGCCTCGAATACTTCCGGCGAGACCAGCTCATAGATTTTGATGAAATCCGCCCCGCGATTTTTAAGGTGCGCAACGGCCATTTTCGCTGCGACGATATCGGGGATGCTCGATCCCAATGCGGGCTGCGCTGCGGTCTTCCCGTCGTACACGACAAGGCGACCGTCGAGTAGAGGCCCTGAAAAATAGAAGCGCGGCATCGCGCGCCCGGCCGTCGTCCAACCCGATCGCAATGCGACCAATCGATCGAGATCACCTCCCGTGTCTCGCACACTGGTGATGCCATGATCCAGGAATAGATCGGGCATAGCCTCGGTCAGCTCTTCGTCGTAGAGATAGTGAACGTGAGCATCCCACAGCCCAGGGATCAGAAATTGGTTACGACCGTCAATTGTCTCCGCCGCTCGCGGTCCGCCGGCCGACATGGGCCCCACCCAAACGATCCGGTCCCCCTTAACGACGACTCGATGGTCCCGCCGGACCTCCCCCTCGCCTTCGATCAGCGTGACGGACTCGATCGCCCAATCCGCCGAGCCATCGCTCAACATGGGAAAGCCCTGGCAACCCGCCAACAGCGGAAGCCACATGATCAAAACCAACATGCGCAACGAGCCCATCGACGAAAGTCCTCCACCAGGTTGGCCGGCCAACGTAGGTTGAGAACGGAGGCCGCAAATGTGTAAGATGCCTTTTCAGACGAGCCCCTATTCAAGGACCCCAATCTATGCCGCAAGACTTTGATCCCCGCGACCTGATCTCCCCCGAACATTACGGTCGAAAAGGATTACCCCACGACGTTTGGACGCGCTTGCGACGCGAATCGCCCGTCCAGTGGTGCGAGTCTGACGAGTTCGAGAACTTCTGGGCCATCACGAAACATGCCGACATCATAGACATTTCGGGTAAACCGGATGTATTTCTGAATGATCCGGGAACCCTGATTCAAAGCCGCGCCCAGATCGCTTTCGAAGCGGCCAATCCGCGCGAGTTCAATATGAAGACAATCATCGAAATGGACCCACCGCAGCACCGCGCGATTCGAAAAGTGGCGAGCGGATTTTTCACGCCGCGCGGCATCGCACACCTCGACGATATCGTCGAAGGCAGCGCACGGCAACTAATCGATTCGTTAGGCGACGCCGGCGAATGTGATTTCATCGACGTGGTGGCCCAACGCCACCCCCTGCGCGTGCTCGCCACAATTCTCGGAATCGACGAGCGAGACGAAGAGGACCTGCTCCTTTGGACGCAGCAGATCTTTGCCGCGGATGACCCCGACTTACAAAGAGCAGGAGCTGACCCCTTAGACGCCCAGAGACAAGTCACAGCGGATCTCTATACGCTCTTCGATCGGATCATCCAGGATCGGCGAGCGAACCCATCCGATGACCTCGCGAGTCTGATCGCGAACGCAAAACTCGAAAACGGTGAAGCGCTCGGACCCATCGAGACTTTCGGGTACTACATGATCGTATTCTTGGCCGGGCACGACACGACCCGAAACGCGCTTTCAGCTGGGCTCGAAGCATTCGCGCGGCACCCCGATCAGCTGGAGCTTGTACGCCGCGACCCCTCACTCGTGAAGAGCGCCGTTGAAGAGATTATTCGCTGGGCCACCCCCGTCAACTATATGAAGCGCA
>DGPZ01000004.1:0-157 GCA_002390675.1 Deltaproteobacteria bacterium UBA4427
AGTTCATGATCTTCTCACGGCCGTCTTCGGAAGCCTTTGTGACCTTCGCTCTACCCTCACGGATCACATACATGTAATCGCCGGGAAGGCCTTCCTCGACCACGGTTGCATTCTTAGGGAAGCGGCGCTCAATCAGGTGCGTCGCCAACTCCTCGAG
>DGPZ01000004.1:296-1719 GCA_002390675.1 Deltaproteobacteria bacterium UBA4427
ATCGTACGTCGTAACCCAACCTTTCCTGAGTGACCAATGTCACAAAAAGGGTCAGCTAGATGGGGAATCCCCCTCTTTTTATCGTATTTTAGAGGGGCTCTACCAGCACACTGCCGGGCAAGACGAGAGCAAGCCAGTCACAGCGCGCTAAGACGCAGAAGCCGGGCCCGTCGCGCTGAGATCAAACGCCAACGCCCTTGTATTCGAAACCGGCTGCCGCCATCGACGCACCGCCGTAGATATTGCGCATGTCGACCATTCTCGGAGCGGCCATCACTTCCTTGGCCCGCGTGAGGTCCAGCATCCGAAACTCGTTCCACTCAGTCACGATCGTCATGACGTCGGCGCCGGTCAGCGCATCATAGGCGTCTTCACAGCAGATGAGTTCAGGAAGGACCTTCTGAGACGCTTCCATTGCAGCGGGATCGTAGGCTCGAACAGTCGCCCCGCGCTTAATCAACTCACTCGCAATGTAGAGTGCGGGCGCCTCACGAATATCATCCGTCTCAGGCTTGAAAGAGAGACCTAACATCCCCACAGTCTTACCCTCGACGTCACCGCCTAGTATCGCAACCACTCTGTCGACCATCCGGAGGCGTTGCCGTTCATTCGCCTTAATCGAAGCTTCCACGATCGCAAGTTCGTGCCCCAGGTCCCGAGCAAAATGCGCAACCGATTTCGTATCCTTCGGAAAACAAGAGCCACCGAATCCGGGCCCCGCATGAAGAAACTTTTTTCCGATCCGATTATCGAGCCCCATCACCCGTGCGATCGCCTGCACGTCACCTCCAACCGCTTCGCATAACACAGACATCTCATTGATGAATGAGATCTTCGCCGCGAGAAAAGCATTTGCCGCGTACTTCGACAACTCAGCAGTATGAATATTCGTCTCGACGAAAGGCGTCTCGTTCAAATACAAGGGACGATATAGATCCTTCATAATCGCAAGGGCCTGATCGTCTTCTCCTTCGGTTCCGATCACTACGCGATCGGGGCGCATGAAATCACCAATAGCCGCCCCTTCTCTGAGAAATTCGGGGTTCGACGCGAGGCTGTAACTAATGTTCTTGCCGCGCCTCGCAAGTTCTTCATCTATACAGACCCGAACGCGATCCGAAGTCCCGACGGGTACAGTGCTCTTAGCCACGATGACCTTGTAGCTCGTCATTCGCTGACCGATTTCACGTGCAACGGCCTCGATATAACGAAGATCGGTACTGCCATCTGGCGCTTCCGGCGTCCCGACGGCAATGAACACCACGAGTGCCTGATCAATCGCGGCTTCGGCATCGCTCGTAAACTGAAGACGGCCACCCTTTACATTTCGGGCGACAAGTTCTTCAAGCCCAGCTTCATAGATCGGGATCTGACCGCGATTGAGCGCTTTGATCTTCTCCTCGTCGTTGTCGACGCAAGTAAC
>DGPZ01000004.1:1789-5080 GCA_002390675.1 Deltaproteobacteria bacterium UBA4427
CCTCCGGCCCTAGAATAATGGGGGTGAGTCGCCCCGAGTAGAAGCGCCCTCTTCCGTCGACTCTCCTGTCGATACTTTCTCGCGAAACGGCACGTCCTCAATGTAGAGAGAGAAGGCGTCTATATTGCGCAAGAGCCTGTAGGTGACTCCGATGACCGCCGCCAAATACACAAAGGAGACCCATCCTTCGATTCGAGAAAACGACAAGGCGATCATGCAGAAGCAGGTCGTCAGGAAGTAGAGCATCATCACAGCGCTCCTATGGGAGCCCTCTCTATGCAAGAGTCGATGGTGCATGTGCAAGCGGTCAGCGGAGAACACGCCCTTCCCGCTCCGAAGTCGACGCAGGATTGACAGCGCCGTATCGAGCAGAGGCACTGCCAATGCCAGCAGCGGCACGATGAACGCCAGCAGAGCCGTCTTCCGATAGCCCTCGAGTGCGAGCACTGAGAGGGCAAAGCCTATGAGAAGCGATCCCGTATCTCCCAGGAAGATTCGAGCCGGTGGGAAATTGAAAGGGAGATAGCCGATCAGCGCACCAAATAAGGCAAGCCCAATCACCACGCCTCCCCACTGACCTCCCTGCCAACAAATAACCGTGAGTGTCCCGGCGATGATCGCGCCGACACCAGAAGAAAGACCATCAAGGCCATCGATCAGGTTCATTGCATTAGTCACGCCAACGATCCAGATAATCGATACGGGCCACATAATCCAAAGCGGCACGGCGATCGTTTCTCCCGTCATGAAATTACTGAACAGATCGACGCGATAACCCGCTTCGACAACGATCGCCGCCGCGAGGATCTGAAAAATCAGCTTCACGACCGGCCGCATTTCAAAGCGATCATCCCAAGCGCCTGCAAGGACGAGCACGAGCGCTCCGGCACAAAATCCGATCAGCGAGCGTGATAGGCCAGGGTCTTCGACGACCTGCGCAGCGACCACAAGGCCTCCTGTGCACCCGACAGCGACCGCAAGCCCACCCAGCAGCGGCATAGCATCCCGCGTGCTCACCTTTCGCTCATTAGGGCGATCGACGGCACCCACCCAATGCGCGAAACGAATCACGAGGGGCGTTGACAGGGCCGCAAGCGAAGCGGCCACAGCGGCGATCGTGATGGCGTGAAGGGGGTCCACTAAGCAAGATCCGGGACCGGGGAAAAAGCCCGACATGTCGATGGACGCGTACCGGACGAAGGCGCTCTAAGCGCGCATCGCCAGATCGGCTGGGTGAAAGATGGCATTAGATAGGTACCGAGCATGGTGGTTAGTAGTACCCGTACTGCTCTCGGCTGGCTTCAGAACCATTCAAAACGAGACCGACGACACTACGTCGATCGAGTATATCGAGCGCAGCCTCCACATCTTCCTGAGGTGTCACGCCTGCGCGAACGACCATCACGAGACCATCACACATTTCAGAGATACTCTTCGAATCCGGCAACCCAAGGCAGGCAGGCGTATCGAGTATCACGCGGTCATAGCGCCCCGCAACTTTCTCAGTGAGCTTTCGCATCTCAGCTGAAGCCAATAACTCCGAAGGGTTGGAGGGCACCGAACGAACAGGCAGAACGTCGAGATTGACGCCATCTAGCTTCTGAATCGCATCATCGACGCTCGCCTGATTCATCAGAACCTCCGCGAGACCGACCTGCGGCTGGAGCCCCAAGGTCCAATGGATTTTAGGGCGCCGCAAATCGCAGTCGATCAAAAGCACGCTCCGCCCAACGCTCATCGCCGTCACGCTCGCGAGGTTGACCGAACAAGTCGACTTACCTTCGCCTGAATTCGCACTCGTTACGGCAAGTGTCTTAAGCGGCCGCTGCGAGGCAAGTGCGTCGATACGGCCACGAAGAGATCGATACTGCTCCGCTATATACGAGTCCGGCTGGAGAAGCGCGATTCGGCGTTTATTCGCCTCGTTAGGCTCTTCCGCGATGGGGCCATTTGCCCCCCGTAACATGCGAGACAAGATGCCCGACGGTTTCGCGTGCTGCCGCGCCATGGGAGCAGCCGTCTCGAAAGGTACGCTCGACGGCACGGAAGACTCTACGCCGGTGGCCTTTCGCCGACGTTCCTCTTCCGCGCGCTGCAAAGCTTCGTAATGCTTAGGCATATTAATTCTCCCTGAAACCTTCTCGACCGGTTCGCCTAACGGCGAAACCGAAGAAATCGGCGACGGCGTCTCGCAGGCTTTTCCTGCGACCGTTCGTTTTTGTTTTGATCTGCGCCGTCGCTCTCAAGCAGACCCAGGTCGTTCGCCACTTCACGAACAGCCTCGGGCCCGAGAACGGGCTCCTGCCGCGCGTACCCGAGCAGCAAAGTCCCGTCGCATATATTGTTGATGAGGCGAGGGGTCCCGCCGGTAATTCGATAGAGCTCGCGGAGAGTCTTCTTTTTGAAGATTCCGCGGCCGCTGTATCCCGCTTTGGCGAGCCGTTCCTTCACGTACTCGGCGACCTCACCCTCGTTGAAGGGACGCAGGTGATGTCGAAGTGCGATCCGCTGCCGCAGCTGACGGAGTCCTGGCTTGTCTACAAGCTCCTTCAGCTCCGGTTGCCCAACTAGCATGATCTGAATCAGCTTAGAGGTCGGCGTTTCTAGATTCGAGAGAAGACGAATCTCTTCTAGCATCTCGGCCGAGAGGTTTTGTGCCTCATCGACAATCAGTAGCACCCGTTCGTTCGCAGCCAGTTTCTCAATCAGATAGTGATTCAGAGCCAGCAGGTACTCAGCCTTCGTTTCACACGGCGGGCCGATGTCCAGTTCCTCGAAGAGCACCCGAAAGAAACCCATCGGATCAAGACGCGGGTTGAAGATGAACGCAGAGTTCGTCGCCGAATCGAGCTGCTGAAGGAGCGCATGCAAGAGCGTCGTTTTGCCGGTGCCTACCTCGCCGGTCAGCATTACGAAGCCCTTACCGGAGTTCACTGCGTAGACGAGCGTCGCCAATCCTTCGCGATGTGCCTCTCCCAAGTATAGAAACGAGGGGTCGGGCGACATATCGAAGGGCGCGCGCGCAAATCCGTAGTACTCGGCGTACATATTGATCCTTCTCCGCTAGCCGCGAGCGGCTCGACCCGTTAGGTCGATCATGGCGCTGGTGGATTCAGATTCTTCGACTGCTTGTGTCGCATCGCTGCCTCCACCGCCTCTGACGTTTACGACGTAATACGTCGTCACCCCACCGACCAAAACAAACACAACAACAAAAGCGGCGGCCAGAGACTCACGAAGAATCCGTCGCGAACGTATCGCGCGATCGGATTCGAGCATGATGTTCGGAAC
>DGPZ01000077.1 GCA_002390675.1 Deltaproteobacteria bacterium UBA4427
GAAAAAAGAAATGCTCTCGACGCCGGGTGGGGTCAGTGCTGAGGAACAGAGGACACTTAACAGCATTCGAACTATCTATGAGTTCGACGAACACATCGTCGCTCCGCGGAATGGCTTTACCAGCGCGAAAGACTACTACGATCAAAATCACGCGAGGCAATTCCTCGGCGAGATCCAAGTTCCGACGCTCCTCATGCATGCACTCGATGATCCGTGGATTCCTGCGACCATGTACACCGACTACGCATGGTCAAAGACACCGCAGCTCGAAGCGTTGCTGCCTCGAGGCGGCGGCCACGTCGGCTTTCATGCGCAAGGAGAGCGCTTGCCGTGGCACGATCGATGTCTCGGAATCTTCCTCGATCGAGTTTGAGCGCCATACATAAAAGGATGCTCGCCCGGACGCCCGCCCAGGATCCTACAACCACCGCGACAGCTCTAAGACTCGCGCCCCGTCCTAGGATAGGGCGCTGGGCCCACGAAGGGCCGCGGGAAGTGGCCTGTGTGCCATTGCTTCGCGGTTTCGCGCCGAATGATCTTCCAGTCGTCGCCGACGCGGACGAGATCGTCCTGATAGCGGAGCCCCAGCACCAGGTGGTCGAGTGGGCTGTCCTCCGCCTCCATGTGATAACCGACGACCCAGCTCTCGACGAATCCTTCGTCGCCTTTGATCTCGATGTATTGGTTGCCGACGAAATGCATCGACGCATCCCAGGCGTGCAAAGCCTCTTCCATTCCGTCCAAATATTCGTCGAGCTGGCCCGACTCCGCGGTCCCGACGCAGACACAGTCAGGATGAAAAACGGTACGCACCAGCTCGAAGTCAATGGAATCGACGCCGTAGGCATAGCGGCGGTAAAGGTTCTTGATGACCTCGCGATCACGAAGCCAGCGGACCGTCGCGACGTGGTCGTCGGCCGGGGGCGCAGGACATTCCCGGAACTTCATGACGCGTCGCTTCTCGTTGCGGATGTCCTTATCGCTCATCGTTTCCTCCTGGAGGCTGGCACTTCTTAGTCGTTAATCCGTCTAGACTCGCGCTCTCATGTGATCGCAGCGGCCCTCACGATCCAAACTCCAGTTCGTCGCGATTAGGCGTCTTCATCATCTCGTAGAGTTCAGCCGTCTCGTGCGGCGTGTTCACGACCAGTCTGCCGTCCGCGTCTACATAGTAGTTCCGCTCTACGGAGCGCGCGTCCTTAACGAAGGCCAACTCCGACCCCACAGCGTCAAGATGCTTATTATAGGTCTCGAATGCATCCTCTTTGACTGCCACCCGCGCATGCCCCTCTTCGAACATAGTGTCCAGACACTGCGCGATGAAGGCTGCCCAGATCTGGAACCACGAAGGGAGCGAAACGCCGCCAGAGACAGGTTGGGAGTTCGGTCCGTACATGATGAACAAATTGGGGAACTGCGGGACCATCATGCCTAAATAGGCACGCGGACTCTTCGGCCCCCAGTAATCCCGGAGGTTCACGCCCTTTTCGCCGCGATACTCGGCAGGCCACAGGAATTTATCGACCTCGAAGCCCGTCGCAAATACGATCAGATCGACCTCGTGATGCTTCCCGTCTGAAGTCTCGATCCCGTGCTTCGTGAGTCGCGCGATTCCCGACGTCACGAGATCGACGTTGTCGCGAGTAAGCGATTGGTACCAATTATTGTCTACGACGGGCCGACGGACCATTGGGGCGTAGTCCGGAACCAGTTTTTCGAGCAGTTCCGGCCGGTCGCCGACCTGCTCCTTGATGTAGCCGACCAGGAAGTCACGCAGATCCTCGCTCTTCTTTGTTATGTGCCCGCCCTTCTTTTCCCACTCGGGATCCGGGACCAAAAAGTCCTCGTGCCAGGTCATCAGGCCGATGATTGAGGTGTAGCGGCTCCAGTTCCAATACCCGGGAAGATTATCGAGCAGCCATCTAACCTCAGGCTCAACCGGCCGACCGTAATTGGGCCTGGGGGCGATCCACTGGGGCGTTCGCTGGAAGACACTCAGGTGTTCAGCCTTCTCGGCCACCGGCGCCATCAACTGCACGCCGGTCGATCCGTTCCCGATGACGGCCACGCGCTTGCCCTGCACGTCGAGTTCGCTCGTCCATTCGGTTGGATGAACGATTGTGCCCTCGAACTCGTCGATTCCGTCGATGTCCGGAAGCTTGGTCTTCGCGAAGACCCCCGCCGCGCTGACAACCATATTCACGTCTCGCTCGACGCGTCTTCCGTCGGGTCCCTGGAACGTTAGGTGCCATGTCAAACTCTCGTCGTCGAAGCGCGCATCCTCAAGATCATGGCCGAGGCGGGTGTGTTTATGGACGCCGTACTTCTTTGAAATGAACTCGAGGTAGGTCCGAACCTCCTCACCTCGTGCGAAGTACTCACTCCAAGAATACTCGTCCTCGAAGCTGAACTCGTATGTGATGCTAAGCGTATCGACGCGGATGTCCGGGTACTTATGAATACTCCACGTGCCGCCGATTTCGCTGCGCCGATCGTAGAGGACGTACGGAATTCCAAGTCGTTCGAGCTGCACAGCCATGGAGATTCCGGCCGGGCCCGCTCCTATGATCGCGACTTCAAAGCCTTCCGGAACCGGAGCGGCGTCTTCCGAGCGCTCGTGCTGAAACGGGAAAGGCGTGAACGCGAGAAATTTCCGTCGGATCTCGAAATGCTCATCTCGTGTCGGAACGCCTAACACCATATCCATCAGTTCGCGGAGCTCTTCATCCGAAGGAATCCGCCGTGAAAAGCCATCCATCCGGGTCTCCAACAGCAGGGCTGCCCGATCGGCCAGGCGGGCGCGATCCGCGTCGTCGAGTGTCGCGACCGGACCGAACTCGGCCAACTCGGCATCCCCCGTCGCCTGGAAGAGCGCTACGCGCAACGCGGCTAGGTCGGAGGCCTCCACGGCCCGCCGTATGTAAGCGGTGTCTATGTTCTCTTCCACTGTCTATGTCCTCCATGGATGGCAAGAGACTCGCCCGGTTTGGAGACTTTGCACGTGTCTTCCACCCCGCGTCTATTGCAATGGCAATAATCCCGCTGCAATAGTACCGATCCTACCATCGTGCCCAGACCGACTCGACGACCTCCGCACCTTGCTGCCCGAGTACGACAGGCGTTTCAAACGGAATAGTGCTGTTCATGACGCTGAAGTCGCTTTGGCAGACTCCAGACTGGACGATTCGGGCGGAGCGCTCCCCTCGCGTTCTGCGCGCGAACTTTGAGCCCTTCCCGCACTCACAGCTCGTTTACGTCAAAGACGATCCCCTTCGTCCAACTCTCATCTCAGCCTGTGTTTACTTCTTGTAACGCAAACGTAAAATTCGTAAATATCATCGGATAATCACGAATCTCCGTTCCGAGACACCCCCGCCTACCGCCGTATCCTAGCTTCAGCCGAAGATTGCTAGCTTCATCCAGTTCCTGCTGTTCGGAATCAGCCTGAAAGAAAGTGATTCCAAAACAATGCCAACCAAACGACGGAAGCGAATGCGATGAAGCCTTCTAAACCGGACGCCAAAAATTTCCTCGACTTGGACTCTGATCTCGACGCAGTGCGCGAGAAGTACAAACAGGAGCGCGACAAGCGGATGCGCACAGACGGCGCGGCGCAATATCGCGAGCTTACGACCGAAGCCACTCTGAACGACGTCGATCCCTATGTGGAGCCGGGGTTCACGAGAGCGCCGATCGAAGAAGAAACCGAGGTTGTCATCATAGGCGGCGGGTTCGGCGGTCTATTGATGAGCGCCCGACTCCGTGAGGGCGGAATCGAAGATTTCCGAATCATCGAAGCTGCCGGAGATTTCGGCGGCACCTGGTATTGGAATCGCTATCCAGGGGTCCAATGCGACGTGGAATCGTATGTCTACATGCCGCTGCTCGAGGAACTCGGAACCATCCCCACCGAAAAATACGCTCACGGGCCCGAGATATTTGCGCACGCACAAGCGATCGGCCGTCACTACAACCTCTACAAGAACGTCTCCTTTCAGACGCAAGTGAGAGCGCTCGAATGGGAAAATGGCGCCGAGCGTTGGAGCGTCAGAACGGACCGGAGAGATCATATCCGTGCCCGCTTCGTATGCATGGCCACGGGCCCCTATTCGAAGCCGAAACTGCCAGGCATTCAGGGATTAGACGAATTCGCCGGGGACACCTTCCACACGAGTCGCTGGAACTATGACTGCACCGGCGGTGATACGACAGGTGGCCTAAGAAACCTTGCGGGCAAGCGCGTCGGCGTGATCGGCACCGGCGCGACCGCCATCCAATGCGTTCCGCATCTCGGGCGGGATGCGGGGGAAGTTTTTGTCTTCCAGCGCACGCCCTCCTCCGTCGACATCCGCGACAACGCACCGACGGACCCAGAGTTTTCAAAAACGCTCGAGCCTGGCTGGCAACAGAGGCGGATGGACAACTTCAACATCTTGATGGACGGAAACCCGCAGGAAGAAGATCTCGTCGGCGACCGCTGGACTGAACTCACGCGCGGCCTCCACGAAGTCCTTTCCGCCCATCCCAACACTGCAGACCTAACGCCTGAAGAGATCGCGCTCATTGCGGAGGCCGTCGACCTTAAGAAGATGGAACGCGTCCGGGGACGCATTGACGAGGTCGTCGAGGACCCCGCGACGGCAGAGGCCCTCAAACCCTGGTACCGATACCTCTGCAAGCGCCCCTGCTTCCACGACGAGTATCTGTCGACGTTTAATCGGTCGAACGTCACGCTCGTAGACACCGACGGAAAAGGCGTCGATAAAATTACCCCGCACGCCGTCGTGGCCAACGGCCGTGAGTACGAAGTCGACTGCCTCATCTTCGCCACCGGCTTCGACGTTAACTCGAACTACACCCAACGTGCGGGCTACGAAATTGTTGGACGCGCGGGCGAGAAACTCAGCGAGAAGTGGGTCGACCGCTCATCTACGTTCCAGAGTTTCTTCACGCGCGGATTCCCCAACTGCTTCTTCATGATGGGGTTCCAGAGCGGGCTCACTCCCAATATTCCTCACACCATCAACGAACAGACCCAACACCTTGCCTACGTGATCCGAGAGACGCTGGACCGTGGCGCCACGACCGTCGAACCAAGCCAAAAAGCCGAAGATGCTTGGGGCGCCGCAATCGAAAAAGGCAGCAGCTTCTTGGAGATTCAGGCGACTTGCACTCCCGGCTACTTCAACGACGAAGGCAAGGTCGGCGAAACGGAGGGCTGGTTGGCAGGTTTTTACCCAGAGGGCTCCGAAGCGTTCTTCGCCCTGCTCCGAGCTTGGCGAGCGAGCGGCAAACTCGAGGGACTCGAACTTTCCTGATCGGCGAGGTACTCGCTTGGTCGAATGTCACTGGGCTCCGCGCGAACATCTGCAAGAGGACGCTCGTTCCCGGCGCTAATGAGCGAGACGCCTACTCCACAGCGCGCGCGGCAATTT
>DGPZ01000129.1 GCA_002390675.1 Deltaproteobacteria bacterium UBA4427
CTGCGCGCCGTAATTAGCCCCGGCCCGTCGCATCACCGCTCGGATACGGCTCGTGAGTTCGCGCGGGAAGATGGGCTTCGCGATGAAATCGTCGGCGCCGCATTCGAAGGCGAGGATCCGATCTGATTCGGAACACCAGCGGCTGGTCAATAGGATCGGCACTGTCCCGTCCTCACTGCGTTCCCTCACATGTCTGCATAACGCGAAACCGGAGCCATCCGGGAGTCGGAGTTCGCTAATCACAAGGTCAGGTGTGGTCGTATCGAGTACGCACAAGGCGTCTTGGATGGATCCCACCTCAACCAGCTCGAATCGGAGTTCGGCGAAGCTCTGCCGAAGCGACCTCAGGTCGTCAAGATCGTTTTCGACGATCAGTGCAGATGTGGTGTGTGACGGGTTCACGACTTCTCCATGAATAGAGATTTGAACATCTCATCGTCACAAATCGGTGACAGAATTCAGTTGAATCAGTGGAGAACCTGCGAAGTTGGCTACATACGCGTCGAGAACAGTCGATTCGGGATTCGAGAGTGCCGAAGTATATCGGGCCGGAGCGGGGTGCCGCCGCGAAACTCCACGATATCCGATTTCGCGAGACACTGATGCGTCGATTGTGTGTCCGAACGATCAGGCTGCACACAAAAACGTCACGTTGGCGCGATCTAGATGCCGCTTGCACACCCAATAATGTGCAAGTTCAAAAACTCCTCGCGACACGGATTGATACGCCCTCTTGGCGTCGGTCAGTTCTTTAAGCTCTTCGTCGCGCTCTGGCAACTAGGAATCGTGAAATGACCAATTTGACAAGGTGGGCGATAGCGATCTTTTGCGCTTCGGGCCTGTCCTTGATGATGACTAACTACGCTGGGGCCGAAAGCGAGATTAGCGCCTATCGGGCCAAACTCGAGAAGTGGGTCGAGGCGCGCGAAACACTATCGAAGGAGCGCGCCGACTGGCTGGTCGACAAGGAATATCTGAAGTCGACGCGAAACCTTCTGCAGCAGGAGAAGGTGGCACTCGAAGCGGAGGTCGCCGAGTTCGAGGAGCAGGATGAAGGCGCCGGCGAACGGCGGCGCGAGCTGCTGCTCGAGCGCGGTGACTATCAGCGAACCGAGAAGGTTCTCGCTGATCAGATCGCGGAACTCGAGGCGCAAGTGCTCGATGTCGCACGGCTCCTTCCCGAGCCCCTTCAGAAGAAACTGGAGCCGCTGCTGGTTCAGATTCCTGCGGATCCGGCGCGCGTCAAAGTGCCGATCGGCTCGCGGTTGATGAACGTACTCGGCGTTCTCGTACAAGCCGAGAAGTTCAACCGCACGGCGACGCTCGTCGGCGAGACCCGCTCGCTGGGCGGCGACCAGAAGGTTCAGGTCCGAACGCTCTATTGGGGGCTTGGCCAGGCGATCTACGTGGACAGCAAGGGCGAAACCGCCGGCGTCGCTCGGCCCTCGCAAAGCGGCTGGCAATTCGAAGACGATCCAAAACTCGCTAGCCGCGCCTCCGAACTGCTCGATATCTACGAAGGAAATGTCGACACGATCTCCTTCGTTCCGATTCCGGTGGAGATCCAATGATGCCGCAAAGGTACCGACTTCAGGATACGGGGCTGACGGACATTGTTCGGGCCGTCGACGGGGGTGACACGTCGCGCACGCTGTCCTCCTCATGGCGCGTCATGGGAAACGTCCTGGCGACAGTTGCGACCAGTTGCCTCGTCTTGACCGCAAGCCTGATACCCGCGGACGCATTTGCCTCAGACGCCGCAGCCCAGGCGGCGGCGGAACAAAAGCTCACCCGCGCGCTGGGTTCGCTTGCCGACGAGCGAGATCGGATCGCGAACGAGAAGGTACCGCTTTCCCGCGGTGTGGCGCGGCTCGAGGATCAGGTGGCGAAGCTGCGGCGTGCCCGCGATCGACTACTCAAGGTTCAGGACGCAAGCACGATCGACCTGGGCTCGCTCGAGAAGCAGGTGAAGTCGCTCGGCGAACAGGACCAATTCGTGAAGGCGCGGCTCGATGAGTTCGTGCGAGATTTCGAAGGCCGCCTTCATATCGCGGAAACGCCCCGCTACGAGTCGTTGACGTCAGCGGCGAAGTTGGCCGAGAAGAACGTGAATCTCGATGCCGTGGGGAAACGAGATGCGCAGGTTCAAGTCGTCCGACGCGCCCTCGAACGCGTGCGGTCGCAAATCGGCGGCGAGATTTTCGCCGGCGAGGCGCTGAGCCCCGACGGCGTGCTGACAAAGGGCAGTTTCCTCTCCTACGGGCCGACGATCTTCTATACGAGTGAGGACGGATCCGTGCGCGGTCTGGTCGAGAGTCGCATCAATGCCGCAGATCCGGTCGTTGTCCCGATCCCCGGAAACCTGATGGACTCGTTCGGAGAGATTGCAGCGAACGGTTCCGGAGAGCTTCCTCTCGACCCGACACTCGGCAAAGCACTCAAGATCGAGAAGGCTCGCAAGACGATTGGTCAGTACATCGCCGATGGCGGCGTAGTCGGCTACGTGATTCTCGGTCTCGGTTTTGTCGCTCTCGCTCTGACCGGCTTCAAGGCGTACGAGATTCTCGGCTTCGAGGTCGCCGAGCATGCGGCGGTCGACGAAATTTTGGGCGAACTCGAAACGGGCAGCCGTGACGAAGCCCTCAAGCGTGCGAGTCAGATCGAAGGCGTCGCCGGTGAGATGCTCGCGACCGGCGTTCGACATGCGATGGAGAGCCGAACCATTCTCGAGGAGCTCCTCTTTGAGAAGGTGCTCCGCGTCCGGCCGACGCTTGAACGCTTCCTTCCCTTTCTCGCGATTACTGCCGCGGCGGCACCCCTGCTGGGCCTGCTCGGCACGGTGATCGGCATGATTAACACCTTTCAACTGATCACGATCTTCGGCACAGGCGACGCGAAGAGCCTCTCCTCGGGGATCTCGGAGGCGCTCATGACGACTGCATTAGGCCTCGTCGTCGCGATTCCCACGCTGATTCTTCACGGGGCGTTGTCGAGGATGGCGAAGCGAAAAATTGGGTTGCTCGAAGAGTTGTCTGTGGCCTTCGTGAACGGAATCGATGTTCTTCAAAGCCGTCCTCCGCGCTTCTAGCGGGGGCTTCCGTGTGGACGGCGTTCGGTAAACGCAAGAGCAAGCAAGGAGTCTCGTGTGATCGATGAAATCTTGACGATATGGATGAGCGGTGGGTGGGTGATGGTTCCACTCTTTGGGCTAGGGATGCTGCTCTACGCGCAGGCTTTTCAGCTCCTTCTCTACTTGCAGCGCACCGACCTCTCGTCGCAGAACGAATCGCTTTGGTTCGACTGGGTACGCAAGCCCGAGCTCGCAGAAGGGCGCGTTAAGGAAATTATCGACTACACCCAAGCGCGCGTCTCCTCGGGCGAGCAGGTCCGCAACCGATTCGACGAGGTGCGTCGGTCGCTCGTCCCACTGATTGACCGACGCACTGTGTTCGTCGGGACGGTCGTGGCGGCTGCTCCACTCATGGGGCTGCTCGGGACGGTGCTTGGGATGCTCCAAACCTTCCTGGGAATCTCGACCAGTGGCGGTGCAGAGACTGCGGGTGTCGTCGCCTCGGGAATTTCCGCGGCACTCGTGACGACGCAGGC
>DGPZ01000151.1:0-3125 GCA_002390675.1 Deltaproteobacteria bacterium UBA4427
CAAAGGTAATGCCCTCTGCGCCGGATCCACCGTTCCTCGGTAGGAAATTGCGGGTATTCCAATTGTTATTCAGGATTGCCGTCCCGTACGTGGAGACGTCGTACTCTTTGATACGTTCCTCACCCTCGATCATGAGGTAGACGACTTCCTCGGAAAAATCTGCCTGCGTGACGCCTTCCAGATCGCCGAAGTTCGTCCACTCGCCGCGGTTGCCATCATTGCTTGCGATTTCAAAGCTCCCGTCGCCATCTTCAGCAACGGCCCAAAGCTTGGAATTTGTGCCACCTGGACCATTACGGCCAAGCCAGAGCGTGCGGGTCACGGGATTCCAGACCGCAGCACTGAGGTCGGAATGAAAATCGTTCTCTCCGGGTCCTTCGATGGCGGTGAGATTTTCCGAACTGCCGAAAGCTTCAGCGGGCCAGAGTTCTTGGGCAGCAACCGGCGTGGCAAACACCAATGAAGCCAGCCCCAGCATTAACCAACCTGTGGCGCGGGATTCGAGAAAGGCTCGAGCGACCTCCACCCTGGAACAGGCTAAAATCTTCTTCACAGGACCTCGTAGGTCTTCATAATTCTCAGAAATTTTCAGCAAAGAAGCCATTTTTTTAATGAACATCAGGGTTCGTTTGGTGTAGGTTTAAGCCCCCTTTTTCAAGGGCGAGACCGGCAAATCTGGTGCTTAATTAGGGGGTTACCTTTGGGAACGAGGGGTTTCGGATACGACACTATGGGGTTTTATTAACTCATAATCAACTAAAACTCTCGATGTAGGTAAAAAACAAGAGTCAGGTCTTCTCTCTTGCACTATTTGAGGTGCCGAACACCCAATATGTGTCAGGTATCTGAAAATCCGTTGGCGCTGGGGGGACCGGGGACGATCAGACTCCTGCGGGCGCGCAGGTTGTGCGATTGGCATCCGACCTCGACCCGCCGAGTCGGGTGCGGAGGATCGCTAGACTCGCCCGCGATCGGAGAGCTTCATCATCTCGAACGGACTAGGACGTGCCTAGCCGGGACATAGTTGTCAAATTGTCGAGTGTGTCGGGGCGATCAGGTTTAGCTTCGATAACTCGACATGTGGGCCACTTTTACCCCGAAATAGTTCAGTTCCCTAGAGAAACAAAACCCAGCTAGGTGCGCCCAGCAAAGCACTTCACGGCGTGAAGTCTGAAGTCGAGCGCGGGGACTCTTTGTCCAGAGAGCCGCAATCGTTCTCCTGAACTCCCAGAGGGTGCGGGGCAACAACCAGATGTCGTCCATATGACGCCCGTAGGGGAAAACGATGAAAGTGTTTAGTTTCGGAATCGCGGCGATCGCCATATTGATCTTGTTCGGGTTCGTCTACATGAACGAAGAGCGGAAAGAAGAGCACCTATTATGGGGTGTGAGGCTAGAGGCTGCGGTCCGAGCGGGGGATCTAGATCGAGCGGAATCTCTATTTGCCCAGGAGGCGCACACTCCCCAGCGGGCAAGCCTCGACCGGATGTCCGCTGATCTTGCCGCTAACGAATACGCGTTTGGGAAGATCGTATCACTCGGTCGGTCCTACGAGGCCAGGGAGCGAGACGGCGACGGTTATTGCGACCTCAGTCAACGCATGAATCGGGAGATGAGGAATGACACCCGGTATAGGTTCCCGCAATCGCTCCAACAGTTTGTAGCCGAACGCTGCGATGCGATCGGAGAGGAAAGGCGTGTCGCGGTACTCGCGGTGATGGCAGCCGAGGCGAGAGAGCGCGAACGACAGGACGCAGAGAGAGCAGCGGCGGCCACTGTTCGGAGCGAGAAGCAATCTGCGGCAAAGAAACAGGAGGACGCCGAGAGGCTTGCCGCCTCCCAAGCCCGCAAGGCGGCGAGAACGGCGAAGGACGCGGAGGTCAAGGCCCAGCGTGAGAAGACGACGGAGATCGAAAATGCTCGCCTTAAGGAGGTCGGCGTCCCTGGCTTTTTCTCGTCGCGACTCGCCGATACGATTCTCGCGTTACAGAATCGGGAGATTACGCCTGCTGATGTAGGGGGCCGGGTCTTTGGCTGCGGGCAAATTGTGAATGCGCTTCGCGAGTCATGTCATTACCGCGATAAGAAGATACAAGCTGTCCAAGTCATCGAAGATCAGAGTGTGTTGTACTCACTTGACGAGCTGCGGGGTTCGACGAACTACGAGTTTACGATCCTCGTGCGTGATTCGATTGAACCCGGCGAAACTCGCATTGGGATGTCACTCCCCCTTGGTTATTACAAACTTGACGGGACACAAACATACGAGACCGCGGACGGATCGAACAAGACCGTCCTCGTGATTCAGCGAATTGAATAGTCTAAACGACGCAGCGAGCGCTGTGCTGGTGCCGTGGCACGCCGGCCTAGCGGCTCGGTAAGGGGCCTTGGCGCGTCGGCGCGCCCATCTGATTTAGAAGATAGAAGATCGGCTGTGCCAGAAACGCAGCCTGTCTTTTCGATTCTCGGCTTGGCACAGTGGTCCCGAAGTTGTCGCTCTTAGCTTTGACGATATGGCGCTCGGCGACTTCCAAAACAGAGCGATAGGATTTTCGCTCCCGCTTCACGTGCCTGGTGAGGGACTTCTTAGGGCTCCTTCGGTGTAAATCGAGGTATATTACCGGTATGGCCGAACTCGATATCCAACGTCTCACTGGCACGATCGGTGCCAGCGTTACGAACATTGACCTCGCGCAGCCGCTCGCGCCGCCGGTCGTCGAGGCGCTCAAACGAGAGCTCTTCGAACATCTCGTACTGATCTTTCCTGGTCAGAAGATCGAGGACGCGGACCAGTACCGGTTGGTAAGCCACTTTGGGGCGCCCTATATCCACCCCCTCGGTCGACTGATGGGAAAAACCGAAGCACTGGTCGAGCGGATCATCGACTCGCGCGAGAGCCGACCTTACCAGGACCGTTGGCACACTGATGTGAGCTTCGATACGTCGCCCCCTAATGTGGGCACCTTGCGCGCGATCGATATTCCCGCCGTTGGTGGAGATACGCTCTGGGCGAGTACGCGGGACGCCTACGAAGCGCTCTCCGACACGCTTCGTGAACGAATCGAGGGGATGCGTGCGATCCACGATTCCGGTGCCGGTGAGTCTTTCACCGAGAAAGTGGGTCG
>DGPZ01000151.1:3211-6804 GCA_002390675.1 Deltaproteobacteria bacterium UBA4427
ATGTCGAGAATCCGAACCTGCAGCTCCGCTACCGCTGGACCGAGGGCGACGTCGGGATCTGGGACGAGCGGGCGACCTGGCATTTCGCGGTTGCTGACCATTACCCCCAGCGACGAGAGATGGCACGCATGATCGTCTCGAGCCCCGGGGCTTCGTAAGGTCACAACTAGACCTTGAGCGCTGCCTTTCATGAGGACACACAAAGGCCCCAAAGGCCACAGCCCGGCACGCTACCTTGCTTCTCTCGTTTCCTTCCCCGTTCCCGCTTGAAGCCTTCTCTGCCCGTCCGTTTCTGGTTTCAAGCGGCCTCATCTGGGGGAGACAAGATAAGCCTCGTTTTCCCCACTCCCTGTGAGGACAATGCCGAGAAATGCCTGGGATTAGCAGTGCGGAAAAGCCCGCTTGTTTTTCCTATTCACCGACTCACGCTTCGATTTCAAATGTCACGCCCGCCCGCGGCATTCGCGCAAGGAGTGCCTCGCCCATCGCGCTCGCCGGAGTCCAGAGCCCCCCGCCTACTGTAAGCGGATCCCTCGCGAGGCAGACAGCACTCTCGCTGAGCATCTTCGACGTCGAGCCATAACCTGGGTCTCGATCTCCGAGAACCCGTCCCCGCAAGGCCTGGCCATCCGCGGCCGTCCCGCGCAGCAAGAGATCGAAGTAGCCCGCTTCTCTCTGAGCCTCCGTAGGCCCGTCTCCCGGCTGAGGAAGCCGACCCGAAGCGGCCCGCCGCAGCGCTCCGATCGACATCGCCCCCATCATTGCCGCGGAGCCTCCACTCGTCGCCAGGGCCTTCATAAGGCCCGCCGGCCCCGCGCCCATCAACATCGCCTCGTTGTATCGAAAGTCTTTGCCGTACGCGTAGTCGAGGAGCGCGTTCGATCGGCGTACAACCTTCGTGTTAATCGAGGCCATTACGAAAGGCGCGGTCCATTGACCGACCGCTTGGTCGTAGTGCGGCCCAAGCGGTTCCGCAGAATCCGGACCCGTCCGCTGGCCCTTTGGGTTCAGAGAATACGGCTCCTGCATCGCGCGACCGACCGATGGATCTCCCTCCGCCTGCTCCAACATACTGAGCATGCTGGCGATTGTGCCACCACTTGCTCCCCCACTAAAGCCCTTCACACGCAATTGAATTTCTGCGCAGGGCACGCCATGCCGAGCCCGCATTTCGCGCTGCATGTAGAACGCGCCCAAATCCGACGGGATGCAATCGAAGCCGCAGTTAAAGACGATGCGCGCGCCGCTCGCGACCGCGGCATCGTGATGCGCATCGATCATCTGCTGCATCCAGTGAACTTCGCCGGTGAGATCGCAATAGTCGGTGCCATTCGCCGCACAGGCGGCCAAAAGCTTCGAGCCATACTTCGCGTAGGGCCCGACTGTCGAACACACGACCTTCGTTCGTCTCGTGAGCTGAGTAAGGAACGCTGCGTCTTCGCTATCGCCGACCAAGATAGGGAGGGCGCTTGTGTCGCAGCCCGTGCTTCGGCCTAACTCCTTTCGAACGTCTTTAAGCTTCGCTGAGTTTCGGCCGCCGAGTGCCCAGCGAAGGCTCCCCGACGCGCCATATTCGTGCAACAAGTACTCCGCAGTGAGACGACCCGTGAAGCCGCTCGCTCCCCAGATCACCACTTCGAATTCACGATCGTCATGGGACATTAGGTTGACTCCTGTGGACACTTCAGTGTCGGGCGGGCGAGCCGGGGAGCATCGCCGAATCGGCAAAGCTAGCTTGAACGCGGCGTTTCTCAGCTTCCGGGTTGGAGCGGTCCAACATTACCGTGCCGCTCGCGGCTCCCGCCGCGACGGGAGCCGAATGGGCTTGCCCCTTCGATCAGAGCGTCGAGTTCCTTGATCCTCGACTCCTTGTTCTCGAAGAGCGCCACGGAGAGATTTGTCTCAGCAGTGACGCGAGATTACCCGTTGATCCTTGTGGCGCAGCTTGGCTGTTTCAAGAGAGTGGAGCGGTGAAAAGTCGACGCTGTCTAGAAACTCGAAAGCGGCATCAAATGCTCCGAGGAGATCCCTCGCCATGTCTCGCGTGAGATTGTTCTTGACCACGATACGAAACATGCTCTGATCAGCATCGCTGTCGGAAAAGAGCGGTTCAGTTTTGTCGGTAGACGGGTGTTCGAAGCCCATTCGGTAGCCGCTGACATACCAGTGATGCTGCGAGAGTACGTGCTGAAGGTCGATATCGTCATAGGAGAAACCGCACTCGGGATTGAGCATGGCCGTGACGACAGGCAAACAGTGCTGCTCTCCGTCGTCCAGCATGACGAAGCGAGGCTGACCCGAACAGGTCATTTCCTGGAGGCCGGTTCTCAGGAATTGAGCATTGGCCATGAGATTGTCGCAGGCCTGTTGGTAGCCGTGGAGCCCGAAGCGGAGCAGCTTGTAGTACTGGACGTAGACGCCAGTCGCAGGGCGCGAAAAATTGAGCGTGTAGGATTCGGCCTGACCTCCTAGGTAGGTCACCGAAATGGCTACATGCTCGCTCAGACCTTCCTTCTTGCGCCAAACCAGCCACCCGGTTCCACATGACGACTCGCCGTATTTGTGACCGCTGCTCGATATCGAGAGGACATTGTCTAAGCGGAAGTCCCAAGCGGGTAGGTGCTGCTGGAAGGGGGCGATGAATCCGCCCGAAGCGGCATCGACATGGATGCCCACCTGGAATTCCTTTTGAGCGTTTACTTCTGAGACCACACGGTCGACTTCCCAGACGGGATCGTATTGGCCTCCGTAGTGGTTACCCATAATGCACACCACGGCGATGGTATTTTCGTCGATCGCTTCGCGAATATTTTCGGGATCGACCTTGAAGGTGTCTACCGAAGGTTCGACCAGCCGAGGCTCGATGTCCATGTACTTAAAGAGCTTCTCCCAGGCGGCCTGGTAGCAGGTCGAGATGACGATGTTAGGCTTGATTCCCAGGACCTCCGAATGGGAGAGGCCATCCCGTTCGGCTCGCCATTCACGCCATCGGAATTTGAGTGCGAGCCCCGCAAGGAGGCAGGCCTCGGTAGAACCGACCGTGCCCGCTCCGGCGAAGGTTTGCGTCTCCGCGAAATTCGATGGCTCCGGACAATGCCAGAGTCGAGCAAGCATATTGACGACACGGTCGTGGAGCTTATACGACTGAGGGTAGACGGTCTGGTCTGCGAGGTTCACGCCAAGCCCGAGGAGAGCCACCGCTTCCTCTTCGGGCTCGAATGAGACGTTGACGTAGGAAGACGTATTCAGACGCTGGTCGAAGTCGAGGGCGTGTGCGTTCTCTATTAGGGCCTGTACGGTTGACGCGCTGGTGCCTCGGGCAGGGATGCTGTCAACCTCGCTCCAGTCCTGCTGAGCAGCGGGTGAAAAGTGGAAACTCTCTATCTCTGAGTCGTAAATCTCTTTTATCTGGGCACGCAACCGACTGACCTCGTCTCGCAGCGCATCAACCTCTTCCGACATATTTCCTCCAGCACAAGTTTTGGGGCAGCCACCGATGAGAAGTTCACTCTGACTGTGGAGTCGAATCGCACCGGCGTCTGGAGTGTATCCCGATTGTGGCCTTTTGTGGAGAAGACAGTGGCAGGCCCAAT
>DGPZ01000151.1:6877-13112 GCA_002390675.1 Deltaproteobacteria bacterium UBA4427
GAAGTCCCAGGTTGGGCGAAGTCGCCAACTAATACGATATGAGGATTGCGAATCCGGCCGGTCGAGTTTTTACACCGAGCGGTCTTGACTGAAGATCCTGCCGGGTTTTGGCGTTTGGGGGCGTTCGGTCGCGAAACAGGTGTCGATCCAAGGGGGAAGGCTCTCGCGGGAGAACCGAACGGATAGGTGCCACGCCCGAGGCCTGATGACCAAGCGTCATTGTGCTGCCAGCCTTCTTCCGTCTTAAACGCTCCAAACGACCTCTTCGCATCCGCCTTGCCTAGCGCTTTGCGGTGCCGCCTCCGGCCGAGGGCTGCCTCTTCATCGCCAGTTTTTCTCACTTCGTCTTCGTCGTCGGTTGCGGGCCGTCGCGCTGCGGGCGAACGTCTCACCTTCGAAAAGCGGATCTGGACTGGCTTGAGTGGAGAGAATGATGCGGACGCAGCTTGCGGATGAAAAAGTGCTTGAGGGATCGAGCGGCCTAGACGTGGGACCCACCTTCCTCCATTTGCTAGTCGCGCTAGGAGTGCTTTGCCTGACGCTGGGATGCGAGCGTCCCAAGGCGCCTGCACCCACTCTGCTCGAGATCCCCGTCGCGCAGGTCCTGGTAAGGGACCAGCCGATTCTCCGGGAGTTGGTGGGGGAGACCCGAGGCTCCTCGGACATTCTCATTCGAGCCCGTGTCGAGGGCGTGCTGACCGGAATGCATTTTAGGGAAGGGAGCCACGTAAAGAAGGGAGGACTCCTTTACGAGATCGATCCGACGCCCTTTGAAGCGCAGGTCGTCGGCGCCCAGGGCAAGGTCGCGGAGACCGTCACGCGTCTCGCAAAAGCCGAATCCGACCTTGACCGAATCGCTCCGCTGGCGGAGATCAACGCCGTGAGTCAAGCCGACCTGGATGGTGCCGTCGCGCGCTACCAGGCCGCTAAGGGAGCGCTTCAGACCGCACAGGCCTCAGTGGAGCAGGCTCGGATTCAGCTCGGCTACACCAAGCTCCATGCGCCGATCTCGGGAAGGATCGGGATCTCGAAGGCGCGGGTCGGCGAATTCGTCGGGCGGACACCCAACCCGGTTGTGTTGAACGTCGTCTCGGACACCAATCCGATCAAGGTGCGTTTTTCGATCGATGAGCGGACCTACCTCTTGCTCGCCAAGCGACTCGCCCAAGCGGGTAAGGGTTCAGGGGAACAAAAGCGCCTGGCCGCCGGTCTGGAGTTGATCCTGGCCGATGGATCCGTCCATCCGGAGAAGGGGCACGTGGTCGCGATGGACGCCGTAGTCGATTCTGGCATGGGCACTCTCACGCTCGAAGCCGAGTTCCCGAACCCGGAACAGCGTGTGCTCGCTGGGCAGTTTGCCCGCATCCGTGTAGTCGCGGAGGTCCTCGAGGGTGCGATGCTCATTCCGAGTCGTTCCATCAGTGATATGCAGGGCAAAAAGCGCGTCTATGTTGTCGATGACAAGGGCAAAGTTTCGATCCGTTCCGTCGAACTCGGCCCGGAAGTCGGAACCCTTCGCGTCATCACCCAAGGTCTGAAACCCAAGGAACGCATTGCGGTGGACGCAATACGATTGCGACCGGGCATGACGATCGATCCCAAGCCTGTCGCGGCCAACCCGACGGACGTGAAGGAACCGGGAGCGAAGCCCGCTCCGGCGGCGGGGGCCTGATCCGTGTCTGAATTTTTTGTCCGACGACCGATCGTCGCCATGGTGATCGCGATTCTCATGGTGCTGGTAGGGCTGATCGCACTGCGGGGCTTGCCGATCGCGCAATACCCTGAGATCACGCCCCCGATGATCAACGTGACGGCGAACTACCCGGGAGCCAACTCGACGAGCGTCGAGCAGTCGGTCGCCACCCCCATCGAACAGAAGGTGAACGGCGTCGAGGGCATGATCTACATGCGATCGACGAACTCGAGCGACGGGAAGATGTCGCTTGAGGTGTCCTTCGAGGTGGGAACAGACCTCGACATGGCGAACGTCCTCACCCAGAACAGAGTCTCCGAGGCCGAAGCATCTCTGCCGGACGAGGTGAAGCGTCAGGGAGTCGTAGTCAAGAAGAAGCTCTCCTTTCCGTTGGTTTTGATCGGGTTGACCTCTCCTAACAAAAGCTTCGACGCGCAGTTCCTGGCGAACTACGCCACGATCAACATCATCGACGAGATCTCGCGTATCGAAGGCGTCGGTCAGGCGGAAGTGCTCGGGGGAAGCAGCACCGAGTACGCTATGCGGGTCTGGATCAGACCCGACGAGCTTGCGAAGCTTGGCGTTACGATCACCGACATCACCTCCGCGATTCAGAGCCAAAACGTTCTCGTGCCGGCGGGGCAGATGGGCGGACCGCCCGCGCCCGCCGGAACCGAATTCACCTATACGGTCCAGACGAAAGGGCGGTTCTCTTCACCCGAGGAATTCGGTGCTGTCGTCATTCGGTCAAACGAGGACGGGTCTCAGCTCTTGCTTCGCGACGTGGCGAAGATCGAACTCGGGACCCAGAACTACCTCATGCGAACGCGGACTAACGGAACGCCTTCTGCGGTGATCCAGATCTTCCAGCTGCCCGACGCGAATGGACTCGAAGTCGCCGACAAAGTCTTCAAGGTGATCGAGCGCCTATCCGCGGATTTCCCCGAAGATCTCGATTATCAGATCTCGTTGGATACGACCAAGCCCATCACGGCGGGAATCCGCGAGATCATCATCACGCTCTTTGAGGCGCTGGCGCTCGTCATCCTGGTGGTATTCGTCTTCTTGCAGAGCTTCCGCGCGACTCTGATCCCTGCGCTGACGGTGCCAGTTTCTCTGATCGGCGCGTTCGCCGTCTTCCCCTTGCTCGGCTTTTCGATCAATACCCTTTCCCTACTGGGTCTGGTTCTCGCGATCGGACTCGTCGTCGATGACGCGATTGTCGTGGTCGAAGCCGTGTCGACGAAGATCGCCAAGGGACTCGCCCCTAAGGATGCGACCGTCGAGGCGATGCGAGAAGTTTCCGGACCCGTCGTCGCTACCTCCCTGTCGCTGATCGCCGTTTTTGTGCCCGTAGCCACGATGGCCGGTATTACGGGCCGCCTCTATCAACAGTTCGCTATCACGATCGCGATCTCAGTCGCACTCTCGTCGCTCAACGCGCTGACGCTGAGCCCGGCTCTTGCTGCGATGTTGCTGAAGCCGACGGGCGAAGAGAGGGGGGCGCTCAGTCCTTTCTTCGATTGGTTCAATCGTATCTTTCAGAAGGCCACCGACCGGTTCATGACCGTGAGTGACTTCTTTACGGCGAAGCTCTGGCGCTCAGGAGCACTACTCGGGGCACTGGTCTTGGGGCTCTTGGTACTCTTTCAGACCGTTCCGTCTGGCTTCATTCCCGAGGAAGATCAGGGCTACGTTCTCGCTGCCTTCATGCTCCCCGAAGCCGCTTCGCTTCAGCGCTCTCAGGTGGTGATGAAGGAAGTAGAATCGATCGTGCGTGAGATAGACGCCGTTGAGAATGTGACCTCCGTGGCGGGCTTTACCAAGGTCACGGGCACGGTCCAGTCCAACACCGGGTTCGTGTTCATTCAGCTCAAGGATTGGGATGACCGGCCTGGAGTCGAAAATCAGGCGAAGAACATCGTTAGGCGGCTCAACCACCAGTTCGCGACGCGGCTCAGCCAGGGCAGGGCGTTCGCGTTCGGTCCCCCCGCCATCCCCGGGTTGGGGACCGGATCCGGATTCTCGATCCTGCTTCAGGATCGAGTAGGTCGAGACCCCGCTTATCTAGAAGAGCGCACTCACGCCTTCGTTGAGGCTGCTTCGAAGCGCCCGGAGCTTGCGGGGACGCGAAGCGTATTCCGCGCGAGCACCCCGCAGATCTTTCTCGACGTGGATCACGTAAAGACCCTTAAGCAGGGAGTCCCGCTTGAGGAACTGAACGCTTCGATCAGCGCCTTCCTCGGCGGAGGGTATGTGAATGATTTCAACCGGTTCGGCCGCCTCTACAAGGTTTATGTGCAGGCAGAGCCGGAATATCGGGCGAGTGCAGAAGCCCTGCGTTTCTTCTACGCCCGAAACGACCAGGACGAGATGGTGCCGATCTCGACACTGGTGACAGCGGGTAACACCTACGGTCCCGAGTACACGAATCGCTTCAATCTTTTCCGCGCGGCAGAGGTGACGGGGCAGCCCGCACGTGGATACAGCTCTTCCCAAGCGCTGGCGGCCCTAGAGGAAGTTGCGGCGGAGACCCTTCCCTCCGGCATGTCATTTGCCTGGAATGCGATGAGCTATCAGGAGAAAGGCGCGGAGGGCTCGGGAAGTTCGGTCTTCATTATGGCGCTGGTCTTCGTTTTCCTGATCCTTGCCGCGCAGTACGAGAGCTGGTCTCTGCCGATCTCGGTGCTCGCGGGTGTTCCAATCGCCATCTTCGGCGCGATGGGTGGACTCGCGATCGCTCGGCTATTCAGCGAGAGCTACGTGAATAACGTCTTCGCTCAGATCGGACTCGTGATGCTGATTGGGATGTCTGCGAAGAATGCAATCCTGATCGTGGAGTTCGCGCGCATTGAGATGGACAAAGGGAAGGGAGTGGTCGAGGCGGCTCGACTTGCTGCACAGCAGCGCTTTAGGCCTATCTTGATGACCGCCTTCAGCTTCATTTTGGGTGTTATTCCGCTTCTCATTGCGACCGGTGCCGGCGCCGAGGCGAGGAAAGTGATGGGGATGACCGTATTCAGCGGAATGCTGGTGGCGACCATCGTCGGCGTCTTGGTGGTCCCGGCGCTCTTTGTCTTCGTCGAACGCTATATCGCGAAGAGCGAGGCTCATCCGGCAACGGATGCGACACCCACCGAGGAAATTTCGTCATGAAGAAGGGCTGTGCCATCACGTTGGGTCTGGTTGCCCTCTTGGTTTCCGGATGTGCGCTCACACCAGATTACGAGCGTCCCGAACTAAACTTGCCCGCCGGTTGGGAGCGGACCACCGCCGAGCAGGATGCGATCGCGAATAGGCCGTGGTGGGACATCTATGACGACGAGGTCCTGCGGGCCCTAATCGACCGAGCTCTCGATCAGAACCGAGATCTCGCGATCGCACTCGCGCGGCTTCAGGAGTCTCGGTATCTCCTGAACTTCACTCGGGCGGATCAATTCCCCTTTCTAGACGTTTTCGGATCTGCGGGGCGCGGACGCGATAGCAAGAACATCAATCCGCTCGCTGGCACCGATAATAATTTCGGCATCGGCGCGGACCTCAGTTTCGAAATTGACTTGTGGCGACGTTATTCGCGCGCCACTGAAGCCGCGAGAGCGGAGCTTCTGGCATCCGAGTTTGGGGTACGAAACGTAACAATCAGTTTGATCGCGGAGGTCGCGAATCTCTATTTCAGGCTTCAAGACGTGAGTGCCCGGCTTGAGATCTCACGCCGAACCGTCGAGGGACGAGCCGAACGCCTCGGAATTATTCAGGCGCGATTCGATCGAGGGATTGAACCGGAAATCGACGTTAATCAGGCGCAGGTGCAGTTGGCTGTGGCGGAGGCTTCGGTGACTCGATTCCAGCGCCTCACCGCCCAGACCGAGCATGCGCTGCGGGTCGTGCTGGGTGAATTCCCGGGTCGCGTTCCTGTCGGGCCACGCATTGGTTTCAGCGGAGTGCCCCTTTCCGTGCCCGCGGGCCTACCGTCTGAATTGCTGAAGCGCCGGCCCGACGTTCAAGAGGCAGAACAGCTCCTCGTTGCGGAGACTGCAGAAATCGGAGTCGCGCAAGCGCTGCGCTTTCCGTCCCTCTCCCTGACGTCGGGGATCAGTGTTGTCGCGACGGATCTGACCGATCTGAATTCCATGGATGCCGGGCAGTGGAGCTTGGCGGCAGGCATCTTTCAGCCCATCTTCAATTCGGGACGACTGAAAGCGCAGAAGAAGGCTCAGGTCGCTCGGGCCGAGCAGGCCGAGGAGGTTTATATCCTCACCCTGCTCGAAGCGTTCCGAGAAGTGGAAGACGCGATTGTCGCGACGGAGACCTTTCGAAGGGAGTTCGCTGCAAGAACTCGCCAAGTCAGGGCGGCAGCGAATACTCTGCGCCTGTCCCAGGCTCGATACGATGCGGGCGTGGTCGACTACCTGGAGGTGCTCGACAGTGAGCGCACCTTCTTCGACGCGGAGCTGCGCCACTCACAAGCGCACCGATCTGTTCTCACCTCGTTCGTTGCCTTGTACAAGGCCCTCGGTGGAGGTTGGGACGAGCGGGTCCTTG
>DGPZ01000081.1:0-4390 GCA_002390675.1 Deltaproteobacteria bacterium UBA4427
CTACGAGCAGCCCGAGCAAACCGCGAAAGCCATCTACGACGGCTATTTCCATACGGGCGACCTCGCCGTCTGGGATGAGTTCGAAAACATTCACATAGTCGACCGCAAGAAAGACGTGATCATTTCCGGTGGCGAGAATATTTCGAGCCCGGAGATCGAAGACTGCCTCTACCAACATCCCGCAGTGCTCGAATGCGCGGTCATAGGAATCCCCCACGAGAAATGGGGCGAGACGCCCGTCGCCCTGGTCCTCACGCGCGAAACCGAATCCGCGACCGAAGAAGAGTTGATCGCTTTCTGCCGCGAGCGAATGGCCCACTTCAAGTGTCCAACGAGCGTCCGCTTCGTGCCCGAGCTCCCCCGCACCGCGACCGGCAAACTCCAAAAGTACAAACTGCGCGAAGCTTTCTGGGACGGTGACCGCAAAGTCGCCGGATAACTTCGCCCCTCCCTCCTGTCTATCTCCAATTCCAATCGACCACGCGCGCGGCTTATGCAGTCGTCGCGCGACTGGAGCAACACCCCATGAGCCAAGCCAATACGTCCAGCTCCATACCAAGAGGTCGCGCCCTTGCCCTCGTCCTTGCGTCCTATGTGATGGCGATTGGAGCCGGCGCGGCGACACTCGTATTCGCACCCATCGAAGACCCCATCTGGCGAACCCTCGCAGCGGACGCGGTCGCCACGATCGTAATCTTTGGCTGGAGCGTCGCCTACAACAACTCGAGCTTCTACGACGCCTACTGGAGCGTGATTCCGCCGTTAATCGTGCTCTTCTGGATGAGCCTTGCACAACCGCAGGTCCCGGAGTTCCGCTCGGCGATGGTACTGCTGGTGATGACGCTCTGGGGTATCCGCCTCACCTGGAATTGGGCACGCGGCTGGACCGGTCTCGATCATGAAGATTGGCGCTACGTCGACTTCCGAACACAGTTCCCGCGTGCCTTCTGGCTCGTGAGCTTCGGCGGCATCCATTTTTTCCCGACCCTAATCGTCTTTGCAGGAATGGTCGCCGTATATCCAGCCCTCGTCACCGGCGAGCGCGCATTAGGCCTGCTGGACGGGCTCGCCCTGGTCATCGGCCTAGGCGGCGTCGCCTTCGAGTGGTTCGCCGACAATCAGCTTCGTGCCTTCGTACTCGGCCCGAAGCAACCCGGAGAAACCCTTCGCAACGGACTCTGGCTCTACTCACGTCACCCGAACTACTTGGGTGAGATCATGATCTGGTGGAGCCTTTTCCTCTTCGGCTATGCCGCGGACCCGGAATGGCTTGCCTGGGGGCTGATCGGTCCGGTCTCGATGACCGTGATGTTTCTCGGGGTCAGCATCCCGCTGCTCGAAAAAAGATCCCTCGAACGGCGCGCGAACTACCAGCAGGTGATCGACGAAACGTCGATGCTGATTCCGTGGTTCCCGAAGAATCGTACTCGCTGATCGCCTAGCTCACTACTGAACAGGGACACTGCCCCGTAAGGCCACTCCCTAATAAGGCGACCGCCCAATACAGAGACGAGCTCCGGAAGCCTTAGGCTTCGAGCAACTGCTTAAATATGTCGAAGGACTCGCGCTCTTCATCGGAAATTTCGCCGTCCGCACCGATGAGGCCTTCAATCGCCTCTACAAAGATGAGGCGGTGGCCGGCAGGAATAGATGTCGGATCGAGACCATCAATTCCCGGCGGGCGGTCGAGCCATTGCTGGACTTGGAGGTCTTCTTCCTCGTCCAAGCCGAGTCTACGAATCAGCCGTGAAATAAATACGCGCTCCTCGGGCTGAATTTCGAGATCCGCCCAAGCAAACGAGCAGACGAATTCGACCAGGCGAAGTCGGTCACGGCGATCAAGTTGGTCGAGCATCAAATCCTCGCGTTTACGTTCCGGAATTGCGGCGTTCGAGAACCATTTAGCGAAGGCGCCCGAGAACAACCTGCTCTCGGCTTCTCCAAATTGTGCCGGAGGTCTATGACCGATACCCGAGGTGCTCTCGAGCCCGACGGCATCGATAGCGCCCAGGACTCCCACTGCCTCTACGTCGCGCGCCGAGCTTAAGCGGATCACCTTGTTCACGCCAATCACATCCTATTTTCATTCTGACATGACGTCAGCGGTTTTCGCGAACTATTTCGATGAATTGGATGCATCGATCGAATTCGCTTTGGAGAATCGCCTATGCGACACCGTGTGATTCCCCCCAGTTCTCATGTAAATGATCCGTCACACGACGAAGCAGTCTCCTGCGGGCCCGCTGCCTAGCATTAAAAGCCAAGGCCCTTCGCCCGCGCGTCACCAATTCTGCGAACCGACCTGATTCCAGGCTTCACCACCGCTCCAGCCGCATGTTCAGAAACACCCTCGCCTGTGCCGAAAACAGCCGCGTCCGCAGGCGACCTACCTTGATGAGCAGAAGTCTCCGCGCTTTCAGAGTCCGAAAGCAATTGCTGCAAAGACTCATTGCTCTGCCGGCTCGCAAAGAACGCCTCTCCGTCTAGGAATCCGCTGTCACCGCAAAGAACTTTCCGGCACTGCGCCGCGGCTCCGCCCCCGTCATCATGTTGCCCGAGCAGTGCAACGATCAAAACGGGGGCGCTGCCCAAGGCGTTCGCGAACCGAACGATCTCGTGCGCAAACATGCTCCCGGCAGCCTTGATCGACTCGATCGCTATCAGAAGAGGCTTACGAGCCGCCAGCACCGCAACCATCTGCGCCATCGCCACAACCCCGCCCGGGGGCCCTCCGGTCAGCGCGGATCGCCCCCCAGCCACAGGCTCTCCGCTTCCGGCCCCGAACCAGGCACGTGCCGGCAGCGGCAAAGCCGCCGCTGTCTCAGCGGTGCCCCGCGCCATCTGCATCGTCTTCAAAAGATCCGCGGATAAACGCGCAGCTGACGCAAACGCAGCATCTGGGGCAATAAGGCGGTGCAACTCGAAACCCGTCGCGTGCGCAGTCCCGAAAAGCGTAGCCGTGACCCCCGAGTCTTCTTGAGCGACGCCTTGGACTAGTGCCCCTTCAAGGACGATGCCTCGAGCCCCCACTTCACTCACCTGCTCGATCAGCGCCTTGCACTCAGGACCTACTGCGTCCGCCGCGAGCCCACCCAGGATACTCTCTACGGGGCGTACGTCTTGCTCCAGTCGCGAAGACCGCTCGTCGACTTTTCCGACGAACTGATACCCCCGAGCGTGCACTGTACGAATCATCGAAGAGTTCTCGCGACCTTCGCCAAGCGCCTGCCGGAGTTCATTCACCAAACCCGACAGGGAGCCCGGACCGACGGTTGTCCTTTGCCAGACTGCCTCCACGAGTTCCTCTCGCCTGACTACGCGGTCGCGATGGCGGAGGAGCTGCACTAGTAGATCAAAAACCTTCGGCCTAAGCGAAATGGGCACACCCGATCGCTCGAAGACATAACATTGGTCGTCCAGGAAAAATTCGTCGAATTGGATCTTCATGGAGAGCAGAAATAACATCCGCATCGCCACCGTCGAATCACATCTTCATTGAATTTCGCTCTAATCCTCACCCAATTGAGGGGAGCAGAGACTAATTCCGTGGAGCAGCGGGGATAAACGGTGCATAACCGAGGTAAGGCACTTAGCCGAGGGTCTCCAGCTGGATGTCTACCATGAGCTCATCGGCCAAATTCTCAAGGGCCGAGCGGATCGATTCGAGGGGGACGTCCTCGGGCGGAGCCAGTTCCGCCTCCGCGCGGAATAGCGCCTCACCCGACATCGGTGCGCTCTCGACAACGGTGCGCAGGTCCTGAACGTTCACGCCCAAGGCCGCCAACGCACTAGAAATCTCGCGCACGATCCCTGGTCGGTCCTGGCCAACCAATTCCAATCGGATCGACTGACGATGATCTACGGACACCAAAGACAAATCGCTGTCGACCACGCTGGCTGAGAGGCCTCGATCCGCGAGCCCCGGCAGCGCGGCGATCAGGGCGTCAGCACGGTCGTCCGGGAGATGAATCTGCACGACACCGGCGAAATGGCCTGCAAGCCGCGCCATTCGGCTCTTGTCCCAATTGCCATCATGGGTAGAAATAACCTCAGCCAGGGACTCTACTAGCCCTGGGCGATCCTCTCCAATCACGGTCAATACGAGTACTCTCGCCATTTTTTCCTCCTGAGTTCTTGCGAATCAGTTGCCTTTTCAGGCACTTAGCTCGGTCGCCAAAAAAAAGATGCCCGCGTACGAAAAAAGTCCGCCACTTCGGCGTCTCAAACGGCACTTCATATATAGAACAAGCCGATATCCCCTTCCCAGGGAGGCCCGACGTGTCTTAGACACGTCGGGTCGCTTCATTTTGGGGGACCGATTCTGCAGGTTCGCCGCCGAAAACGCCCGTTTCCCAGACGTTCGTCGATGAGACCGCCCTATCGCCCTATC
>DGPZ01000081.1:4444-5680 GCA_002390675.1 Deltaproteobacteria bacterium UBA4427
CCTACTTGCTTCCTAGAAGGCCGAAGAGCTAGCGCCGGCGGCTGAACTCCGCCCAATTCGACAGTGCTCCGAGGGCTCGGACAGCGCGGTGGGCGCTCGGGTAACAGATTCGGCCGTTCTCGCGGGCAGCCGCTGGAGCTGGATTTTCGGGATTCGAAGCAACGAGCTCCGTTACGGCGAGAACCGGCTTTCCATGTTTACGGCTCGCCTCAATTCCCGCTTCGACATAGCGAGCGTCCTGGCGTTCGTGGAATCCGGAAATTCGCTCGAGTCCGTGCTCCGGGAAGAACTTCCCGCGCCTGAACATTGCGGCGGTCGCCGCTTGAATCCCCAGCCCCAAATGGATCACCGCGTCGACATCCGGATGCGCACAAACGAGATCGAGCACCTCCGGAATAGTGTCCCGGGTCTCACCACCGGCGAGGTCGATCGGATTCCCGCCGCTCCATCGCGCAGGCACTCGCTCATCAATCGCCGCCTTGATCTCTTCGGGCAGCTCGATCAGTTCGAGTCCAACATCCGCACACGCATCCGCCGCGAGCACGCCCCACCCGCCGACCGACGTAAAGATCACCACGCGACGCCCGTGCGGCAGCGGCTGCGTCGCCAGAGTCGCGCCCCATTCGAAGGCTTCCTCAATCGTCGGCGCGCGCAGTACTCCGATCTGCCGACACATTCCGTCGAAGATGCGGTCATCACTTGCCAAAGCGCCCGTATGACTCGCGGCAGCGCGCTGTCCTTCCGCGCGCGCCCCGCCTTTCACGAGCACCAACGGCTTTCGCGAAGTCAGTCGCGCAGCCGCACGGCGAAAAGCGCGGCCATCGCTAATACCTTCGACGTAGGTCACGGCGACATCGGTATCAGGATCGACAGAGAAGTACTCGAGAAGATCGGGCAAGCCGGTCTGAGCAGAGTTGCCTAACGAAACCGCCTTGCTGATACCTACGCCCGTTGCCACGGCGTAGTTCATGTAAGAGGACACGAGGTTGCCACTCTGGCTCGCAACACCAATTCGCCCAGCAGGCGGCATTGGCGCCACGATCTGGGCGCACATGGATTCCGGCGTCGAGATCACCCCCTGGCCATTCGGGCCTATGAGCACCATCCCTAGTGAATCGGCGGTCTCGACCAACTCTCGCTGCATCGCCTCGCCCTCTTCTCCCGCCTCGCCGTAGCCCGCACTCGTCACAAAGGCAGCCTTCACGCCGCGCGCAGCGCAAGACTTGAGCAGTTCGA
>DGPZ01000100.1 GCA_002390675.1 Deltaproteobacteria bacterium UBA4427
CCCGACCGCGGAGCTGCACGTCCCCAGAACTCGCGGCCAGGATCCCGCAGATCATATTCAAAAGCGTCGACTTACCCGAACCATTTCGGCCCACGATGCCCACACATTCGCCTCGCCCCACCTCGAGATCCACGTCGCGCACCGCAACAAACTCGCGATAGAAACGCTTTCGGCCGGGCCACAACATCTGCTTTAGACGGTCCTCGGGACGGTCATAGAGCGCGAACGTTTTCCCTAGGCCGCGGACCTCGATCGAGGGTTCTTCAGAGAACATCGGCGAAACTCGACTTCGTACCAACAAACCAACTATGGCCGGCCCAAGCGACAACCCAACTAACGCCAAACAAAATCAACCATTCGGCTGGATCCGGAACCCCACCTTCGAAGAGGCTGAGTTTGGACATTTCGAGCACTCCGGCCAGGGGGTTGGCAAAGAAGAGATCGCGATACCGCTCGGGCACAATCGACGCCGGATAGAAGATCGGACTCAGAAAGAGCAGAGCGGTCGTCCCCAAACCGACCAGTTGCCCACAGTCGCGCAGAAAGACCCCGAGAGAGGAGAAGATCCAGGTCACGCCCAGCGTCAGGAAAATGACTGGCAGGACAACCGCCGGCAACAAGAGCGCCGTGACGGGAAGGGTGCCCTGCGTCCAACGGTAAAAGATAATCAGCAACCCCGAGCTTACAGTAAATTTAAATAGAGCAGCCACGACGCTCACCCACGCCAGGATCTCCGTGGGAAATACCAGCTGCTTAACGAACGCCTCCGAACTAACGATCGACTGGGGCGCTTCGTTTACGGACTCCGAAAAAATCGCGTAGATCGTGAGTCCAGAGAACAGAAAGAGAGCGAACTCGCCCCGCTCGTTAGGCAACGCGCCCCAGCGCGCTTGAAAGACGAGCGAAAAAACGAACGTATAGATCGTCAGCATCACCAAAGGCTCGAACACCGCCCAAAGCAGGCCGAACACCGAGCCGCGGTAACGGGTCTCTATTCGGCGCCAGGCGAGCTGCGTGATGAGTTCTTTGTGTCGCCAGCCGGTGGCAATGAACGACAACGGATTATGAGGCGACACGGCCGTCCCTATCATTCGGGGCAGTTACTTATTTTTTTACTGCCTCTATCCGCTCCGAGTGGGATCAGAAGGCGCGTCCCCAAACACACCAGGCCGCGGGCAGCATAGCAGCCCCCGATGGGGCATCTACAAATCGAATCGTAGCGCCGGAAGTCCTCGGCGCCCCTGATGATTCACTCGTGTTGGTGAGAAGTTTCGACTCGCTAAAGCCTAACGATTCCTTGCGCGACGCGGCCGGATAGCCGAGAGTCTGGACCGTTCAGTATCACTAGGTGGACAAATGAAAATCCTTATCGCCGGCGGAGCGGGATTCATAGGCTCCGTGCTCGTACCCCTGCTACAAGAGCGCGGCTACGAGGTCACCGTCGCTGACTTATTCTGGTTCGGAAACCACCTCCCGGAAGGCGTGGAAACGATGCGTCGCGAACTCTTCGATCTGACCGAGGAGGATCTCGCAGGCTACGACCAGGTGATCTTCCTAGCGGGACTTTCGAATGACCCGATGGCCGAATTCAGCCCGTCCAAGAATTTCATCGAGAACGGCGCCCTCCCCTCGTACCTGGCCTACATCGCAAAGAACGCCGGGGTTCAACGATTTATTTACGCTTCTTCGTGTTCGGTCTACGGCTTCACCGATGCGACACTGGCCGATGAAGACAGCGACGTTCGTTGCGGGTACCCGTACGGAATTTCGAAGCTCCAAGGCGAGCGCGGAGTCCTGCAGCTCGCGGACGAGGATTTCTCGACGATCGCGCTGCGCCAGGGCACGGTCGTCGGATACAGCCCACGCATGCGCTTCGACCTCATCGTCAACACGATGTTCAAAGCAGCGGTTCAAACCAGACGCATCACGATCAATAACCCGACTATATGGCGACCGATTCTCGATGTGCGCGACACGACCCAGGCGTTTCTGTTGGCGGCCGGGGCCGAGCGCGACGTGAGTGGCGTCTACAACGTCGCCTACGACAACTTTACTGTTGGCGAAATAGGCGAGCGCGTCGCTGCGTCCGTCGAGCGTTTGACGGGACAGACGATTGCCCTCGACGTCAAGGACATCAAAGATTTCCGCAGCTACCGGGTTTCGACCGAGCGTGCGAGGCGCGTGCTCGGCTTCAATCCTCAATTCGGCGTTGAGACGATCGTCGATTCGTTATTCGAGAATCGCAGCGAGTACGGAGACTTCTCAAAAGAAGCCTTCTACAACATCGAAGTCTTCAAGCAACTCCACGGCTGAGCCGAAACTCGCTCCGAGTTGACCCACAATCAAGCCCTAATAAGTCCTAACAACAAGGGGTCTCGTTTCTCATGCGCGTTTTAATTCTCGGCGCGACCGGCCAGCTCGGACACGATCTCCAGTTGGCTTTCTCAGATCTCGAAGTCGTGACCGCCGCACGCATGGGAGCCCAGATTCAACTCGATTTAGCGCAGCCCGACGCGCTACGGAGATCAATTCTCGACAGCATTAGGCCCGAGCTCGTCGTCAACGCGGCCGCCTTCCACAATGTGCCCGATTGCGAGGCGCGGCCGGCGGAAGCCTATGCCATCAACGCAACCGGCGTCGCGACGCTTGGCGAAGCGTGCGCAGAGATCGACGCGCGGCTGATCCACGTGAGTACCGACTACGTTTTTGGCGAACGCAACGCGCGATCCGGCCGCGAAGGGGACCTGACACCCTGGCGCGAAGACGAGCTACCGGCGCCCCTTAACGTCTATGCCTCAAGCAAGCTTGCAGGCGAGCAGCTGCTCGCCGCCGCCTGCCCCGACCACGTGATCGTGCGCAGCTCGGGGCTCTACGGTCTAGCGCCCTGCCTCGCGAAAGGAGGCAAGAACTTCGTTCAGCTGATGCTACATCTCGCCCGAGAACGAGATGAAGTCAAGGTCGTGACGGATGAGATCCTGACTCCGACGCATACGTACGCCCTCGCCCATCAGATCCGCCGACTCGCGGAGAGCTCGGAGGCGAATGGGGTCTATCACGCGACGAGCCAAGGACAATGTTCATGGAACGAATTCGCGGCGGCCATTTTCGAGGAAACACGAACTGATATCCGCCTGCTACCGGCTACTAACGTTGATTTTCCGTCGCCCGTTCGAAGGCCGAGCTTTTCGGCACTCGACAACTCTCGACTGCGACAGCAGGGGCTCGACGAGATGCCTGATTGGCGGGTAAGTCTCCGGACTTACCTGGATGAGCTGGGCGCCACCCGTTAGAACACGCG
>DGPZ01000119.1:0-2883 GCA_002390675.1 Deltaproteobacteria bacterium UBA4427
GACGACGTCTCCGACGAAAGTTTCCTTGTGACCAGCAGTGGCAAGCTGTCCATGCGACGCCTCGGTGAAATCCTTCGGCCCGCTCGTTTCCGGTCGCGCCACTCGCTCAAGCTCCTTGTCCTCAGTGCCTGTAGCACTGCGGTAGGTAGTGAACGAGCGGCCTTTGGGCTTGCGGGAGTCGCGATTCAATCCGGTGCCCAGAGCGCGCTGGCTAGCCTCTGGCGCGTCAATGATCGAGCAGCGACGCAACTTGTTTCAAAATTTTACGCGGAGCTATCAGGCGAAAAATCTTCCCGCGCCGAGGCGCTTCGCCGTGCACAGCTAGCACTACGCGAAGACCCCTCTTTTTCGCACCCCTTCTTCTGGGCGCCCTTCCTCATGATCAACAGTTGGCTCTGAACGGATCCAAACGCTGCCTCTCGATCTTGCGAGGAAGCCGAGACCTTTACAAAGTCCTATTAGGCGACCTCTAGAGCAGACTTGCACCCTTTCGCTTCCGGGCGACAACCAACATAGCGAGGCAGAGGCTTCCCACTCGAATCTGCTGGACCATTGAGACTTCCGGAACATAGAGCGTGGGGCGATCAAAGGGGAAAGAGGCGCTGGCGACGCGGGGGTCCGTGAGGCCGTTCTGCAAGAAGTCGATCAGCGGACCTTCCGCAGGAGTCGGGATTGCGACCGGTACGCCCGGCGACAAGTTCGCAA
The DNA here is from genome assembly GCA_002390675.1 of Deltaproteobacteria bacterium UBA4427. Taxonomy (GTDB): domain Bacteria; phylum Myxococcota_A; class UBA9160; order UBA9160; family UBA4427; genus UBA4427. The sequence goes on from DGPZ01000119.1 coordinate 706, forward strand.
AGAATCGCGGCGCGCCGGGTTGGTAGAAACGCACCACGTCGCCGAGGGTTAGGAACTCTCCGGTGTGCATGAACGTGCTCTTCAGTCCAACATTCCTCAGTGTCGGAATCTTGAAGTGACCCCGGTCAAAGGGCAGACCGGTCACCAACTCCCGACCGATATCATCATTGATATCGCGAAGTCCGATACTTGCGAAACGTCCTGACGAAAAGAGCGGGGGCGCGTGACAGCCCGAGCACGGAGAAGTTTGAAAGAAATTCCATCCGGCTTGTTGATTTGGAGTCAACCCTGGACCGGTTGCAGCACCGGTCATCGACACATCCCAGGGAGTCTGGTCCGCGACTAGCGTACGTTCGTAGGTGGCCAGCGCGAAGGCGATGCGAGCGGGGCTAATGTCCGGCGTGCCGAAAGCGGCGTTGAATAGGTCGGGGTAGGTCGGGTTGGCGGCGATTGCAGCAGTCATGTCCGGGGGGATCGCCGTCGCGAGCGCCAAAGGCTTCGTGCCCGCAAGGTGGCTCGTCACCGAAGCCCACGAGCGGGCGTCCTTTGCCATCTCAACCGTGTTTAGAATCGGACCAAGGGACTGGCTCTCAAGGGCCCCACCGACGGGAATCAGGTTCACGCCCGTGATCGGGTCGTCAAAACGCGAACTCCCTCGGCCGTCCCAGAGACTCTCAGGATCCCATAGGCCACCGAAGAAGTTAGGGGCAGCCCGGTCTGTGACCTGGGGAGTAAAGCCGAAGACAGGATCGCTAATCGGAATGCCCACCGGGTCCCGACGGACGACACCGATCGACCCATGAATGTCGTCGGGGCTTCCAAAGGCTCCGTCGGCGCCAGGGTGAAGTCCGAAGACCGGGTCGGCCCCCCCAAACTCTGTCAGATGACATGTTCCGCACGCGGTGCTGTGGTCGCTAGAGAGCTGCTGATCCCAAAAGAGAATTTTACCCAGCACGGCTTTTTGGGGCGTGATCGGGTTGGCCGGTGGGACGGGGACAGGGGGCACAAATTGAGCACTGGCTCCGGCGGTTATCAAGACTGAGATCGCTAACACGATCAAAACTGCGAGAAGGCGTCGGTGCCCCAGATTTGGCGAAGAGAATGCTGACATGGTCTGTACTCCTGTGCTCTCGCCGCGTGATGCCCGCGAGACTGAACAGAAGACGCACCCTTGTAAGAATAGATATCGCCGGATTCAAAAAAAACGCCCAGCTTACGATGAACCCACAACGTTGCTCTGGAGTCCTTCAATATTCGGCATAGAGACCCCCACTCCGCGATTTGACTGCGGTCATCAACCACACGCGATCTCGTCCCTCATTACTCTCGAATCGAGCGATCACACAGCGCCGGCGAGAATCTGGCAAAAAGACGATTCGAGAGCGATATCGCTCTGACCCTTCGGGCGTCTACCCCTCGAACCGAACATTCTCGGTATGAGGACGCGCACATGACACTTTTCAGAAACTCGCACTCTGCAGAACCCTCCCGGCGATCTCATTCTCCGCTGGGCGTTGTTTTAGGACTCATTTTGTCGTTCCTGCTTTCAAGCGTCGCAAGGGCCGACCGGGCTGCAGTGACGCTTTTGAGTCAGGCCGATTTCGAGGATGGGACCTACGAAATCTCGGAGCCTGGCGTCTACCGCCTGGCTGAGGATATTTCATTCAATCCTCACCCCGTAGGTAGCCTTGGTGAAGACGGAGTGACTCGGCTCGACGCCTACAGCGCGGGTCTGCCTTTCCGCTCCCAGATGGGAAAGGGGCCCGGCCAGTACGATCGGGCGGCATACGGCCTCGGCTTTTATGCGGCGATGACCATCTTCGCTGATGGCGTGACGCTGGACCTCAACGGTCACACGATTGATCAGCACGCCGAGCATGCGCTCCTGCAGCGATTCTTTGCGGTCATCGAGCTTGCGGACCGCCCCTTCGTTCCGAGTCAGGGGCCGCACGGTTTTGGCGCCAAGATTCGATCGGCCTCGAACGTGACCATTAAGAACGGCACGATCGGCCGTAGCGCTCATCACGGAATCCACGGCAATGGCAACCGCAATGTGAAGATCAAGAACGTCGACTTCGTCGACTTCGAGGTCGCCGCGGTCGCGCTCAATGGAGTCGAGGGTCTGAAAGTCATCGAGACCACAGCCCGCAACCGCGAGGACGTGCCGGTCATCGGCAC
>DGPZ01000119.1:2930-4667 GCA_002390675.1 Deltaproteobacteria bacterium UBA4427
CGAACAAAGTGCCAGCCAAATTCAAGCGGCGCTGCGCAAATCTGTGAACGCGGTTTTTGAGGACGTGATCGAAGACGGTGAAGGGTTTATCAACCCGACAGAGCACCCCGACGCCTATGCGCTCTTCCATAATCAGCACGGCATCATCGACGGCAATTCGTACAGCTTTCTTGTGAATCCGCTGGGTGTCGCGGTCAACGGCTTCCCGGATCGTTCTGTCGCAAACCCCTCGCGTGACATCGTCTTCCGAGACGTTTCGATCTTGAGTCAGCGCGCGTTCGTGAACGAGGTGGTCGCTGTTAAGCAGGGCAACGGGCCGGCGATCGACCCCATCGGAGCAGTCTTCATGTTGAAGAACACTCATCCCAACACGGGCGCGCCGATCACGGTGACCTCGCTCGAGGATGGGGTGGCCACATATCGCGGTAATGCGCTTGCCAACGCGCAGGCGCTCGTCGCGAAGGCCGCCCATAACGACGAGTTCCCGCCCTTCCTGAATGTTAGTCGCCTCAACATCACGCCAAAGATCATCGACTGGATCGAGTCCCAGGGCATGCTCTCGGACCTCGTTCCGACGCCGACAGACTATCTATGTAACGGCGACACTATGTTCCACGTGAACAAGGGCGTGATCGGCTTCAAGATCGATGGTGCCGTCGGTGTCCGCATGCGCGACACCGAGGCGGAAAACCTCGAAAACTTGGGTCTTCAGGGCAGCTCGCTCTGTGGCGAGTACAAGAAGTCTAACCCTCACGCGACGCTCGAGGGGTACGGAGGCGCCACGGTTCGGGCCTACACCTTCGCGGGTTCCAGCGATGTGCGGCTTAAGGACGTCTCTGCCTCGAACCTCTGGTCGCTCGCGGGATCGGTCTCGGGCTGCGAGGTCCTCACGGACTCCGACAGAATTCGGGTCCGCGACTGCGACGTCCATGACGTAGAGGCAGGCTTGAGCTTCGTCGAAGGAGAGGTCGGACCGAACGAGACGCCAACAGCGACGGGGGTTCGAATCGGAGCAGACGCGGGGAAGAAGATCCGCACGCGCGCCGTTCGGCTCGACGAAGCAGAAGCTTTCGGTGAGGTGTCGACCCTCAAGGACCTTCGCCCCTGACGATCACGGAGAGAGGGGAGAGAGCGGCGCTCGTGACACCGGTGCGGGGCATGCGGCCGGCCCTATCGGAGTAGACGACGGGCTTCGCTCTCTCCCGTTCCACCCCGGATCGTCTGGGTAAATTGGACATTCAATCGGACTTCTGTCATAACGCTTATACAAGGACATTGTGCAAGTAGACGGATAGAGCGCCCCATTCCTCTGTTATGTGACATCCACCAGATGCCGGATTTCTATCGTGCCTTTGGATGAATAACCCCAGGAGAGCAAGTCATGAAAAGTTTGGAACTTGAAGATACTCGGATCGTCGCCACCGTAAATTTCGGCATGTTGGCAATTGCACTTCTCTCCTTTTGTGTGGCGTCTACGATGCCATCGACGGTCGCAGCGGATCCTGTCGGCCCGCTCAATACGTTCTTGAACGACACGCCCGCGGATGCGGTGGAAGTCAATGAGAATTTCGAGGGAATCAAGACTGCGGTCGATGACAACTACGACCGGGCAGTCGTTGCCCAACAGACCGCGGATGGAGCGGCGTCCGGTCATACTGTAAATACGAACACCCAACTCAGTGAAGCCCAGGTTGATGGCTTCGCCGGAAACAATGGTTATGCATCTGAGACAGACGT
>DGPZ01000138.1 GCA_002390675.1 Deltaproteobacteria bacterium UBA4427
GACTTTGCGGTCACCGTCCCAGAACGCTTCGCGCAGTTTGTACTTTTGGAGTTTGCCGGTCGCGGTGCGGGGGAGCTCGGGCACGAAGCGGACACTCGTTGGGCACTTGAAGTGGGCCATTCGCTCACGGCAGAAAGCGATCAGCTCTTCTTCGGTCGCGGATTCGGTTTCGCGCGTGAGAACCAGAGCGACGGGCGTCTCGCCCCATTTCTCGTGGGGGATTCCTATGACCGCGCATTCGAGCACTGCGGGATGTTGGTAGAGGCAGTCTTCGATCTCCGGGCTCGAAATATTCTCGCCACCGGAAATGATCACGTCTTTCTTGCGGTCGACTATGTGAATGTTTTCGAACTCGTCCCAGACAGCGAGGTCGCCCGTATGGAAGTAGCCGTCGTAGATGGCTTCAGCGGTTTGCTCGGGCTGCTCGTAGTAGCCGGCGAATACGACATTGCTGCGCGCACAGATCTCGCCGATGGCCTTGCCGTCTTTGGCAACCGGATTGCCTTCGTCGTCGAGGACTTTTAGATCGACGCCGATTCCCGCAACGCCCGCACGAGAGCGCCGCGCCCAATCATCCTTTTCGGTATTCGCATCCGGACGCGAAATGGTGAGGAGGGGGGCCGTTTCGGTGAGCCCGTAGAGCTGCATGAATTCCCACCCCATTTCGTTCTCGAGGCGCTCGATAAAGGCAGCCGGGGGCGGGGCACCGGCCACGGTGAATCGCGGCCGGGTCTTAATGTTGAAGCGGTCTTTGTTAGGTGTGTCCAGGATTGCGCGCAGGACGGCGGGAGCCATGCAGGCGAAGGTCACGTTTTCATCAGCAATCAAATGGAGGATATCTTCCCCATCGACCGCACGAAGAATCACGTGGGTGCCCGCCATGCCGGTCAGCGCGAATACGCCTCCCCAGCCGTTGCAATGAAACATAGGCAAGGTCCACAGCTCGACATCTTCGTGTCGGAGGCTGTTATGGACGATCATGTTGTAGGCGTTCAAGTAGGAATTTCGGTGCGTCATGATGACGCCCTTCGGGCGACTCGTGGTGCCCGAGGTGTAGTTGATGGAGACGGTCTCGTTCTCGCCGATTGCGGGGAGGGCCGGTTTCGTCGGGCTCGCCTGCGACACGATTTCGTTCCAGTCCGTCCAGCCGTTAGGAGTCGTGCCTTCGTCTTTTGCGACGACCCAATGCTTGACGGCGGGCAGATTAGGTCGGATTTCATCCACGACCTCCGTGTATTCCCAATCCACCAGGACAGCGGACACACCGGCATGGTTCAGGATGTACTCGTGATCTGCAGCGACCAGTCGGTAGTTCAGTGGGACGAGGACGAGGCCGATTTGGGCTGTCGCGTAGAAACTCTCGAGATAGAAATGAGAGTTGGGACTGAGCATGCAGACGCGCTCGCCGCGCTCCAGACCTAGCGCGAGCAGCGCATTAGAGAGTCGGTCCACGCGCTCATTGAACTCGCGGTAGGTGAATTTTTGGTCACCATCGACGATGGCTACCTTCTCTGGGTAGAGCCGAACGGCGCGGTCTAGAAAATCAGTCACGAGCATCGGGACTTCCATTTTTTTCTCCTGGGTCCGGGGCATCTTGGGAACGGGCGGGAGTGTACTGGGACTGAATGGCGGGGGCTCGCGCGGTTCGGCGACCAGAATGAACCAGTACGAGTGCGTCCAGCGCGCCGGTTGCTGTCGCGCCTGCTAACGTCCATCGCGGTCGCGAGCGTCAGGCTCGTAAGTTGCCCCGAGGTAGAGCGCATGCGGATGCGCGCTGCAGTCGACGGATGACGGGGGCACAATGACCGAGCAAGGGGATCGAATGCGGATCGGCGGAATCGAACAAGGCCGAATCTTTGGGGACGAGGGCGACGCGTCGGAAGCGCAGGCCGAAAGCCTTGGGCTCAAGATGTTGAAGACGCGGACCGTGCTCATTTCCGGCGGCGTTGATGACAAGCTTGCCGAGAAAGTGATGGGGCAGCTGCTTATCCTCGATGCAGACAACCACGACCCGATTCGCGTCATGATCACGTCCCAGGGCGGTCACGTCGATTCGGGTTTCGCGATCCACGACATGCTTCGCTTCATCGAGTCGCCGGTCGTCACGATCGGCGCCGGATGGGTCGCGAGTATCGCGGTTCCGATCCTCTTTGGAGCGCCGAAGGAGCGACGCTTCGCACTGCCGCATACGCGCTTCCTGCTACATCAGCCCTCGGGCGGCGCGGGTGGACAAGCGACAGATATCCGAATCGAGGCCGAAGAGATTCTCAAGGTGCGCGAGCGCCTGAACGCCTTGATCGCGCATGAGACGGCGCAATCCGTCGAGCGAATCACGAAGGACAGCGATCGCAATTTTTGGATGGATGCCGAGCAGGCCAAGGACTACGGCCTCGTCAGCAAGGTCATTTCGAGCTCGACGGAGCTCTAGTTGGGCCTCCCGACGGCGGGCTTGCAGGGCCTATTTGATGGCTGCTGCCCGGACCTTCTTTCGGCGCTGGTTCGGTGTTCGCTAGCTGCCTGTTAGTCGAGGTCGCGCGGGTCGCTGACTAGAGCGCGAAGCTTTCGCCGCAGCCGCAGGTCTCTGCAGCGCCGGGATTGTTGATCTTGAACCCGGCATCGTTGAGCTCGTTCGAGAAATCGATCGTGATGCCGTCGAGGAAAGTCGCGCTTTCGGCGTCGACCCAGACGGTGAGTCCGTGAAAGTCGAGCTCGTCATCAGTCTCCCCGCGATCCCCGTCGAAGATCAGCTCGTATCGCATGCCGGAGCAGCCTCCGTTGCGTACAGCGACGCGGAGCGCGGTATGGGGCTCAGTCGAGGATGCGAGCAGGTTCTTCGCCTTGTCCGCGGCGGCTTCGGTCAGTTGCAGGTTCACCATGTTGGATTCCTTTAGAGGACGTGAGGGCAGGGCTAAGTGGCTGCGAACGAGCGGCTTGATGGAATGGGCCGCGCGATGTTGGTGGGTGATGGTGGCTGTTGGTGGATGTTGAGATTAGAGCGCAGGGCTGGCGGCTTGTAAGGTCGGAAGCGAGACGTGATCCGTGCGATCAAGTGACCCGGCGCAAAGATCCGCCAAGGACACGGACTCAAGCGAGTCCCGCAAATCGGTCCCGATTCGTCGCCACAAGGAATTGACGGCGCAGCTCGTTGTTCGTCGGCAATCCGCGCGGTCCTGGGGACCACAATCGCAGGCGGTCGTGCCCGGCAAGAAGCTTTCGTCCAAGGCTCGGATCGTGTCCCAGACCGTGATCGACTCAGCGGCCCGGGAAAGTCGGTATCCGCCGTTCGTGCCGCGCGTACTCTCGACGAGGCCTGCGAGGCGTAACTGTCTCATGAGCTTCGCGGCGTAGACGTCCGAGAGGCCTTCAGCCGCCGCGATCTGTGCGATCGGAAGCGGTGCAGGCAGGGACTCCGCGAGCTCTGAGAGGGCGACTTGGAGCAGGCATCTGAGGCCTGCTTCTTCTCGGGCGAGGAGATGCATGGAGCAGAATCTACGATAGGATACCGATCGGTCAAGATTAAAAGACGAGGTGTTCGTCACTTGCCGGATTGACGCAGCGTGAGGGCCGCCACATGCGAGCGCGGTCGCCCAATTACTGCGAGAATCCAGCCTCTCGAATTCTTGACCCCACCCAATCCCCGTACCCCGTACCCCGGAGCCTCCTCGGCTGTGACCTCGAATGGGACCGAAGCGTCCCCACCCCCCAATACCTCTAGTACCGCCAATGCCGCGGATGCTTCTTCGATCCCCCAGCCTCTCGGGGATCGTTTTAAGCGTCCGCTTCGAGATCTTCGGATCTCGGTGACGGACAAGTGCAACTTCCGTTGCCCTTACTGCATGCCGGCGGAAATCTTCGGCGAGAAATACCCCTTCCTCGCGCGCGAAGAGATTCTGAACTTCGAAGAAGTTGAGCGGCTCGTTCGGATCTTCCTCGAGTTCGGAGTCGAGAAGCTTCGCATCACCGGCGGTGAGCCCTTGCTGCGGCACGGGCTTCATGACTTGATCGCGAGTCTGCGCGCACTCGACGAGAATCTCGACATCGCGATGACGACGAACGGCAGCTTGCTACCTCGCTGGGCGCCAGCGATGGCGGAAGCTGGGCTCTCACGCGTGACCGTATCTCTTGACAGTCTCGACCCCGACGTGTTCCACCGAATGAACGGCGAACGCTTTAGCGTCGACCGCGTGCTCGAAGGCATCGCCGCAGCCGAGGAGAATGGGTTAGGCCCGATCAAAGTAAATTGTGTCGTGCAGAAGGGCGTGAATGATCACGGCCTCGTCGATCTCGCAAGGCACTTTCACGGGACGGGTCATATCCTTCGCTTCATCGAGTTTATGGACGTGGGCACGCTCAACTCATGGAACATGGATGAGGTCGTGACCGGCGCCGAGATTGTCGAACGCATCAACGCCGAACTACCGATCGAGCCCGCCGACGCGAATTATTCCGGGGAAGTCGCATCCCGTTGGCGTTATGCGGATGGCGGAGGCGAAGTGGGCGTCATTACGAGCGTGTCGGCTCCGTTCTGCGGTGACTGTTCGAGGGCTCGCCTAACGACCGAAGGCTCTTTGGTCACGTGCCTGTTCGCCGACGGCGGCGTCGACTTCCGAGAGCTACTTCGTGGCGGTGCGAGCGATGATGCGATTCGTGATCTGATTCGTTCGACCTGGACTACGCGAACTGACCGTTATTCGGAAGAGCGTTCGGGTCTGCTCCAGGTTGATGGCACGACGCCCAAGCGCGAGCGCGTCGAGATGTATCACATTGGGGGATAGAAAATAAATCGCTTCTGATCGCGTTACGTAACTTAAATAGTTGCAGTTTTGGTGACGCCTGTTGATGTCTTGGTGACGTTCCACCCATCAAGCTCCGAAAATAGGAATGATGGGACGATTGTTGATCCCATCCAGTACACATTCGCCGGAAACCTCCCGTATTCGGGAAACAACCTGGAGCCGTTCGCGAGCCTGACCAACGCGAACCTGTTCAACGCGGACCTGTCCAGCGCGATCCTTGCTAATACCTTCGGACTGGGCAGTTCGTTCGGGTCCGCGAACCTGTCTGGCGCGTTCCTGATCCTCGCGAACCTGACCAACGCGAACCTGACCCAC
>DGPZ01000065.1:0-10228 GCA_002390675.1 Deltaproteobacteria bacterium UBA4427
ATCCAGAACATCCAGCGCCAGGCTTCGTATCCCAGCCATAGCGGGGAAGTGGAAGACCCGGCGTACCCGGCGAGGAAATAGTTGCTCACAAAAGCGAGAAAGAGTCCGCTGATAATCGCGATCTGTTGTGTTGACGCCATCGCACCGCGGTACCTCGCGGGCGTTACTTCGCTGATATAGGCGGGCGTGATCACGCTCGCGCCCCCGACAGCGAGCCCACCTAACAGTCGAAAAAACACGAAGCTGAGAGACTGGTCCGCCCAGCCGGATCCCCATGCGCTCGCCAGAAAAAGCACTGCTGCGATTCGAAGGATTCCGCGGCGTCCGAGATGATTAGCCAGTTGACCGGCAAGGAGTGCGCCGACGGCACAGCCGATCAGCATGGACGCAACGTTCCAGCCCGTACCGAGCCCGGTCGAGCCGAAGGCGGCCTCGAGTCCATCGATGGTTCCGTTGATCACACCTGAATCGAACCCGAAGAGGAATCCGCCGATCGCGGCGATACTGGAAATTGACACGACGTAGAGGTGTGGTTTCACGGATCAGACTCAACGGAGCGAACGACGAGATCGATTCCAAGCACGTTCCTCGTGCATATTCGCTTCGTACTTTCGATTCCCGGCTGCATGGGTTCGAAGAGGTTGTTTCCGCAGGGCTCGATCGAAAGTCCCCGCTTCGCGGCGGCCGCTTCGATCGCCGCGATGTCCGTCACAGGGAGTGCCAGGCTTTGGACCGCCGAAATGGCTGAGTCGGTCGCCGAAGTGGTCTCCTGTAGATAGTGGATTCGCACTCGGCCGAGTTCGACGACAGCTTCCATGAGTTGCTCTGGCGAGTTGAGCGTGATGGGCAGTAGCGTGACAAGCGCATCACCGAAAATTGCAGCCAAAGTCTCAATCGCCCCCGCGATATCTGGCGTCATGACATTGATCAGCTCAAGCGGCCCCGTTCGCTCCGCTTGAGACGGCCAGTCCGGATGATAGGCCGGGTACAAGAGTCTCGGCTCTGGTTCGTTGGCCCAGAAAGTCTCGGCGATCTCGAGGTTGAAACCGACCCTCTCTCGCGTGGCGAGCATCGCCGCTTCTAGGCTGCCCGCCAGATTCTCCTCGGGAACGATGCGCTTGTAGATGTCGCCCAGGGGGAAATGCCATTCGTTTTCGATATTGGCTGCGGCGCATCGCTCGAGCACGACGCTCATGTCATCAACGAAGTACGTTAGGTTGTAGACGTGGGGGCCCTTCTCCGCGAGGGCGTGCCAATGGACCGTGGCGTCGATCAGGGGTCGGCAAAGCTGCAAGACAGCCTGACCGAGTCCCAGATGCTCGATTTCCATGTGTGGACCTGCAAGCGCTGCGCTGAACGCCTCTTCAATCGGCCGCGCGCCGAATAATTCGGCGAAGAGGTGACGCGGCACATCGAGGTCTCCAATCGTCCATTCGATTTGCGCGAGTGGCGAGACAACGGGCGACTTCATGCAAGGCCCTTCTCGAGTTCTTTGACTGCGAATTCGCATGCGCGGGCGGTGAGTGCCATGTATGTCAGCGATGGATTCTGACAAGCCGACGACGTCATGCACGATCCATCCGTGACGAAGAGGTTCGGGATGTCATGTGATTGATTGTGGGCATTGAGGACAGACGTCTTCGGGTCGAGCCCCATTCGCGCCGTTCCCATTTCGTGGATCGCGTCGCCGCCGTCCCCGAAGCCTTGGCCTGGAATGACTTGAAGAGCTCCGGTCTTGCCAAGCATCGCGACGGCTTGTTCGCTGATGTCTTTGCGCATCGCCTTTTCATTCTCACCCCAATTGAAATTGATCTTGGCTTGGCGCATCCCCCACGAGTCGCGCTCATCGGCGAGCGTCACGCGGTTGTTGGCGTCTGGCAGGCATTCGCCAAAGCCACTCAGCATGAACATCCAGGAGCCCGGCCCGCCCAGTTGCTCCTTCCACTCCGCCCCAAAGCCGGGAGTCATGGAGCCGGCGGACCAGCCGATCTTGATCGCCATTCCCTGGTAGCCGTATCCACGAACGAATTCAGGCTTCGACTCGCCGACGTTTTGGAAGCGCGGGATGTAGATTCCGTTTGGACGGTTGCCTTGTGTTCCGGGGTAGCTCGTACCTGGGTAGAACCCGAGTGCCCCAAGGCCGATCGTGTGGTCCATCAGGTAACGGCCGAGTGTTCCACTGGAGTTCGCGAGTCCGTTAGGCGCGTTCTCTCCACCAGAGTTGAGCAAGATCTGTGTAGTGCCAATCGTGGACGCGCACATGAATACGAGGCGCCCGCGAACCTCTCGGCGCTCGCGCGTCGTAGCGTCGATCACGGCGACCCCTGTCGCGCGGCTTCCGTCGGCGTTGGTTGTGACCTTTTCGACGATTGCATCCGTCATGACCTCGAGCCGTCCCGTTGCTTTTGCCGCCGGCAACGTGGAGCTCTGCGTGCTGAAGTAGGCGCCGACCGAGCAACCTCGTTCGCAAGGACCGCAGTAGTGGCATGGCCCGCGCCCGCGATGGGCTTGCGTCACGACGGCGACCCGGCCAATCGTCATCCGTCGATCGGGATAGGCGCTCTCGATGTCGCCCTTGACCTTCTCTTCGAGGCACGTCATTTCCATGGGCGGAAGGAAACGTCCGTCAGGGAGTTGGGGGAGACCCTCGGCTTGTCCCGAAACGCCGATGAAATCTTCAACGTGGTCGTACCATTTTTCGATGTCTCCGTACCGGATGGGCCAGTCGACTCCATGTCCGTCACGCGCATTGGCTTCGAAGTCGAGATCGCTCCAGCGGTACACCTGGCGTCCCCAAGTCAGTGAGCGCCCACCAAACTGATTGCCCCGGACCCATGACCAGTCGGTCCCTTCGGCCTGTACGTAGGGATGTTCGCGGTCTTTGACGAAGAAGTGCCAATTGGTTTCGTTCAGCTGCGGTGCTTTCTGCTGAATCGGATAATCCTCGTCGAGAATCTTCCGGCTGCCTTTCCCGCGGAAGGGAAGCTTCCATGGCGGAACGTGTTCAGTGGTGTAGTCCTTGATGTGCTCGACCGGACGGCCGCGCTCGACCATCAGAACACGCAAACCTCGCTCGGTGAGTTCTTTAGCGGCCCAGCCACCGGTAATTCCAGATCCAACAACGATTGCGTCCCAGACTTGGTCTTCCATGATTAGAGACCTCCGTACCAGGGCTTGTCCCCTGGCTTGAGTTCCGCGCACGGATCGAAATAGCCGGCGGCGTGAGAGAATGTGAATTGGTTCTTCACGACGTCTTCCGACGTGAAGTAGCCCACGATTGTGAGTTCCTTCGCAAGTGCGAAGAACGCTCGATCCTGACCGGCATTGAACAATGCAGCGAACGGGTTCGGGTTCGCCGCAAGCTCTTCTACTTCGACCTCCTTAAGGATGGCGTCCTGCTTCTCTGGAGTTAGGTCAGCGAAAGAAGGCGAATCCTTGGCGACCGACATCATGTCTAAGCGTTCGAGCCCGGTCATGAAAAGCGCGACCTGCGACTCGCGATAGCCTTCCGCGAGCATGAAGTCGACGAAGTCAGTGACCCCCACGTCGTTCGCGCCGGGGGTGTCCGTCGCCGGGATAATTCGCTCGACAATCGCGTCGACCGAGAGTCTTTGCTTCGCGGTCAGGACCGATCGGGAGGTCGTGAGGGGGCTGCCAGGGTCATGCTGCAGGACTGCGTCCATGCAGGATGTGCTTAAGGCGCCGCCAAGAACGACAGCCGCGTGTTGCAGGAATTGTCTGCGGTCGACAATCATCATTTTCTCCTTGTGATTTTTTGAATCGCCGGCTCGAGAGGACCTAGGAACACCCAGTTGTGTAGAATGGTTGGCGATGCCCAATGAAATCAACGGTGAAGCAGTTTGTGTGTGGCCCGCGGATGCGCAGTTAGGCGAGGGACCCACATGGGTCGCCTCCGAAGGCGCAATCTATTGGCTCGATATTAAGAAGGGTGAGATTCATCGGTTCCATCTTGAGACGGGAGAGCGTCGCTCTTGGTCGTCTTCGAGGACGGTGAGCTCGTTGGTTCGCCGGAGGGCAGGGGGTTTCCTGGCAGCGACGCGCGACGGTTTCGGCTTCTTGGAACTCGATACCGACGAGTTCGATTGCATTGTCGACCCCGAACCGGAGCGGCCCGGGAATCGCATGAACGATGGGAAGTGCGACTCGGTCGGCCGATTTTGGGCGGGCTCGATGGATGATGGGGAAGCGGAGATTTCCGGTGCGCTCTATCGACTTGACCCTGATCGGGCGGTGGCCCGCGTCGACGACGGCTACGGAATCACGAATGGTCCGGCGTTCAGCCCCGACGGCAAGACGCTCTATCACACGAGTACCCTCGACCGGACCGTCTACGCTTTTGATCTCGCCGGCGATGGCACCCTTAGTCGGAAGCGCGTGTTCGTTCAAATTCCTGAGGACGCGGGCTATCCCGATGGGATGACGACGGATAAAGAGGGCGGCCTTTGGGTCGCGCACTTCGCGGGACATCGCTTGACGCGCTTCTTGCCCGATGGCTCGATCGAACGCGTTGTACAGATGCCCGTCGCCAACGTCACGAGCTGTGCATTCGGAGGACCGGCGCTTGATATGCTCTTCGTGACGACCGCGCGAAAGGGGCTGAGCGAGGAGGATCTCGAACTTCAGCCGCTCGCCGGGGGACTCTTTCGTATCGACGTTGGAATTCAGGGGCTTCCCGCTGGCGAATACGCGGGCTAGGTCCTGATTCTGCCAGGGGGCAACGCGCGATTGAATAGGACCGGGCGATACGGTGAACCTATCCATGTTATGCGAGCAGGCCCGCACTATTTGCCCGAAGCCTGATCGTCATCTTCGTAGGGCCAGTTCGGCATCGTGAATGCAGCACCGTCGACCCAGATCGTTTGGCCGGAGATGTAGCTCGCCTTATCGGTCGCCAGGAACTCCACGATATGCGCGACGTCTTCGGGGACGCCCACTCGGCCGATCGGGGCGAGCGCGCTCCAAGTTGCGGCGTAGTTAGGCGCCTCTTCGCGTGTGCGCTCAATCTCAATCGCGCCCGGCGCGACGCAGTTGACACGGATGCCGTGCGTCCCAAGTTCGATCGCCGAGGAACGCGTGAGGAGCTCGATTCCGCCCTTAGACGCCGTGTAGCTAACGAGTTCGGGGAATGGGACTTTGTTGCAGCCGGAGCCGATATTCACGATCGATCCGCGCACACCCATCTTCACCATTTGGCGTGCAGCCAACTGGGTTCCGAGAAATGTGCCCTTGAGATTGGTTCGAATGACGATGTCCCAGTCTTCTTCTGAGAGATCGAGCAGCGGTCCCCAGCGCTGGGTGCCGGCATTGTTCACCATCAGGGCAGGGGCCTGACCGAACTTTTCGTGGACCCGTTCGAAGAATGCAGTAAAAGCTTTTGCGTCGCCGACGTCACATTGTTCGACGAGACAATCACGTCCGATAAATTCAATCTCTTTTCGAGTGGCGTCGCCGCCCTCGTGGTTACCGCCATAGGTCGCGGCGATATTCCAACCGGCGCGGGCTAGGTGGAGGCAGAGTTCTTTGCCGATTCCGGAACTGCCTCCCGTAACGACGGCGAGCGCGGCTTCGTCGGACATAGCTGGGTGTCTCCCCTTGTCCGATTCTTAGTCGGAATCTAGTCGCACGAGATCGTGCGAATTAACCTGCGATCACGCGCTGACGCTGCACTCCGAGGCCGTCCACTGACAGTTCCATGCTTTGCCCGGGAACGAGATAGGTCGGCGGTTTGAAGCCCATTCCGACTCCAGCTGGCGTGCCCGTGGTAATGATATCGCCTGGAAGCAGGCTCATGAACTTGCTCAAATAGTGAATGATGAAAGCGACGCTGAAGATCATGTCTCCCGTATCGCTGTCCTGGATTCGCCGTCCGTCAAGATCAAGCCAGAGATTGAGTGCCTGAGGATCCGGAACCTCATCGGCCGTCACGAGCCAAGGACCCACAGGACCGAAGGTGTCGCAGGCTTTGCCCTTAACCCATTGGCCTGTGCCTTCGAGCTGCCATTCTCGCTCGGAGACATCGTTGACGACACAGTAGCCAGCGACATGCGATAGAGCGTCCGCCTCGGAGACGTACTTGGCAGTCCGGCCTATGACCACGCCGAGTTCAACTTCCCAGTCCGTCTTCGTCGATCCGCGCGGGATCTCGACATCATCGTTCGGGCCGATGATGGAGCTGGTCGCCTTCATGAAAACGACGGGCTCTGCAGGGACTTCCATCCCTGATTCTCGAGCGTGGCGGGCGTAGTTGAGACCGATGCAGATGAACTTTCCGGTACCCGAAACGCACGCTCCCAGGCGCGGCTCGCCCGACACGAGAGGGAGGGTATTGGGATCAATGCTTCGAAGTCGTTCGACCGTCTCGGGTAGGAGAGCGTCACCGGCAACGTCTGGGATCTCGGATGATAGGTCTCGAAGAGAGCCGTCGGGCGCAAGTAGGCCTGGCTTCTCTTCTCCTGGGTTTCCGTATCGCAGCAGCTTCATTAGAGAGACATTCCTCCGTCAATTACGTGGGCACGCCCGGTCGTGTATCCCGACTCAGGAGAAGCGAGATAGACCGCCAGTGCTGCGATCTCTTCGGGCATCCCCAAACGACCCATGGGTTGGCGGGCAATGAAATCTTTGCGCGCAGCAACGGGGTCGTCGAACGCGCCAATTCGCTCTTCTAGCGAAGGCGATTCGACCGTTCCCGGGCAGATTGCATTACACCTAATGCCCTCCCCGATGAAGTCCGTGGCAACAGATTTGGTCAAGCCGATAATGGCCGCTTTGGTCGTGCCGTAGGCGAACCGATTGGGCGCTGCCTTGATGCTTGAAACGACCGACGCGATGTTAATGATGGAGCCACGGCCCGCGAGTCTCATTCCGGGCAGGAATTGGCGAATCATTCGATACATGGGGTCGATATTGAGCGCGAAGCTGCGCTGCCAATCCGCTTCGTCGCAATCGAGCAACGTGCCGTGATGAACCCAGCCAACGCAGTTCACCAAGATCGAAGGAGCCTCGGCATCACCGGCGAATGCTTCGATTGCGTCCTTATCCGTGAGGTCGACTGTCGCGACTTCGATCCCAGGCGCTTCGGTTTTCAGTTTTCCGAGCGCTTCCGCTTGGATATCGACCGCCGTGACGCTCGCTCCTTCGCGTGCCATCGCGAGTGCAATTGCGCGTCCAATCCCTTGCGCGGCCGCTGTTACCACCGCTTTTTCGCCCTTGAGCCGCCCGTCTTCCACTCGAAACTCCGCTTGCTTTCGTATGCTCTTTAGATACGATGATAATGTTCAATCATCCTATTAGCTACAAGTGCTGGGAGAGTAAATGGCCCGCGACCCGAAGTCGCTCCGCAGTCGTGCCTGGTTCGCAAGCAATGACCGCGATGGTTTTATCCACCGCAGCTGGATGCGAAACCAAGGCCACCCGGACCATATGTTCGACGGCCGCCCGGTCATCGGAATCTGCAATACATGGTCCGAGCTCACCCCGTGTAATGCGCACTTCCGTGAACTTGCGGAACGGGTGAAGCGTGGAGTCTATGAAGCGGGCGGTTTTCCGCTTGAGTTCCCCGTGATGTCGCTCGGCGAAACGATGATGCGCCCGACCACGATGCTCTTTCGAAATCTCGTTTCGATGGATGTTGAGGAATCGATTCGTGCGAACCCGCTTGATGGGGTCGTTCTTCTTGTTGGATGTGACAAGACTACGCCGGCACTGTTGATGGGGGCCGCAAGTTGCGATTTGCCGACTCTCGCCGTCTCTGGTGGTGCGATGCTCAACGGGAAATATCGCGGGAAAGATATCGGTTCAGGCACGTCGGTTTGGGAATTCAGCGAGGAAGTTCGAGCGGGACGAATGAGTCTCGATGCATTTATGGATGCGGAGGCCGGCATGTCCCGTTCCGTTGGCCACTGCATGACGATGGGTACAGCGTCAACGATGGCGTGCATGGTCGAGTCGCTCGGCGTGGGTCTTCCGCAAAATGCTGCGATTCCGGCTGCTGATTCGCGTCGAAATGCTTTGGCGCAGATGGCCGGTAGACGCATAGTAGACATGGTCAAGGAGGATTTGAGGCTCTCAAAGATCCTTGTGCCAGAGGCCTTTGAAAACGCGGTGGTTGTCAATGCAGCGATCGGCGGGTCGACGAACGCGATCGTTCATTTGCTCGCCATCGCGGGTCGCATCGGGGTTGAGTTTAAACTCGACGATTGGGACCGCATTGGCAGAGCTGTACCGTGCCTCGTGGATTTAATGCCCTCCGGTCGGTTCTTGATGGAGGATTTTTACTATGCAGGCGGGCTTCCCGCTCTCGTTGAGCGCCTAGGCGATCGGCTCAATGGTGACGCACTGACGGTGAACGGCCGAACCTTGGCCGAGAACTGTGCAGGCGCCGAGTGCTACAACGACGACGTTATTCGGCCGCTCGACAAGCCTGTTGCTACCGAGGGTGGCGTAGTCGTGCTTCAGGGGAATATTTGCCCCGACGGTGCAGTGCTCAAACCGTCGGCGGCGACGAAAGAGCTGTTGCAGCATAGAGGCCGTGCAGTCGTCTTCGAGAATATCGACGACTACAAGGCTCGAATCGAAGATCCGGATCTCGACGTAGAACCAGAAGACATTCTGGTTCTGAAGAACTGTGGGCCTAAGGGCTATCCGGGGTTTCCCGAGGTTGGCAATATGGCGCTGCCCCCGAAAATTCTCGCCCAAGGCGTACGGGATATGGTTCGCATCTCGGATGCCCGCATGAGCGGTACGGCTTACGGAACCGTCGTTCTTCATGTTGCACCGGAGGCTGCTGCTGGCGGAGTGCTCGCGCTCGTTGAAACGGGTGATGAAATCGAACTCGATGTCGCCGGTCGGCACTTGCACCTTGATGTGCCGGACACCGAACTAGCGGAAAGACGCGCGCGACTTGTCGTTGAAGAACAAGGGCGAGAGCGTGGCTGGGTGGGATTGTACCGCCGGCATGTTAATCAGGCTGACAGCGGCGCGGATCTCGATTTTCTCGTTGGAGGAAGCGGTGCCGACGTGCCCCGCGAATCTCACTGACCGATGAAGACGCCCTTGAACCCAGTGCGTGCCGGAATCGGCGAAGGGCGCCGCGCGCTCATTGTTTCCCTGCTTGTCTTTTTAGCTCTCGCTCCCGAAGTGCTTGCTGCTGGTTCAGAGTCAAGTGCGCAGATGCTCTTCAATGGCCGCGACCTGGAGGGGTGGGATACCTACCTCGGCGTTAAGGAAGTGCCCGGCCTCCCGTTCGACCCCTTTGGAACGTGGGATGAACCGATCGGTCGCAATGTCGATCCGACCGGAGTGTTCAGCGTTGTTGATGTAGACGGCGAGCCGGCGATTCGAATCTCTGGTGAAATTTGGGGAGCGCTGATCAGTCGTTCCGAGTATCAGGATTATCACTTGTCGTTGGAATACAAGTGGGGATCTGAGCGACACGCACCTCGAGATGAGGCACCGCCGAACACAGGCCTTCTCTACCACTCCGTGGGGCCTGATGGCGCATTCTGGAGTTATTGGATGCGCTCCGTCGAGTTCGAAATCATGGAAGGGCGAACCGGAGACCTAACGTCCGTGGACGGAATTGAGGCGACGACGAACTCTGCATGGGATCGCTCGGCCGGGTATCCGTGGCTGCGCTATTCCGAGTCGGAAGAGGACGGCCAGACAAGCGTTAGCGGGGCTGTATTCAGGATCGCCGCTTCCGAGAACTTCGAGAGTCCTGCTGACCAATGGACGCGGGTGGATATTTTGGTTCTGGGCGACCGCGCGGTTCACAAGGTTAACGGCAACACGGTTCTTGCGATCGACGATCTTCGTCATGAAGTCGATGGAGAGATGGTGCCGTTGACAAGCGGTGCGCTTCAAATCCAGTCGGAAGGCGCCGAGGTTTTTGTTCGACGAATCACTCTCCGCCCGATTGATTCAATTGTCGACCGAGCGCCGGCAGAGCAGTGATCCGCCCGTCGACTTGCATGCGCCGTGTCTCTCGGATCATCTCCGGCAGTGCGATCGTTGTCGCATTTACTTTGACGGGATGCTTTCCATTGGGTGGACCCACGTCAACCTTTGAGTCCGAGGGCATCGAGATCGTGTTTCGCGACGTGGGGGAGGGGGAGCCGATCCTTCTGCTTCACGGATTCGGCGTCACCGGACGAATGCAGTGGGCGCAAGTATCCGGGGAACTGTCCGATAGATGGCGCCTTGTTATTCC
>DGPZ01000065.1:10329-70972 GCA_002390675.1 Deltaproteobacteria bacterium UBA4427
CTGCTTGACCATCTTGGCATAGAGAAAGTCCGCGTCGCAGGGATGTCGATGGGCGGGTTTATGGCGGTCAAGGCGATGGCTCTCTACCCGGAACGCTTTAGCTGTGGCTTCGTCGGCGCCGCCGGGTGGATCGATCCCGCGGACGTCGACGAAAGCTTCGACGAAGAGGTTGCCCTTGCATTCGAACAAGGAAACGGATTCGAGATGCTCAATTCGCGTCTCAACCCCGACAGTGAAGCGGGCGGATTGCTCGGCACGTTCTTCTTCAACCTCTTGGTCGGTGATCAGGACCCCGTTGTTCTGGCAAGCGTGTACCGAGGCATGCGCGAGTTCGCGGTTGAGCGGGCAACGCTTCGTAGTCTGCCTAAGTCGTTTCGATTGGTGATCGGGGATCGCGACGGGCTACTTCCGACGGCTCAAGCTCTCGCGGAAGTCACCGATCGTGCCGAACTCGAAGTCTTGCCAGGACATGATCACGGCTCGATTGGTTCAGCGCCGCGGTTCCTCGAATCCATGGTCGAGTTTTTTGAAGATCCAGCCCTCTGTCCGCCCGCGAGGGCCCGCAGCTAAGTGGATAGGCTGGTGTTAGGCCGATTCGGTCAGCTCTTGTCTCAGCACTCATAGAAGTGAAACGGAGATCCAACTATGTCCAAGAAGTCATTCGAACCCGAATATATGCCCATCGGAATTCTGACTGCGGCGATTCAAGAACTAACGCCGAGAGATACGCGCGATGCCGATCCCGATGCAGCCGTTGAGGATTGGCTCGAATTCGCGAACGAGCTGGGGGCCGACGTGATTCAGCTGAGTGCGGCGCTTCATCCGGACGAGTCGGATGTTCCACCCGAGGCAATGCTCGATCCTGTGGCCAATACTTTGGACTTGCGAAAGCCGTTCACGAAGGACCGAGCAAAACGTGTCCTTGATGCGGTCGATCATACAGGCGTCGGGATCGCCGACATCGGGTACTTCGACAACATGCTGCATGACGACCCGGCGATTCGTGCGAGCAAGCATGACTTCATGCTTCGAGTCTTTGACGCGGCAGTCGAGCTAGGCGTTCCCGCGGTGTGTGGCTTCGTTGGGCGGAACCAGAAGCTCACGATGGATGAAAATCTCGCCGACTTTGAGCAGAGTTTTATCCCTCTGCTGATCGAGGCGAAGGCGCGGGGACTCGAATACCGCATCGAACAATGCCCCATGCCGGGTTGGACGACGGGCGACAATTTTCACAACAACATTGCGTACGCGCCGGGGCCGTGGATTGCACTCCACCGGATCTGTGAACGGCACGGCGTCGGCGATCAGTTTCGAATCCACTACGACCCTTCGCACGCGATCCTGATGGGACAAGACACGAGGAGTATCTTTCAATTCCTTAAGGAGGAGGGATATGGCTCCATCGTGAGTGGGTTCCATGTGAAGGGACAAGTTGTCGACTCCCGAGGTATCTCAAGCTGGGGATACGGAGGGCAGACGATGGAGCGCGGGGATTGGATTGACGGCAAGGAATCCCCGAACGCAGCGGACCATGCAAATGCTTGGGCCAAGCAGACCGCGATCGCTGAACATGAGCTTCCCGGAACTGCGAGACATGATCCCTTGGCCTATTTGCAGAATCGGACCGTGGACTGGCTCGATCACCAGCTTGCAGCCCGTGAACTTCTTGATCTCGACGTGACTAACGTCCCGCTCATCGTCGAACACGAGTATCCGCCGGCACGAATTCAGGACCGCGCTCTTGTGGCGCCGATTCTCGAAGGGTCGATCGCTTTCACTCGGAAGATCGACGAGGCCGCGGCTTGCATGTACGCGCTTCAGAACGAGGTTCTTCCGGGGCAGGGCATTCCCGTTCAAGGGCTCGGTCGCGTCGCTTACAGGAGCTAGAAATGACGAAACTCAACGTTGCGCTCATCGGACATCAGTTTATGGGAAGTGCGCATAGCAATGCGTGGCGGCAAGTTGGCGCTTTTTACGACCTTCCTCTCGAGCCGCACCTAGCCGTGGTCTGTGGTCGGAATCGCGAGACGACGGAGGCGGCAGCGAATCGGCTCGGCTGGGCAGAAGCGTCGACTTCATGGGAGGAGGTCATCGCCCGCCCTGATATTGATGTCGTCGATATCTGTACGCCTGGGGATAGTCACGCGGAGATTGCAATTGCCGCCGCCGCAGCAGGAAAGACGGTGTTCTGCGAAAAGCCGCTCGCGAACTCGGTCGAAGAATCGAGGGCCATGCTAGCCGCCGCAGAGAAGGCAGGTGTGCTTCACATGCTCTGTCATAACTACCGGCGAGCGCCTGCGGTCGCGCTAGCCAAGCGAATGATCGACGCAGGCGAGATCGGAGAGATCCGCCACTATCGAGGCGCGTACCTTCAGGACTGGATCGTTGATCCGAACTTCCCGCGCGTATGGCGACTCGAGAAGTCGAAAGCGGGAAGCGGGGCGCTCGGGGACATAGCATCACACTCCCTGGACCTAGCACGGTATCTCGTTGGGGAAATTTCCGAGGTGTGTGGGATGCTCGAAACGTTCATTCGTGAACGCCCGCTTGAAGACGGAAGTGGGATGGCGCCAGTTGATGTAGACGATGCAGCTTTGGCGATGCTGCGATTCGATTGCGGGGCGATCGGTTCGGTCGAAGGGTCGCGATTCTGTCCAGGCCGCAAGAACTACAATCGATTCGAAATTAACGGCAGTCAAGGGAGTCTTGTTTTCGACTTGGAGCGGATGAACGAGCTCGAAGTCTATCGGGAAGAGGGCGCGAACGGCGGCTTTCGGACCGTCCTCGCAACGGATCCCTCACATCCCTACGTCGAGGCGTGGTGGCCGCCGGGGCATATTCTCGGATACGAACACACGTTTACACATACGGTTCTCGACCTGATTCACGCGATCGATCGTGAGGAACTTCCGAGTCCCAATTTCGGGGACGGTGTTCGGAATCAATGCGTGCTCGATGAAATCGAAAAATCGCATGAGTCCCGGGGTTGGCGACAGGTGGAAGCATGACGCACGGATCGCTGGGTATGAACCTGTTGCTGTGGGGTGTTGAGATTGGCCCTGAGCACATTCCTCTATTCGAGGAGGTCAAGAAGGCTGGCTTCGACCTGATTGAGATTCCAGTGCTCGGGCAGTCGCCAGAGCAGCTTGCGGAGATGCGTGCTGCGGTCGAAGCGCTTGAGCTCGACTGCACTGCTGTCACGTTTGTGACACCGGACGTGAATCCGATTGATCCCGATCCGGCCGTACGTGCACTCGCGCTACCGAGTCTGAAGCTTAGGATTGACGAGTGCGCGGCTCTTGGGAGTGATCTGTTATGCGGAGGCATTTATCAGGCGCACAAATATTTCGTTGGGCGTGGCGCGTCAAGTGACGAGTGGGCGTGGAGCGCAGAGACGCTGCATGCCGCGGGTGAGTATGCTGCGGAGCAGGGCGTTAGGCTTGGCCTCGAAGTATTGAACCGCTTTGAGATTTTCCTGATCAATACGGTTGCCGATGCGGCGAAAATGGTTGAGGAAGTCGGGCTGAGTAATGTGGGTATTCATTACGACACGCATCACGCGAATATTGAGGAAGCCAGCCCGCTCGAGGCGCTTGCGCCGATTAAGGAACAGCTGTTTCACGTTCATCTCAGCGAGAGTCATCGCGGAACACTCGGCACGGGACAGGTCGACTGGGACGCAACGTTCCAAGCACTAAGCACAATTGACTATCGCGGCCGGCTCGCGGTCGAGGCATTCGGTACTGGCGATCCTGCGATCGTTTCGGCCGCGAATGTTTGGCGCAACGCCTTCGACTCTGAACAGCAACTCATGAACGACGCGGTTGCATTCGTGGATGCTGCGTTCCTAAGGCTCGAAGCAAATTGACGAGAACGTTTGAGGCGGGTGAGGCTCGAGTGGTCGTCGATGAGCAGGTCGGAGGCCGGCTCGCATCCCTCCAAGTCTCGGGCGTCGAGCTCCTCGTGACCGAGAGCGAACATCCGCTTTTTTGGGGCTGCTACCCGATGGCTCCATGGGCGGGGCGCGTGCGAAACGGACGCTTCAGCTCTGGAGGACGTGATCACCAATTGCCTCTGAGAATGCCGCCGCATGCGATTCACGGAACGGTGTTAGACCGGGAATGGCAATGGACCGAGGAGGACGCGCTCGCAATCTCGTTGGGTGATTCATGGCCCTTTGATGGCGATGCAGTGCAGAAGATTCAGCTCGAGCCTGATCGACTTGTGCTGGAGCTTGAGGTGCACTCGGCGTCCGATCGCTTCCCTGCGACGATCGGTTGGCATCCGTGGTTTCGGCGCCGACTCGCGCCTAACGCTGCGGAGGTCGAGCTCGATTTTACTGCGCTTTCGATGTTTGCTCGTGATGATGAGGGATTGCCAACGGGCACGAGGGTTCAACCGAGCAGCGGTCCTTGGGACGACTGCTTCGCAGACGTGGTCAAAGAGCCCGTGCTTGAATGGCCAGGATTCTTGCGATTGCAGCTGGAGTCGAGCTCGAATTATTGGGTCGTTTACGACGAGCCAGTCGGCGCGGTCTGCGTTGAGCCGCAGACGGGGCCGCCGGACGGGCTGAATCTTGATCCGGAATTCGTGACGCCTGGGAATCCGCTTCGTGCACGATTCGTACTCTCGTGGAGTGTGCCGGACTAGCTGGCTGACGAATGAAGTGGCCTGGCACGCTGGCCTGCCGCTGTGTCTCATCGATCGCGGCCCCGTCATGCCCGGCAGAATTCCCGTGGGGCTGAAATTATCATAGGATTAAAACTGTCAGGGTTACGATGAAATCGGAGCTTCGATCAATGTGGTCTATTTATATATACCTAACAAGTAGTTATGAGAGAAGTTGCGAGCACTCAAAGTGGAGTTGACTCGGGACATGTGTTCGATGCACAACAGTATTGGAGCGGGCGATCGTTTGCTCTAGCGCCGAACGAATTGAGAACATCCTGACTCCTTCGATGTACGACGGTGGCGGGTACGTCTCCCTCGTCGCGTATGTATGGGAAGGCTCGGTGGGCTCAGTGCTCACGAGGTAAAGGAGAATTTTCGGATGACTTTATTTTCAAATATTCGTTCGGTGCTCGCGCTGGCCGTAGTGACCGCAGGCGCGATGTCGCTCTTCGCGGCAGGGGCTGTTCAGGCCAGTCCGGTCGGGCATGCGTTTAATGTTAGTTTCAACAACTTCGGAGCCGCGGGCGGCGGAAACGCCACTGCAGGGGCTCCGGTTTTCGGAACGGCCTCGAGTGTGGACGACATTCTCGTCACGACGACCTCAACGATTCTTGGGAACGGAAACGAGCTGCTCGAAATTTCGTTGACGTCCGCGAATCCGTTCACGACGCTCAGCGACGGGACGCCTAACTGGGACATCTTCATCAATGGTTTCGTGGACACCGGCAATGTTGTGAGCCACTACTGGTCGCTCACTGCCAACGGCTCAGCCGTGGGTATGCAGAATGGCGCGCCTGGAAGCGCGCCGTACGTTGAAGGCTTGAGCCCGATCGACGGCGTCACAGAAGTGCTGTTCAACCCGAATCAGGTCGGCGGTCAGCCGCAGTTTATTCTCGGCGGATTCGGATTCGTCCCGCTCGCGTCCAACCTGTCACTCTGGCTGGACGACAATGCAAACGTGCCGCTCGTGAACGGCCTCCAGGTATCCTTCGAGGTCGTGCCCGAGCCCGGCACCGCGCTCTTGCTGGGTATTGGTCTGGCAGGCCTGGCGAGTCGTCGCCAGCGCGCGTCCGAGTAGTCACCGGGGCCGCGGGCGATGCACTTGGGCTTCTGTCCAATAGGAATCGCTACGAGCCTGCAGGTACAACCTGAAAGCGCCGAGTTCGATTCTTTCGAACTCGGCGCTTTTCTCGTTGTCCAGCCTGCCTTTGCGGAATCAGAGCCCGGTCCAGGTCATCCTGATGCCCACGCTCACGTTGAAATGCAGTTGTTCGAGATCTGCCTGGGACGTCGTGACAAACGTCGGACGGCCGTCGGAGGCAAAAGTGTCGACAGGAATTAACGCACTGCGGTCGCCCCACAACCAGGCCCCGACTAGCCCGCGTACAAAGACCGAAGGCGTGAACTCGCCGACCGGGTCCAGCTCCGTCTCTAACTGCAATGTGCCGGCGAGACCGTGATGGATCTGGGCCTCGCTCGCGGTGAATGGAACCAGTGGCGATCCGAGCGCGGTATCGATCTGTTGTTCTGCGGTCGCGACCCATTCGATCGACTGGCCGATGTAGTTGAAGGCCGGCTTGATCACCAAGTTACGACTTGCGATAGGGACCTCGAAAGATACGCCGACTCCCCCATGCCACTGGGCATCCCATTCGATCGTGAGGAAAAGCTGCGGGTCGTCCGCGGCGCCGCCCCCTTCGCCAAGAGTGTTGTTGACAGTCGAGCCGTTCCCAAGCGGAAACGTTGCACCCATTTGAATGAACGCTCGCGGTTTGCCGAAGGACTTCGAAATAGCCTGGCTCTCGACCATCAGATCGGGCGAGAGGGTTGGCTTGAAGAGCGTGGCGCCCTCGGAGTTCGCGAATGCAGGGAAGCTGACACCGGGAGCGGGTATTGCCTCGAGGTCGCCCGTGGCTTGTTGCCAATTGAATCCGACACCGAGGCCAACAGAGGGCAACCAACGATCGCAGTGCCTTACCGCGGCGCAATTGTCCTCCACCTGCGGCAAGGGCTCTGCGCTGACATCATCTGCTCCGGCCATTCCGGCGGAGCTCGCCAACCAGGGAATCACACACGCTGTCGCGAGAGTCCCTCGTGATCGCCTGCGGTGCATGAAGCGTCTCCTGATGGCACGTGTTCTGAGCCCTTAAAATGCTTTCGCGGCAGCCCGGATAGGAAAGCTGTATCACATTGGGATGATTAGTATATAATCATCGTATTAAAAAACCGCAACATCACACTCGGAACCATCGATTCATCCCCGATCGATAGCATCGAAACAAACCCGCGCGGGATGCTGGCGGATCGATTTCGCTAGTGCTTGTGAGCTGCGGGGAACGCAACGTCCAGAAATTAGTTCGCGCTTCAGGCGAGCCCAACACGGATACTCTCCGACCGGGAGATCCACCAAAAGGAATGTCGAAATATGATGACTGTAAATCGAGTGCAAGTGGCGGCGAGGGCTTCGGTCATCGTCCTCACTATTCTTTTATCGGTCGCAATGGCATCCATTGCCACCGCACAGGAGCGGGCCGTCTACCAAATCGGTGGGACAAGCGACTTCCAAGTCGTCACGCCGGTGAACTCCGCGACTGCGGCCTTGCAGGGTTTCTTGATCCTCGAAGTCGACGGAACTGATGTCACGGTTGGTAAAGGCAGTTGGATGGCCGGCGATCCCGAAGTGTTTCAGGACTACAGCGCGAGCTTTGGTGGGTCGCTCGAGGGGCGTGACATCTATCTGATCGAGGGTGGTTTGGGGACGTTGACCGGCACGCTCGCTTCAGGCTCGATCGTGTGGAGTGCCGCGACGACAACGACCGTTGCCGGGTTCCACGGAGTGACAGAGTGTATTCAATCGACGGGCTTCGGGATCTGCTCGATTCTTGAGCCGCTTCACAACGTGCCCGGATCGTACATAAAGAAGAAGCAGGGCTTCGAGCTGACGAACCCGAATTTCTTTCTTGGGAATACGACGCTTGGCGCGACGACCCTAACGATGGGATCGACGCCCTTTAATGATGACGGCAGTGCGCAGAACGGCGTGATCGCGATTACGTATGACGGGACGCGAGTGGATACGCCGAGCGCCACGAAAGAAGTCTACGACATCACAGCGGGCGAGCAGGACATCAACGGAACGGTCGTTCCCGTGACGGGCGTTGTGACTGTCGAAGTGGATGGATCCGACGTGCGAGTGCTTGGATCGAGTTATCTCGTTGAGTCCTACGCGCTGGATTTCTCGGCAGGTATCGGCGGGACGATTAGCGCAGACGTCGTTCGGACGTTCGCTGGCGGAGAAGGGACTATCACCGGCGATTTGGTGACGGGCAGCGTTGCGTGGTCTCCGGGCGTGACGCTCGTTACTCAGGCGCCGAGCGAAGTCGGGCATTTTGGCTGGAAGAGCTGTGAACAGCCGAGCCCCACCGGCATTTGTTCGGTCGATACGGATTTCGCAACGGGCGTCACGGGAAGCGAGATCGTAATTATGCATCCCGCCGCATCGAATTCGACGGATATCCTGCTTGCCGACTTTACGTTCGCAGGAACGTCGATTGGTTCACCGTTCTTTCCCTACTTCGATACGGGCACTCAGGTCAGCCTCGCGGGTACGCCCGTTCCGGAGCCCGGTTTCCTTGTAGGTATCCTCGCGGGTGCAGGAGTGCTGGCCTCGTTTCGTCGGGGTCGCACGATCCGGGCATAACATCTTCGGGTTAGGCCTGTTTTGATCTAGTTAGGTCTTCGCCGTATCGACAAAAAAATGGGGCGGTTGCCGCGACTCGTGTAGTGAGTCCGTCATCCGCCCCGTTCTGTTCTGTTTCGTGCTCTGTGGCTAGGTCCCCGGTGCTAGGTGCCTTTGGGTCGGGGGAGAGGATCAGGAGGAGGCGCAGGGAGTCTGCTCCGATCTTCCTATTTCTTGGCCTTTGCAGTGTGCCCCGACATGACGGCGCCCAGATCCTTCCGATTCTCGTCGATCAATCGCAGAACGGCTGATCGCGCCTCCGCTGGCTTGCCGTCGACGACGGCTTCTGCGACGTCTGCGTGCAGCTGAAGGTTGTCTTCGTAGGCGTCTTGTCGTTCCATCGCGATCTCAAAGTCCGCTCGAAGCAATGTAGCCAGCGCATTTCCGAAGTGGGCAAGAATCGAGTTGTGGGACGCGGTCGTGAGGAGGCGGTGAAACTCTAGGTCGGCCGCAAGAGATTGTTCCCGATCACCGATCGCAGCTTCCATGTCTTCAATGGTGGCGAGCAGCTCCGCCGCTTCACGACGCGTCGCTCGCTCCGCTGCAAGAGCCGCTGCTGCAGGCTCAATGACGCGTCTCGTTTCCGTTAGGTCGGCTAGGAACGATTCCGCGTGTTCCGTTGAAGCCATCGACCATTGGATCACGTCGGGGTCGAGGATGTTCCAGCTCCCGGGCGAGAGTATTTTCGTTCCGCTCCGGCCCCCTGTGTCCAAGAGGTTCTTCCCGGATAACACCTTGATCGCTTCACGGAGCGCCGTTCGTCCAACGCCCAGGTCCTCAGCGAGGTCGGGCTCGATGGGGAGGGTTTCCCCCGGTGGGTAGGTGCCGTCCACAATCTTGCGACCGAGTACGTCAACGATTCCCCTAACCCGATTTGAGCCGCGATTCGGGCCGCTTCGACGCGTGGCCGTCTTCTTCTTTGTCTCGCTAAGAGGCATCGTTTTCGTTGTCCTCACTCGTTCATGGCAGAAGTTCCGCCTGAATCTACCTCGGAAACTTTCCTAAAACCCATTGCTTGAGATATTGACACCATTATAACAGTTTTACATCCTATGAATGTGTTAGTTTCATCCTGTGATGAATCGGATCGGCAACACGCACGCATGCGGTCCGCCTTATATGAGCGTCTTCTGCATTCTTTGGAGTATCTGGCGGTTGCCGCTCCTGCAGATCGAGTCCGACTTGGTGGTCCACGCTAGTGAGTAGCCCGAGAAACAACGCCCGGTCCCGCCAGATTCCGAAACAGGAACGGTCCCGCGCTGCCGTCGCCGCAATTCAGGAGGCAACCCTTCTGGTTATCTTGGCGGATGGATTCGGTGGCCTGACGACAAACGCGATCGCCGAACGTGCGGGGGTTGGGATCGCTTCAATCTATCGATACTTCACGAACAAGGGGTCCATCGTCGCCTCACTCACACGAAACGCGGGTAGCGAATTGCTGGCCAATCCTCGTGCATGCGAGTTGTTCGCCAAGCTCGACATAGAGACCCGAATTCGATTCGGCTTTGTAGGCGCAATCGCGGACCAAGCTGAAATGATCGATGTTGCAAGTGAGCTCTCCATGCGGTTTGAACGAAGTGTTCGAGTCAATGACGGCTCGATCGAGCGGCGGGATCTTAGATTTTGGCAGTTTGTGGTTGATCTCGAACGACCATCTGACTTGGCGAGTACAAGGAGCATCGACGACTCTGCAGCGGAGTTTTTGTGGGCGACGGAGGTTGGATTCCTTTCGATTTTGCTGTCGCATGATGCAACACGCGCAGAGGACGCTTCAATTCTAGATCGAGTCGTTACGGTCGGGATGGCATGTTTGTCAGGAGATTCATGTTCCGAAAGTTGATGCCTGGCAATCTCTCCTGCTTGCCGGTTGTCCTTGTCTCATTCGCGATTGCTCTCTTGTCCACGCCGAGCTTCGGGCAGGGTTCGGGCGATGACGACGACATCTGGGCCGGGATCGAGGAGATGATCGTCACGTCTAACGGTGGCGTAACGGATCTATTGCAGTCCGAGTCGACGGCGATTACCGCCTTCGATGCGTTTGAGCTTGAGAAGCGCGGGATCGAAGACCTCGACACCCTCGCGTTTAACGTTCCCAATATTTTCATTGGCAAGAACGGAAACACGCCTGTCATCACGCTTCGCGGGCTGGGAGCCACGTCGGGCGGGCTACGAGGGGACGAGGCCGTTGCGCTTCATGTGGACGGGGTTTTCATCAAACGCCCGATCATGGTCCAGTCGTTCTTCGACCTCGAAAATCTTGATGTTCGCCGCGGTCCACAAGGAACGACCTACGGGAAGGGTGCGACGGCGGGTTCAATCAATTTCGTGACGAAAAACCCGACAGATGAGCTGTCCGCGTATGTGGACTACACCTACGGGACCTACAACGCGAACCGGGCCCGGGCGAACCTGAATGTTCCGATCGCTGAGAACCTCAACTCAAGGTTCGCGTTGTTCTACGCAGCACGAGATGGCTTTACGAGAATTGTTGACCGAGATGGCCTTCTCGATCCACAAGACCGCGGTGAGCGAATGGACGATCAAGACGACGTTGGCTTTCGCGGCAAGCTTCGCTGGGAACCCGCGGAGAACTTCGATGTCACGCTCTCTGGGAACGTTTACCTAAACCGTGGGCACGGACCGGCGATCAAACTTCTGGGGGCACTCACAGCTCGCCAGCGCTCGATTCGCGGATGCAACCCGCCGATTGCACCCTGCGGTGACCCGCCCGACAACAACCGTGTGAATGCCGTGAACTCTGTATCTGATCAGGACAATGAGTTCTTCGGTGGGAGCGTGACGGCAAATTACACCTTGGACTCAGTTCCCCTCCTCGGGGACGTTACGGTCACGGCGATTGGCGCGTACCAAGGAAGTCGGATCGGGCTCAGACGCGCAGACCAGGACTATCTCGACGTAGACCAGGTTCGACTCCCCTTCTCAAATGACTCCCACGACCAATGGTCAGCAGAAGTCCGAGCGACAGGCGACACGGGGGTCAGTAACTGGGTCCTTGGTTTCTGGTTCTTTACCGAGGAGGGTGAAACCGAATCGCTCCTCGAAAACCCTCCATTTCCGCCAGCTAATCGCGACTTGCTATTCGAGCAGGGAGTCGAAGGTACGCAGTACGCCGTCTACGGAGACTATGCTCGCGACATGTCGGAAACCTGGTCGTTTCGACTGGGTGGGCGATACGATTGGGCTGAGAAGTCTGGCTTCGCCGCGAGGGACAACCTCGGCGGGGGGTTGCTCGGCAGTCCATTGGGTCGGGGCGAGAATGAAGGCAAATGGGGCGGATTTACGGGCATTTTCTCGCTGGACTGGAAGCCGACCGAGGACGTGACCTTCTTCACCGAGTTGTCGAGGGGATGGAAATCGGGTGGGCTGCAGCTTGGTCTGGAGAACGTGCTTAACCCGAACCCACCTCCGCTCTTGTTAGGTTCGCTGCTTGAGCCCTTTGATCCCGAGACAGTTTGGTCGTTCCAGGGCGGTGCAAAGACCGATTTCTATGACGGTGCTTTGCGGTTCAACGTCTCCGGCTTCATCTACGATTATGACGATCTCCAGTTCTCGTTTTCGGACGCTGTCATTATTCGTACCGACGCCATTCCCGATGTTCAGATATATGGTCTCGAGATTGAAACCACGCTGTCCGGACTTCCCTTTCCGACGCCGGGTTCAATTCTTCCGAACCTACGAACGAACCTGCAGGTTTCAGTTCTCAAGACCGAAGTCCTGAGGGGCAGAGCTGTGTTTGGCGAGCCTAATGGAATTCTCTCGACGCCGGTAACGCAAGATATCAAGGGGAACCGGCTTCCTAATTCGCCGGAATTGTCTGTCACATTCGGGATCGAGTACCTGTTCGAGTCCGATCGCTTTGGGATGCTCACTCCTCGATTCCAGCTCTTCTTCCAAGACGAATCCTTCTTCGCCATCGAAAATTTTGAAGAGGGTAAGAACAAGCCAACGACGCTGTTGGACTTGAAAATCACCTGGGAGAGCCCGGATAAGCACTTCGTGGCAGAAGCCTTTGTCAATAATTTGACCGACGAAGATCTGATTCGGCGAATCGATGTCACGCGCCCGTTCGGTGGCGGCGGTGGGATTCAACTCATTCAGCAATTTACTGCACCTCGGACGGCAGGCCTAAGGCTTGGTCTTCGGTATTAGGCGCACAATGAAGTTCGCTCTCGGCAATGAGCAAGCGGAGGAATGGTGCAAATGAAACGCGTTCTCAAAATTGGAGCCTTGGTCGTAGTCTCACTCCTGCTTGTTAGTTCTTTGGCTGGATATCTCTATGTGCGATCGATGCTCTACAAAGAGCCGATCTACGACACTGTTTCGCCAGAGCTGCCGGCTGCATTCGGCCGCGATGGCCGTCCCGCGATTCTTGTTTTCTCGAAGACAAACGGCTTCCGTCACGAGTTTGCGATTCCGGCAGGGCAGAAGATGCTGGAGACGCTGGCCGCAAAACGAGGCTGGGCAATCTTCAGTACAGAAAATGCAGCTGTCTTTACGCCGGAAGCTCTTGGGAGAGTCGATGTCGTTGTGTCGAATAACGGCAGCGGGGACAACGCAACAGAGGATCAGGAGACTGCACTACGCGCCTTTGTCGAAGGCGGAGGAGGCTTCGTTGGAATCCACGGAGCCGGCGGCGACTATTCGTTTGAGTGGCAGTTCTATGTCGACTACCTCATTGGTGCCCAGTTCATCGGCCACATCATGAACCCACAGTTTCAGGAAGCGACGGTGATCGTTGAGGACGCGACGCACCCGGCCACTCGACATCTCAAGGAATCTTGGAAGCACACTGAGGAGTGGTACTCGTTCGAATCGAGTCCGCGCGCGCGGGGTGTGAACGTCCTGCTGAGTGTCGACGAGGACTCGTACGAGCAAACCGGGATGATGCCCTGGTCTGATCTATCCATGGGGGATCATCCGGTCACGTGGAACCATTGCGTGGGGACAGGGCGCGTCTTCTACACGGCGATCGGGCATGAGGCGCCCACGTATGAACTGCCCGAGTTTACCGGGCTCATCGGTGGTGCGATTGCGTGGGCAGCCGGTCTAGACGGAGAGGGCTGCGAAACCGCGATTTCTGCTCCGTAGTGGAAGAGGGTCAAGATGCGTCGTCGAGGACGACGAGTACGTCTCCCTCTTCGATTGCTTGGCCCTCAGCTACACAGACCTCAACTACTCGTCCGTCGATCGGCGACTCGACGGGAATTTCCATTTTCATTGATTCAAGCACAACCAGGACGTCATCTTCCTCGACGACTGTGCCAGCGGTCGTTTCGACCTTCCACACGTTGCCTGCCATTTGTGCTTCAACTTTAATTCTCATTGATCTCTCTATTCGCCCGAGCCACGAAATAGTCTGCAGCCCTGTTTGTCCTACTCGTCCAGGCTTCGCGCGAGCCCTTCGATCATGAACTGAATTTGCAGTGCGAAGAGCGCGTCGATATCTCTGGCATCCACGCCGCGAACATCTGCGGCGAAGACGTTCGAAGGGTCGCCTTCCAATTCATGAAGGCGTGAGATCGACCGGGCAACAACTTCGGACTCTCTTACTTTCGGCGCATCGAGCGGTTCAACGCCGCCTTCGACACTGAGAAAGCCCATCGTGGACCACATCAGGAGGCGGGTTGCACGAACGGCAGAGCCCTCTGTGAATCCTGCACCGAGCAGTGCCTTGACCAGCGGCTCCGAAGATCGGACTAACGCTCGCCGCCTTCCGGCCAGCAACCCAATCGCACCCGGGTGAGCCAATAGCTGTTGTCTGAGGGAGCTCGCCCAGGCCATTGCCTGATCCGTCCATGGTGCTTCGGAATCCAGGTCGATCTTGATGGAGTTCATCAATTGCTCGACGACTGCGTCGATCAGCCCCTCCTTGTTACCAACGTGGACGTAGAGAGACATCGGTGAAGCGCCAAGCGCCGCCGCCAGCTTGCGGGTGCTGATTCCATCGACGCCATGTTCGCGAAAGAGGGCCGTAGCCGTTTCGGCAATCAAGGATCGGTTCAGCTGAAGATCTTTTCGTCTAGGCATTGACGATGATAATAACACTGTATAATAAAATGCCAACCAGGAATTACTCTCACCCGCCAAAGGAAGCCGCAGTCATGTCATGGGATTTCGAGAACGACCCAGAATTTCAGCCCAAACTCGATTGGATGCGCACCTTCATCGATGAGAAGCTGATCCCGCTCGAGCCGATCCTTGGAAAAGTCCCGGACGAACAGTGGCAGGTGGTGAAAGCACACTTGCAACAACAGGTGAAGGACGAGGGTCTTTGGGCGTGTCATCTCGATCCGGAGCTTGGCGGGCTCGGGTTCGGCCAAATGAAGCTCGCTCCGATGAATGAGCTGATTGGTCGGTGCATGTATTCGATGGAAATATTCGGAAACCAGGCGCCGGACTCGGGGAACTCTGAGCTTCTAGCGATCGGTGCAAACGAGGCACAGAAGGAAAAGTGGCTGTGGCCCAACCTCACAGGGAATCTTCGAAGTGCCTTCGCTTTGACGGAGCCGTTTGAAGCTGGGGCCGACCCGACGCGCCTAAGAACTTCAGCTAGGAAAGACGGCGACGATTGGCTGATCAACGGGCACAAGTGGTTCTGTACGAATGGGTCGTGTGCCGATTTCATCATCGTTATGGCCGAGACGACCCCCGAAGGACGCCCGCACAAGCATGCCGGGATGTTTGTCGTGGAAAAGGGCACTCCGGGAATGCGCATCGTTCGTGATATCCCGACGATGGGTCATCCGGAGCCGAAGCTTGGCGCGATCGGGAACCACGCGGAAATTCTATTCGAGGATTGCCGCATTCCAGCAGAGAACTTGATCGGGGGGCCGGGCGACGGGTTCATCCTCGCCCAGAAGCGTTTGGGGGGTGGGCGGATTCACCACGCAATGCGATGGATCGGCCAAGCCAAGCGAGCCCTCGAGATCACCTGTGAGCGCGCCGTTTCCAGGGAGTCGCACGGCCGACGACTCTCTGATCACCAAATGATTCAGGATTTCATTTACACGTCTCGGACCGAGATCGAAGCTGCACGTCTCATAACTTTTCAGGCCGCGTGGAAGATGGACAAGGTCGGTGCTCATGCTGCTCGAGCCGAAATTTCTATGGCCAAAGCATACTCGTCGCGGATGGTGTTAGGCGTTCTCGACCGAGGAATTCAGGTCTGCGGTGCCTTGGGCTACTCGGGGGACCTTCCGCTCGAAGAGTGGTACCGCAGTACGCGCTTCGGAACGATCGGCGACGGGCCGGATGAAGTCCACAAGGTCATCGTCGCTCGAGACACGATGAAGGGGATTGAGCCAGTTGAGGGCTGGCCTACTGCTCATATCCCGTCTCGGATGGAAGCTGCGCGAGAAAATTTCGCAGCGATTATTGGAGAGGCCTCGGCTTGAGCTTCGATCAACAGCGCCGGGACACAATGCCCGATTTCGACCTCTCCGGCCGCATTCTTCTTGTCACTGGAGGTAGCAAGGGATTAGGGCTCGCGATGGCCCGCGGCTTCGCAGAAGCAGGCGCTGATGTCGTCGTGGCGAGCCGAAAGTTCGATGTCTGCAAAGCGGCTGCCTCCGAAATTGCCCAAGCGACTGGCCAGCGATGCTTGCCGGTGGCTTATCATGTGGGGGACTGGAGCCAATGCGCAGAGCTAGTCGACTCGACCCTCTCCGAGTTCGGGCGGGTCGATATCCTGATCAACAATGCAGGGATCGCACCTGTCGCCCCGAGTCTCCACGGGGTCACAGAGGAGCTATTCGACAAGACGATAGGCGTAAACTTGAAAGGCCCACTGAGGTTGGCCGCTCTTGCAGCGGAGCACATGCCGCCCGGAGGCTCCATCATCAATATCAGCTCTGTCGCATCGGTGCGGCCGACGCCATTCACGGCTGTCTATGGCGCGGCGAAAGCGGGCCTGAACAATCTCACCAAGGCTATGGCTCTCGAGTTCGCGCCGAAGGGAATTCGGACTAACGGGATTATTTGTGGCACGTTCGCGACGGATAGCCTTCGTAACTCGGCCGCGGACGAGTCGTCGCTCGATGCTATGGGCAATCTCTGCTCACTCAATCGTGTTGCCGAGCCTAGTGAGATCGTTGGAACCGCTCTCTACCTAGCGACGAGCGCATCGTCGTATACGAATGGCCAGCTGATTTCTGTTGATGGTGGGGTGCTCCCATGAACGGGTATCCGTTCGCGCCATCCGCCCGCTGGTCACCGAGATGAGCTATCCGGAAGCGGCGCTGTAGATGGCGCTAACCAAACTGTTGCGGAAGCTACGTGTTCGATCGCCGAACCGTCCTGAAACTCAAGAGCGGAAGTTGTTGCGGGATCTTAGGCGCGCGCTCTCACGTGAGCGGGTCCGCTACGGCGCCGCTGATCGAACATTGTTCGCTCATGACGCCTCGGTGTTCGAGGGCGGGCTGAGCGGACCGATTTGTTTTCCTGAATCGACTGCGGAAGTTCAGGACATCATGCGGATCGCCATGCAACATGAGCGGTCCGTTGTTCCGAGGGGCGCGGGAACGGGTCTCACTGGCGGAGCGATTCCGCTCGGCGCGCCGATCGTCGTCGCGATGACAAAGATGGACACGATCCTCGAAGTGGACATCGCAAACGGAGTTGCTTGGGTCGAGCCAGGTGTCGTGAATCTCGACCTCACAAGAAGCTTGTCCGAGCTCGGCTTCAACTTTGCGCCGGACCCCTCAAGTCAACAGGTGTGCACGATTGGCGGCAATGTGGCGAATAACGCCGGGGGCCCGCATTGCCTCGCCTACGGGGTGACGGACGCACACGTTCTTGCGATCGAGGTTGTTCTCTCGTCCGGGGATGTGGTCACGCTGGGTAGTGTTCGCGGGGAGAGTCTCGGTCTTGATCTGCGTGGCGCGTTCGTCGGGAGCGAAGGGACGCTCGGTATCGCTACGAAAATTGCCGTCCGGCTCAGCAAAAATCCGCCCGCAGTCCGCACGCTCCTTTTGTCTTTCTCTTCGATGCGCGATGCAGCGCAGACGGTGAGCGACGTGGTTGCTGCGGGAATCGTACCGGCTGCGATGGAAGTGATGGATCGGGAAATTACGAATGCGGTTGAGAACTACGTCGGCGCTGGGTATCCGCGCGATGCGGCTGCAGTGCTGCTGGCAGAAGTGGAGGGCCTCGAGGGTGGCGTGGAGATCGACTCGCAGAGGATCGTTGAGGTCGCGCAATCGAATAACGCTAAAAGCATTCATCGGGCTGAAAGCGAAGCGGAACGTGCGCTCTTGTGGAAGGGCAGGAAGACGGCGTTCGGAGCGATCGCACAAATCAAACCGGACTACTACCTGCATGACTCCGTCGTGCCTCGGTCGAAGTTGGCGGACGT
The DNA here is from genome assembly GCA_002390675.1 of Deltaproteobacteria bacterium UBA4427. Lineage (GTDB taxonomy): Bacteria > Myxococcota_A > UBA9160 > UBA9160 > UBA4427 > UBA4427. The sequence goes on from DGPZ01000065.1 coordinate 28,113, forward strand.
TCTTGAGTCAATCTACGAGATTGGCGCACGCCACGATTTGATGGTGATGAACGTCTTTCATGCAGGAGACGGGAACCTTCACCCGATTCTGCTCTACGACGGCCGGATCGCGGGTGAACTGGAGCGGGTTCACGCGGCAGGTGCGGAAATCGTTCGCGCATGTCTGGCGGTCGGTGGCGTCCTGTCTGGAGAGCACGGTATCGGTGTGGAGAAGCAACCGTACATGGAAGAGCAGTTCAGCTCGGATGATCTCGATCATCAGGAGCGGCTGCGTCGCAGCTTCGATCCGATGTGCCGAGTGAATCCTGGCAAAGTTCTTCCAGAGGGGCATTCGTGTGCAGATATTCAGGCGCTTCGATCGATCCCGACAGGAGTCTGGGGATGACGCGTGCCGAACTAGCGCCGACGGATCCCGTTCTACATTCGTTCGCCGCGGAATTGGGCGACCGAGGTCTTGTATCGATTGCGGGCCGAGGAACGCGTTGGTCGGCGGGGGGGGAGATTGCGCCGGGTGTGCAAATTCTGCGAGCGCCCACCGGCATCGTTGAAGTGTCACCGGCTGAGATGACCGTGCGAGTGAGAGCAGGGACGCTCGTTGCTGACCTCAATGATGCGCTGGCAGAAGTCGGGCAGCGGTCGGCTCTACCTGAGCGAGGGGGCACAGTCGGTGGCGCGATTGCCGTGGGCGAGGATCACCTTGACGTGTTAGGTCGTGGTCGCGTGCGCGACTCGGTCTTGCAGGTTCGATACGTCTCAGCTGAGGGAAAAATCATTTCCGCAGGCGGAGCGGTTGTGAAGAACGTAAGTGGCTTCAACCTCCCGAAGTTAATCACCGGATCCCTTGGAACGCTTGGGGCCATTGCTGAGGTTGTGTTGCGCACCAACCCGAAACCGTCGATGTCTCAGTGGCTCGTTTCATGTGATGCGGATCCGCAGCTCTCGTTCAATACGTTGTACCGCCCATCGTGTGTTCTTTGGGACGGCTCTCGGACATGGGTGCACCTCGAAGGGCATGCTGTTGATGTCGCTGCGGAGTTCGATGGGCTCCGGCACGTTGGGAAATTTGAGCCGGCCGACTCACCGCCCGAGCTGCCCGCCCACCGCTGGGCGTTGACGCCGAGGGACGCTGCAAGCATGACGAGCGTAGAAGGAGGGGACTTCGTCGCTTCCATTGGAGTCGGCACCCTGTGGGCTGATCGTCCCCAAGCAGCGACGCCGATCGATGCCGCACTAAACGTGGTCCATCAACGCGCGAAGTCTCTTTTCGATCCGACAGGACGACTCAATCCAGGGCGGGCGGTATGACGGGACCGATCGACTTGCTTCTCGATCCCGAGGCGCTCAACGGCTGCGTTCAATGCGGATTGTGCCTTCCTCATTGTCCCACCTATCGCGTCACGGGCGAAGAGGCCCTCTCGCCGAGAGGGCGGATCAAGCTGATGCGGGAGGTGCAGGATCATGGGGCGCCTGTAACGAAGGATGTACTTCGCTCATTTGAGACGTGCGTGCAGTGCCGGGGTTGTGAGTCAGCCTGCCCGAGTGCGGTCCCGTTTGGCCATTTGATCGAACAGACTCGGGCGTCGCTTGTCCGCGAAGGGATTTCTCGTTCTGCTCTGATGAGGATCGCACTCAAGGCACTTGAGTTCCCGAGACTGTTGCGATTGGGAACGGCGTTCCTGTCGATTGCTAACCGAATGAAACTGATCCCGAAGCAGCTTGGCTTGCCCGCGCGACTTCCTGTTAGGCAGCCCGCTATCCCCTCGACCGGGCAGGATGTATTTCTGTTTACGGGATGCGTGATGGATGCGTGGCAACGGGACGTGCATGCAGCAGGAGCTCGAGTACTCGAGGCCGCCGGATTCGGTGTGACGCCGACAAATGAGCTTGTCCCCTGTTGCGGCGCTCTACATGCCCATGCAGGGTTAAGCGACGATGCACGGCGGCTGGCGGAAAAGGCGATCCGCGGTCTTTCAGGGGACGACAGGCCGATCCTTGTCGACTCCGCCGGTTGTGGCGCATCGATGAAAGACTTCGGCAGGATGCTCGACACCGAGGAAGCAAAGGCCTTCTCGGAGCGGGTTTTCGACATCGGAGAGTGGCTTGCGAACCATCTGGACAGACTGCCGGAAGTCGCGCCACTCGATCTATCGGTTGCGATCCAGGATCCGTGTCACTTGCGTCATGTGCAGCGGGTGCACGAAACAACACGAGCTGCGTTGTCCCCGTTCGTTTCAACTCTGATCGAGCTTGATGATGACGGTTTGTGCTGCGGTGCAGGCGGAGCTTTTATGGTTCTTGAACCTGCTATGGCCGGATCAATTCGAGACCGCAAATGCGCTTCGATTGAGCGCTCGGGGGCGGACGTCATCGCAAGTGCGAATCCGGGTTGTTCAATGCACCTCGCCGATGCGGGCGTGAAAATGATGCATCCGATGGAGTTGATCGACAGAGCGATCGCGGCAGCGCGTGCTTAAGGAGCGAACAAGTTGAAGAGATGGCGAGCGAATCGATTCGGAAATCCGAGTGAAGTTCTCGAACTCATCGACGTCGACCTACCCCCCATTGGCGACTATGAGTTTGTGGTGCGAGTCCTCGCGAGTGGCGTCGGGTTGCCCGATTTGATGATGGTCAGAGGGGAATATCCGCTGGTCGCGAATCCTCCGGTGAATCCAGGACAGGAGATCGTTGGCGAGGTGGTCGAGGCGGGGAGGCTCTCGCGATTCCGAATAGCCGATCGCGTTGTGTCCACATCCGGATTTATGACGGGTTCGGGCGGATTCGCTGAACTTTGTACCTGCGACTCACGAGCACTCGCCATGCTTGCTCCTCCACAGCTTTCTGATGAAGAAGCCGCCGGATTCCTGATTCCGTTCACGACCGCGGGTACAGCGTTGGTTGAGCGAGCGAAGATCCAAGAAGGAGAGACGATCCTCGTGCTCGGCGGAGCGGGCAGCTCAGGAGGCGCGGCAATTCAGCTTGGCCGAGCGATGGGCGCGACTGTGCTTGCAGCTGCCGGTACCTCTGCAAAAGTCGAGTATTGCTTGAATCAGGGCGCCCATGAAGCGTTCAACTATCGAACAGATTCGGTTTCAGAACGTGTCATGGAGGTCACGTCGGGGCGGGGCGCGAATGTTGTGTTCGACCCTGTCGGCGGCACCGCCCATGCCGATGCGAGTCTCGCGATCGCAAGAGACGGGCGAATGGTGTTGGTCGGATTCGCATCGGGCGATTGGCCGGAGCTGTCAGCTCAAGACATCCTGACGCGTAGTTATTCCGTCGTAGGGGCATTCGTCGCCGGCCGCAGTGACGAACAAGTGAGACGTACTGAGGAAGAGCTTCTGCGGTTGCTTCAAAGGGGTTCGATCCGACCGCAGGCCGGCCGCGCCGAATTCGGTAGTGGGGCTGCGCGGGCCAACGGGCGGCTGAAACTGCGGACGGTGTTGACTGCACGATTCCGACCGTTGCCGGTGACTTCTACCTAACCCGAGTGAGTGGGGAGTCCGATGCTCCTGGGGGCGGAGTGTCGGAGTCCCAAGCAGACGAAGTTGGTGAATGCGATTTGTCAGTATGGCAAGCTCGCGAATGCGCTCGCGGAGTGACCTGTATCTCAAACAAGGTTGATGACTTTTCAGATGTCTCTGATCCCTTTAGTAATTGCCCCTCCGCTGGATTCGACTAGCGCTACCCACCTTCTTGGATTCCCCACCATGGCGGCGCACCGCGTATCAATGCTCGGTGTCGACGAGTCTCGACGGTAACGCCTTCCTGGGTTGAGAATACGCGCCGGATCGGGTCACGAGTCGTAATCTTACCTTCGGCCAAGCCGCTCGGTGAAAACCAGGTGAGGGACTTCGATTCGAGGAGCGCGAAACCCGTCTCGCCGACTAGGAGTTCCCCTTGTTCGAATACGTCTACAAGGGCCTCGAGCCGGTCGTCCGATAGCACGTACAGGCGAGTGTCGGTCAGAATGTAGAGATACTCGCCTACGTCGATGATCTGGCGAGGAACAGCGCCAATGTCGAAGACGCGCCGCGGCGTCCCATCGCTTGCGATCGCAACCACTCTGCCGCTGTAGCCGGCGATATATGCGCCATCGTCGCGTGCAGCAAAGTCGGCTGCGTAGATCCAGTCCGCAGCGGTCGCCTCCGACACCACTATTTTGATTTCGAGACCCGCGGCCTGGCCGTTTCCTAGATCGACGCTTCGGCGAGACAGGATCTTCTCGTAGCTCACGGTCTCGGTTTCTGACAGGCTCAGGTCGGAAAGGTCGGTGCCGGTCAAGAGGTCCATGGAAGAATTGAGTTCTTGCATCCTCTCGACCGCGTCTGGTGCAGAGTTTCGGTCGGGATGCGTTTCCATAGCGACGCGCTTGTATCCTCGCGTGATCTCGTCTGGAGTAACGGGCAGCTCCAATCTCATCAGCTTGAGCGCATGAGATATCTCGTCGCTTGTGCCGCACTTCTCGGTACGTGCTGAACAGCGTGTCCACTCTTCAGGTGTGGGCATCCGAAGTCCCCACACAGGCTCGCCAGTTCGCCGAATGCACCAGGCCTCATCGACGACGGTAAATAGGTAGCGGCGAGTATCGTTGTTCAACGCGACGCAGCGAATGTGATTCTTTCTCTGGCGTTCCGGAATATCGAGTCTCTTGTTGGCCGCTTGGTGCTGCTCGACGTGTACGGTCACTATCTGCCGACGGAGAGCACTGGATTCGCCGACGCACTGACGGCACCAAACGGCACCCAGACGGCACTAAATGCCACACAAATCAAAGCGCCGAAACGCGCTGCGCGCGTAAGCCCTCGAAACCGAAGAGAAAAAATGGAGCCGACGATCCGACTTGAACGGACGACCTGCTCATTACGAGTGAGCTGCTCTACCAGCTGAGCTACGTCGGCCCCGAGGACGGGTTCGGTTTCTCGTTGCCTCGCCGGCCGTCGCTGGCGAACGATGTTGCCTGAACCTTGAAGGGCTCGGGGCATCGCGAGATTCGTCTTCCGTCAATTCCTCTGGGCAACCCGCGACTCGGATACTCGTTTGTCTGACGCCAGACGGTTGGGTCCGAGGGGGTGTGATGACCTCTGGGGGCCATCGGGGCGGTGAATGTAGCGCGGGGTTCCGGCCTTGCCATCGCGGGCTCCGACAACCGGCGAATCACGTGCGATTCGCAGGCAGCTGACAACGTCGGGTTTGACCTTGGGGCCTCGCGCAGATTAGAGTGGGGGCAGCCGTGTGGGAGAGCTTGAGATGCCCGTACTTCCCGTAATTGATTTATTGCTGCTGGCCGGATGGACTTCGCTCCTGGTTGGCTTCGTATTGAAAGTGGCTGACCTGCTGACACGCGGGAATCAGTCGATCTTTTCACTGTCGCCGATCGACTTCCTGATGATGGCGGTCGTGTCCTTCTTGTTCGCCATAGCACTAGCCGCCCGAACCTGGGTCGCGAGCCAATCCTCGTCGAAGTTGGCAGTCCGCCGTCGTGAAGAGACCCTCGGTGCGTATCACGCGCTGCAGGTGGATGACAATCCTGCCGAGGACGACGACGACCTCGCCGCATCCTAGAGCCGCGTCTCCTGAAGCACGCCCGGCGTTCTTCGCGTCCTCCGCGAGAAGAACGCGTCAGCTACTCCGGACGTGCTGTCCGCGCGCACGCAAAAACTGACGACCCTGTCCGCGCGCTTCAGCGCGCAAACAAATCAAAGACCGAGCAGGGATGAAGTGGAAATGCTTCAGCTGCCGATACGGCGGTAGGTGTCGGGACGGAGAAGGTCGCTCGCGGAGATGGCAAGCTCTACGTAGAGGTGGGCGGCGACAACGATGACGTTGCTGGCCTGACGAAAGGCTCGGCTCATGGGGGGTCCTCAATCGAATTCAGCGGCCCGTACGGGCGCTGTGTGGTTCGTTCTTTTGTTGAAGTAGCCGCGAGGGCCGAAGTGGTGTCGGCCTAAATCGCGTGAGCGGCGAATTCATCTGATACAGTCAGGCGGTCTCGCTCTACGGCTCCCCAACAGACAAGGCTCGGAGGCGAGGGACCCTTTGGCGGGGGGATGCATTTCGGGAGAAAAGGCTTTGAGCTCAGTGACTTCGAGTGACTCTGGACGGCGAATCTGGATGGATGGCACGCTTCGGCCCTGGGCCGACGCGACGGTTCATGTCCTGTCCCATTCGTTGCAGCGAGGCTCCCTCGTATTCGACTACATGTCGGTGCACGACCTCCCGGAGGAAAACGGGGCCGGGCTGCCCGCCGGAGCCACTGTGTTCCGAATGCGCGAACACATCGAGCGCTTCTTTCACTCCTGCGAGCTGATGGGCCTGCCCCTCGAGCAGGATGCGTCGCTTATGCGGGAAGCGATTCGCGAGACGGTACGCGCGAATCCTGGCGCGAAGGCGGTCAAGATCAGCGCCTATTTCTCGTCGATCGAAATCGATGTGGTGCCCGTTGATACTCACGTGACCGTCGCGATCGCCGCCTACGACCCGACGGTCGATGTCCAAGATCGGCTCCCCACGCAGCCGCCGGCGAAGCCTAAGGCTCTGAAGCTTTGGATTGAGAAGGAGCGCGCGAACCGTCGCGACGACATCGTCTCACCCCAAGCGAAGGTGTCGGCGAACTACGCGTCACCGATGATGGCGAAGGCGCAGGCGAGGGCGGACGGGTTCGATGAGATCATTCTTGTGGATGAAGACGGCCATCTTGCGGAAGGCCCGACGGCGAATCTCTTTTTAGTAAACCAAGCGGGGGAGTTACTCACCCCGCCTGCCAGGAAGGTGCTTCATGGCGTGACGCGAAGCTCGATCATCGAACTCGCGAAGGCCGAAGGCATTCCTTTACGCGAAGCCGAGCTGCTGCCGATCGAGTTGATTGAAGCGAGCGAAGCCTTCTTGACCGGCACGACTGCCGGCGTCTGGCCCGTTGAGTCGGTCGACCGTCGTGCGCTCTCGAGCTGTCCGGGGGCGATCTCGATGAAGCTACAGGGGCGTTTTAAAAAGGTGGCCCGTGGCGATGATCCCGAGTTCAGCCATTGGCTCACGCCGGCTGCTGACTAACTCGCAGGTGGCCGCCGACTCTGCCCCGATTAGCTACACACGACGAGAACCCTGATTGACGCAACGACTTATCCAACCAGCCTTCCGGACGGTGAACTAGAAAAATGAGCAGTCAGAAAAAAGACCAAGCGCCAGAGGCTATTGCTACCCGTCAGCAGATCGTCCTGTCGGGCACCAAGCCGACAGGCGAGCATCTGCATCTAGGCAACTATTTCGGCGCGCTGCGCCAATTCGTCGATCTTCAGGAAGAGCATGATACGGCGCTCTACTTCGTAGCCGACTATCACTCCATGACGTCGATTCGAGACGGTGAAGAACGGCGACGCAATACTGAGTCGGTCGTTCTCGACTATCTCGCCGCCGGCCTCGATCCGAGTCGCGCGATCCTTTTTCGCCAAAGCGATCTTCCCGAAGTCACAGAACTAACGTGGATGTTGAGCTCAATCACGACCATGGGTATGCTTGAGCGCGCGCACGCGTATAAGGCCGCCACGGACAAGGGCGAAGAGATCGATCACGGCACCTTCACTTACCCCGTGTTAATGGCCGCCGACATCCTGCTCTACGGCTCGCATCTCGTGCCCGTCGGCAAAGATCAAAAGCAACACATCGAGATGGCGCGCGACATGGCCGGGCGTTTCAACCGCTACTACGACTGTGAAGCCCTCGTCCTGCCCGAGCCCCATATCTTGGAGGACACGGCGACCGTGCCGGGAACCGACGGACGCAAGATGTCCAAGTCGTACGGCAATACCGTTTCGATGTTCGCTTCGAACAAGCAGATCAAGAAAGCCATCATGGGCATCGCGACGGACTCGACCCCCGTCGAAGATCCCAAGGACACGAATCAAGCGGTCTTCGAGCTCTGGTGCTTGTTCGCGACCGATGAAGCCGATCGCGAGGCGATGTTCGCGCGCGCGGCAGAGGGCGGCCTCGGCTACGGCGACGTGAAGAAGGATCTGCTGGGGCGGCTGATGGACTATTTTGAGCCGATGCGCGTCCGCCGCTCGGAGTTTGAAGGGAATCCCGGCCAGATTGAGGAGATCCTTCGGGACGGCGTCGCTCGCGCTCGTGAGCTGGCGGATCCGGTTCTCGACACCTGCCGCCAAGCGGCCGGGCTCGGCGTCCCGCGTAAATAGAAGCGAGCGGCGGGGCTTTGCTCCTACTGTTCAGGACGCTCGCCTTCCGCCGATCCCACCCAATCTGAATCGGGCCCAAATTCGATCTCAATCCGCTCTTTATCCATAGCCCCGGCGCACCGATAACGCAGGGAGGATGCAGCTGACTCGGCTGCACGGAGGAGATCGGTATGCGGATTCGAGGAATGGGGCTTCAAGCGATTGCGGGCATCCTCGCGCTCACACTTTGGGCGGGTTGTAATCAGATTGATGCTCAGCCCGAGGAATACGGCGAAGGCTCGGATCCCTCCGAGGCATTGCTCGAGCGAGCGGATGGCGGTGACGTGATCGCCCAGCTCTCGGCCGGACGATTTTACCGCACGGCAGCCGTGGAAGCAGAAGGCGCTGAGCGCTCGCGCCGCGAATCCGAAGCACTTCGCTGGCTCACGCAGGCTGCGGAAAAGGACAATGCCGAAGCACAGGCCGAGCTTGGACGCGTGCTCGTGACGGCTGAAGGGCAGAGCCGAAACATCGCCGAGGGGCGACGATGGCTTGGGCGTGCGGGACTTGCGGGTCAAGGCTCCGCCTACTTCTTGCTTGGCGAAGTTTCTAAGAGCGGCGAGGATGCTCCGCCTAACCCGGTTATGGCTGTCGCGTTTTGGGAGAAGGCCGTCGCTCTCGGGCATGTCGGCGCGTCACATCGACTGGGTGAAGCGCACGAGCAGGGGCTCGGGGTCGATCCCGATATGGAATCTGCTCTAAGCTATTACCGAACGGCCGCGAGCGATGGCTATGCAAACTCGCAGTACCGACTCGCCGTGATTTTTGACGAAGGGGTACTGATAGGCCGAGACGCCTTGGAAGCCGTGAAGTATTACCGCATGGCGGCTGAGCAGGGTCACGCGGCCGCGCAGGCTCAGCTGGGCTTCTTGTATGCGCGCGGCGACGGTGTCGTGCAGCGCTATGACGAGGCACTCAGGTGGAGCCGCATGGCGGCGGAGCAGGGCGATGCCGACGGCTGTAATAACCTCGCCGTCCTGTATCTCAAAGGTCTGGGCACCGAACAGAGTTTTGAGGATGCACTTAGGTGGTACCGCCTAGCAGCGCAGCACAATCATCCTGGCGCGCAGAATATGCTCGGCACGATCTATCTGACCGGCCAGGGCGTCGATGTGAATACGAGTGAAGCAGAGCATTGGTGGCGTATGGCGGCGGATCAGGGCTTTCCTGCTGCCCAGTACAATTTGGGCGGCATGTATACGCGTAAGCTTTCGACGACGATGCTTCGCATTGAAGCCGTTGAATGGTTAGGCCTCGCGGCGGAACAGGGCCATCGCAGCGCTGCGAAAGAACTCTCGGAGTTGCAAACGACGATTGCTGCAGACGCGCACGTGTCAGAGCCTGGGGCGGTCCCTGCTACGCCGGAGAATGCAACGCTTTAGCGGCTCGTGGGGATCGGGATGCTCGGCGGTCCTGTCAAGAAGCGCGGCGTCGCCTTCCGTGAAGGAGAGCTGCCCCATCGAGAGTTCGAATAACGTCACGCCGAACGCGTAGAGGTCCGTTCGACGATCAGCGGCATTCCAGGCGACCTGCTCAGGAGCCGTGTAGAAGGGCGTACCCGAAATCAGTTTTGCGCTCTGATCGCGCGCGGCTTCAAGGATCTTGGCACGACCGAAGTTCATGATTTTGAGGATGCGCTCGCGCGTCATGATGAATCGGGGGTTTTAGCCTACGGAAAGGGGTGTGCACGTAGAATCCAGTACCGATTGAGGTCGCCCGCCGCCCCATCAGACTGAAAGCGAGCGACGGAATTGAGCCCGAGGGCTGCCGGCCAGCTCTCGAATTCGGACTCGGAGACCTGATGGCAATATCTCGGCGGCGCTTCCGGATCGTCCCCGAATCGCAGCAGGGTATCGCCTGCTTCGAGAGTTTTTAGGTCGATTGGGGCTCCGAGCACGGGGCCGACGTCTTCCCACTGCACGCGGCGCTTGTCGAAGCGGGGCCGGTCGCCGAACTGCCACGTCGTGAACGCGAGCACGCCTCCGCCTGCGAGTTGGGCGGATGCTGCTTGGAGCAACGCACGCCGAGTCTCGGCTCCAGGCACGTGATGGAGCACGCCCATTAGGACGACGGCGTCGAAGGGGCCCGGAGGAAGCGCTTCGCCGGGGGCCTCGCTGGCGAGAAAATCTTGCCGGATCCATTCCGCCGTGCAGCCCGCTGCCTCTAGCCCGGGCGTCAATCGCTCGCGTCCCGCCCCAAGCAAGGCCTCGCTCGCGTCGGTCCCGACATAGTCGAAGACCCGTCCGCGGCCCTGCAAATAGGCCGCGAGCCGGCCATTTCCACAGCCGATATCGAGAATTCGAAAGCGACCTTCAGGAAGGACAGCATCGAGTCGTTCCCATCCGGGCCAGGGCAATTCGACCCGACTCGCATCGAAGCCCGCGGCGTGGGCCTCGTAAAACGCGAGGGAGAGTGCGTGGAGTTGTTGGCGAGTGAAGGCATGCATGCGCATAGATTCTAGGACGTTGCTGGTTGGCCGCCCTACACTCCGCTGCCATGAGTGATCCCCGCACAGAATCGGAACCGAAATCCGAACCGAAGACGCCGCGCGTCGCCGGGCGCTTCCGAGGAAAGGGGCCGGAGCGCGACTTCGACCCCCATGCCGCGAGGGATGCTCTGATGCCGCTTCTTCGGGCGATCGAGGCTGTGTCGGATGAGACGCCTGAGCCCTTGGCGGTGGACGTGATGGAGCCGTTGTTGCGGCAGAATCCGCGACCGGGGGGCGGGTTCTTCTCCCGCAGTCATCTGATTGCAGGCTTCCGCGCCTTCGCTGCGGAGGAGACCTTTAGGTTTGGCGAGGCTCGTTTCAGGCGACGGGTACAGCGCCGTCCCGTGCGGACCCAGAGTGGTGTCACGCCTCTAACGGTCCTGACGAAGCCCTTCCCTTGTCCGGGTAAGTGCATTTTCTGCCCGAACGATTTGAGGATGCCTAAGAGCTATCTCTCCGATGAGCCAGGGGCGCAGCGTGCCGCGAATAACCGATTCGATCCCTACCTGCAGACCTGGAATCGGTTGGCGGCCTTCGATGCGACTGGGCATCCTGTCGACAAGGTTGAAATGATCGTGTTAGGCGGAACTTGGTCTTTCTATCCCGAGGCCTATCAAGTTTGGTTCATTCAGAGATGTCTAGAAGCGATGAACGATTTCGGGGCAGGGCGGGACGCACGCAACGATTTCGATCCGGGAACCCCTGACTTCGAAGAGTTGGATGTTGAGGTGCACGGCGACGAGTTCGATCGCAATCCCTATAACCGTCGTGTGACGGAGTTCCTCAAGGAACGCCAAAATGGTGAGATGCTGCTCGAACACGAGGGGTCAGATTGGGTTGCTCTGGCGGCCGCGCAGGAAGCGAACGAAACGGCCGGAGCGCGATGCGTCGGACTCGTTCTCGAGACCCGTCCGGATCACGTAGACGAAGCCGAAGTCATGCGGTTGCGAAAGCTAGGCGCGACGAAGGTCCAACTTGGGGTACAGAGTCTCGACGATGAGATCCTCGAGAAGAATCGGCGCGGGCACGGACTTGCCGAAACTCGGATCGCCTTCGACCTTCTGCGTCGTGCGGGCTTCAAGTTGCACGTGCATTGGATGGCAAATTTGCTGGGGGCGACGCCGGAGAGCGACCGACGCGATTTCCCGAAGCTTTTCGAAGACGAAGCATTTCGGCCGGATGAGTTGAAGCTCTACCCGTGCAGCTTGGTCGAGACGGCGGAGTTGATGGGGCCGTGGAAGCGCGGCGAATGGAAGCCCTACACCGATGAAGAACTCCTCGAAGTGGTGTCCGACGCTTTGCCACGCGTGCCGCGCTATTGCCGCGTGACCCGAGTGATTCGTGACATCTCCTCCGACGACATAGTCGTCGGCAATAAACGCACGAATTTCCGTCAGATCGCCGAAAAAGAGATCGCCCGCCGCGGCGAAAGCCTCGTCGAAATTCGTCATAGAGAGATCCGAGGCGAAGCGTTCGAGGGGGATGCCTTACAAATGGTCGAGACGGAATACTCTTCAGGAGGCAGCCGCGAGGTTTTTCTGGAACTCGTAACGGAGGCAGACCGAATCGTCGGGTTCCTACGCCTCTCGCTTCCCAAGGAAGCGTCGTTCGTCGAAGAACTCGGGCAGCACGCCTTGGTCCGCGAACTCCACGTGTATGGCGGCAGCGTTCGCTTGGGCGCTGATCCCTTAGGCGCCGCACAACATCGCGGCCTCGGCGCGCGACTCCTCGAGCGGGCCGCCGTCGTTTCGACGGAAGAGGGTTATGAGACACTCTCTGTGATTTCGGCGATCGGCACCCGCGACTACTATCGCAAGCAGGGCTTTGTCGACGGCGATCTCTATCAGCATAGATCAATCGCCGCCGACGACTAAAGCGTTCTCGCGCGAAGGAATCAGCCGGCCTTCTTGAGAGGCACCCAAAGCGTCGATTCACCGCGCTTTACGAGGACGAGGACCTTCTCAGAGCCGCCGAGTTTCTGGGCGAAGTCCTTTGCGTTCTTGATCGACTTGCGATCGATCTCGACGATCAAGTCGCCGCGACGGAGGCCCGCCTCGGCGGCCGGTCCGTCGGGATCGATATCCGTAATGATCACGCCCTCAGCTTTGTCGAGGCCTAGCTGATCTGCGATCGCGGGAGTGAGGTCCTGGGCGTGCAGACCAAAGGCGTCGGCCCCTTCCTCCTGGGGTGCGACTGCCGCGACTTCGTTCGCGTCGTCGAGGCGTCCTATGCGAATGCGGAAGGCCTTCTCCTTGCCCTCCCTTACGACGATCACTTTGGCGTCGGTGTCGACGGGTGTGTTCGCGACTACGAGGGGAAGGTCCTTCCACTTGTTGATCTTCTCGCCATTGAATTCGATGATCACGTCACCGCGTTCGATGCCACCCTTGGCCGCCGGAGTCTCGGGCATAACCATTGCGACGAGCGCGCCGCGCGCTTCGTCGAGCTCAAAGGCTTCAGCCATTTCTTCATCGATGCCTTGGATCTGAACTCCGAGCCAGCCACGAGTGACGCGTCCGTCCGCGCGAAGCTGTGGGAGGATCTGCTTGGCTTGATTGATCGGAACCGAGAAGCCGATCGTATTCGCGTTGCTGCGAATCATGGTGTTAATGCCGACCACGCGTCCTGCGAGGTCGATTAACGGTCCACCTGAGTTGCCGGGATTGATCGCTGCATCTGTCTGAATAAAGTCATCGTAGGTCTGCACCTGGGACGGGCTCACGTCGCGTCGATGTTTGGCGGAGACGATGCCGGCGGTCACTGTGTGCTCGAGGCCGAAGGGATTGCCGATTGCGACAACCCAATCGCCGGGTCGGATCGCTTCCGAGTCGCCGAGCGCGATCGTGGCGAGCGACTTGTCACCCGGGTCGACCTTGAGGAGTGCAATATCTGTCTTGGGGTCGCGGCCGACAATTTCGGCTTTGAGTTCGCTGCCATCGAGGAAGTGAACGCGAATTTCGTCCATATTCTCGACGACGTGATTATTAGTTACGAGATAGCCATTGCTGGAGATGACAAACCCACTCCCCTCTCCTTCGCTCTTACGCTCGCGGGGTGGGCCTTCTTGGCGCCACGGGTTGCCGCCAAAGAACTCTTCGAAGCCCGGGGGCATGCCGGGTGGCATCCCTTGTCCCTGTCCATAGGCGACGGTGCCGGTCGTTTGGATGCTGACGACGGCCGGTGCGACGCGTTCCGCTAGATCCGCAAAGCTGGTGGGAATTCCGATCGGCTGCGCGTTCGGGATGCCGCTATCACTTCGCCACAAGGCCTCGTGAGCGTTCGTCTCGGACGCTTCTTCTACATCGTCGTCGCTCCCAAAAAAGTCGATGGCGTGTGCGGCTGCGGGACCGAAGGCGGAGTTGCCTTCTGCTTGTTGCGTTCGATCGAATAGGTGCTCGAAGTCGAACCCGGCGTTTAGGCCGAAGAGGACAAGCCCCGTGAGGGGAATAAGGACGAGCAGACGACGCATGAGTTGAGCCTCCTGGAAAGGGTCCGCTTGCGACTACTGCGCGAGCGGGATCGTGAGATGGTATCGGCCGGGTCCGCGCTGGACCACGACCAAGGCGCGGGTCTTACCGCGTAGGCGCGCGACGGCGCGCCGAAGAGCTTCGGCATCGGTGAGCGTTACGCCGTTCACTCGAAGTAGAAAGTCGCCTGGCTGAAGTCCTAGGGCATGAGAGTTGGAGTTCTTGATCACTTCCGTGATTTCGAAGGCCTCGTCTCTGACGGATAGGTTGAGGTCTAGGCCGAGCATGCGATGGGCGATATTCGAAACCACGCTCGGGGGCATCTCTTCTGCTTGCGCTGCGACAGAGCGGATTTTTTCATCGTGAAAGAGCTCGAAACGGATTTCCTGGCCATCGGTCATACGCCAAAGAGTGTCATTGAGTTCGACTGCGCTTGATAGGCCACGTCCGTCGACGCCTATGATGACATCACCGCGCCGGATGCCCGCGCGAGCGGCGGGGCTACCGGGCTGAACGCGATGAATTAATGCCCCGCGGCTTTCATTCGGGATCGCGAGGACTTGCCTGAGTGCGGGTTCGATGTCTTGGAATTCGAGGCCGAGCCAAACCGGGTGAACTTCTCCGTAGAGCAGGAGCTCGTGAATCACTCGCGACGCGACGTTGATGGGAATGGCAAAGCCGATTCCCTGGGCACCGCCATAGATCGCGACATTGATGCCAATCAACCGGCCTTCGGCGTTAAGTAAGGGACCGCCAGAGTTGCCGGGGTTGATCAAGGCGTCAGTCTGTAAGAGCCCATGAAAAGACGTGCTGGCCTGGGCGTTCACGGAGCGGTTGATTGCCGAGATTACACCGGTCGTCACGGAACTCGAGAGACCGAATGGATTGCCGATCGCGATGACAGGTTCGCCGACCATGAGGTCGTCTGAGTTACCAAGTGGCGTGAAGGGGAGCGTCTCTTTTTTGTCCATGATGATGCGCAGAACTGCGAGGTCGTTATTCGCGTCTGCGCCTACGACCTCGGCATCAAATTCACGACCATCAGCGATCGCTACTCTAACCCGAGTGGCTTTAGCGATGACGTGTTCATTCGTGAGTACATGACCTTCACGATCGAATATCACGCCGGAGCCAAGGCTCTGAACTGTACGGGCGCGGGGTGCGAAGAAGTTGTCGAAGAAGGCTTCGTAGCGCGGGTCCGAGCTGTCGGGCCGCACGCGGAAGGGGCTTGGCGTTTTGCTGAGCCGCTCGGTTGTGATGTTGACCACGCTCGGGCCGACATGCTGGACGACGTCGACGGTCGCAGTGCGGCGCAGGAATGGATCGGCGGCGTGAGCGGCTGACACTGCGAGAAGCGCCACCCAAAGAGCCGCGCTCGCGAAAGGCAAAGCGAGGCCAAGAGCGCGTCGCATCTGTGTAAGTCGAAGTTGAATGCGAATCATCCTATTCGGTCCATTGTCGCAGCCCTGGGCATGTCGCTCGATCGACGCTCCATCGGCGAGAAAGCCGCCTTGGTCGTTCCCGATTCACGTACTAGGAGGCCGCCAGAGTCGGTTTGGTTCGCAATCAACTCGATTCCCCCGCGCTTAGGCAAGTCATTTTCTGTTGTTCGGTCAGCGACTTAAACGCTTTTCTGGCTCTTGGTCAGCATACGCTCGATCGAGCGCCGCTCGAATCGGTTCGAGCTGTTTTGCGGGCGAGCCTCCACGAGCGAGTTCTCCGGTCACAGCCACGCCTGTGACTCCGGCCAAAACCGCTTCGCGAGCCCTCGAAGGGTCGATCCCGCCTTGGGCGAAGACCGGAATGCCTAGGCGACACGCGCTCGCCAGCATTTCGAGTCCAAGGGGCGGGCGACTCGCCGGCTTAGAATTAGGCGCCCAAATCGGCGCGAGATGGATGTAGTCGACGCGGCCGAAGTGGCGGCCATAGCCGCTGACCGATTCCGTCGAGGAATGGGCGACTTCGCTCTCTTGGGCGAGATGGGCAACTTCAGCTAAATCGTGAAGCGAACGCCCTGCCAGAACGTTTGCACTGGTCCCTAAGGCTGCTCGCATAGCTTTGGGACCGAGGGCGTCGAATCCTAGATGAACTCCATCCGCGTGTGCGGCACGGGCTATATCCGTGCGCTTGTTGACGATGACCCGCCTCGGGCGACTCGCGTCTCTTTGGTTTGCAGCGTCTCGCGCTTCAACTAACAAACGGGCTGTCTCGAAAAGTACGAGGTCCGGGGCCGTACGTTCGCGAAGCTGGATCCAGTCCGCGCCGGCACCAAATACTTCGGTTGCACGAGTAAAAGGATCTACTCCGAAGCTCGCCACGTCGAGCACCGCGCAAAGCAAAGGGCGTTTTCCGAGGGCGGATGTCTTCAAAAGAACTCGATTCGCCCGGCGCTAGAAGCTCGCCGTGCCGTCGAGGGGACTTGAGGCCGAAGCGTAGAGTCTTTTCGGCATGCGGCCCGCTTCGTAGGCGGCGCGACCCGCTTCGACACCCTGACGCATAGCCCCAGCCATCTTGACGGGATCCTTTGCGTGGGCGATCGCGGTGTTCATCAACAGGGCCGTCGCGCCTAACTCCATGGCGAAGGCCGCGTCGCTCGCGGTTCCCACGCCGGCATCGACTATGACCGGGACTTCTACGGTCTCCATGATGATGCGAAGATTGGCGGGATTGCGAATGCCCATGCCCGAACCGATGGGCGCGGCGAGGGGCATCACGGCGGGGCAGCCCATGGCCTCGAGTCGCTGGCAGGCGACCGGATCGTCCGTGATGTAAGGGAGCACTATGAAGCCGTCGTCGATCAGGCGCTTTGCTGCTTCAAGCGTCGCCGGGACATCGGGAAAGAGCGTCCGTTCGTCGCCGATCACTTCGAGCTTCACGAGTTCTGTGTCAAGAAGTTCGCGACCCATCTGCGCCGTCGTGACCGCATCGTCCGCCGTGTAGCAGCCGGCCGTATTGGGCAGGATCGTAAAGCGCTCGGGCGAGATCACATCGAGCAGACGAGGTCCCTTGGAGGCATCGAAGTTCACGCGGCGAAGCGCAACCGTGATCATCTCAGCGCCGGATACTTCCGCGCACTCGAGATTCTGTTCGAAGCTCTCATATTTGCCGGTACCAATGATGAGTCGCGATTTAAATTCGAAGCGACCGATATTGAAGCTGGGCTCGTGGGGGTTACTCATTTCGTTCTCCCTAGATCGCGGGTGCGCAAAACGCGGTCGTCGCGGTCGGATGATTTTGTAAAGGCTCGCCGAGGAGGCTGAGGCGGCCGCAGTAGGTCGTGATAGTAGAGATGGGGGCTCAGCCGCCGCCGACAGCTTCGAGGATTTCGACGCGATCGCCGTCTGCGAGGGGGTGGGTTGGATGTTGTGACCGGATCACGACGTCTCGGTTGATCGCCACTGCGACCCGCTTCCCGCCTAGGCCAAGGGTTTTGAGCAGCGCCGAGATCGTGCACGGGGCATCGAGTCTCTGGCTCTCGCCGTTGACTTCAACTTCAAGGCTTTGAGGTTCGGAGGAGGGGGCCAATGTCATGTTCGTCCCGGAGGTTCAAAAAAATCAGAATGTTTCAGGCTTGTGCGCGGTCCAAGCGGTCCGCGTGATGACCTATCTATCTCAGGACGCCAAGGTACCCGACCGCTTTCCTACTTGCTGCCTATTCGAAGACTGCATCGCATTCGGTAGGCTTGCAGCGCCCCCGGGAGAGACTCTTGTCCCAGTCCAAGTCGCAAGCCAGTGACGACGCCGTGTCAGCCGGACTCGAAAGTCCCGTCGACCCGAACGAGCGTGCCGAACAACGACCCGTGTGGGCGTGGATTGACCGGTCCGCCCTCCGCCACAATTGTCGTCGAGCGGAGAGATTGGCCGACGGTCGTGATGTGATCGGCGTTGTGAAGGCCGACGCGTATGGGCACGGCGCTGAAGTCGTCGCGCACACAATGCTTGCCTCAGGGGTCAAGCGTTTGGCAGTCGTCAGCATTGGCGAAGGCGCCACACTCCGAAATGCCGGCATTACCGCGCCAATTCTGCTGCTCGGTGGGATTCAGAGCCTCGCCGCTGCGATTCACAGCTCTCAGCATCACCTCACTCCAGTGATCCATGACGAGCAAGGTCTCTTGCTGGCGAGCCGCTCCGTGGACTCCGATGCGAAACTTGCGGCCGAGGTCGAGATTGAAGTCGATACGGGGATGCGTCGCATGGGCGTTCTTGAGGACGAGGCCGCCGGGCTGATCGAGAAGGTAATGGCTGCGCCGGGTCTCCGGCTCTCGGGCGTCTATACCCATCTCGCTCGCGCGGATGAAGCGGATCCTGAGCCGAGTCGTGCTCAGTGCCTGGCATTGGCGGAGGCGATAAGAGGACTTCCCGAGAGTGGTGCCGGGCGACCTGCGATCCATATCGCAAATTCCGGGGGGCTCTTCCGGCTCAACGAATTCGAATCGGGGCGGATCGAGACCGACGCGGTCCGGCCTGGATTGATGCTGTATGGGCTCTCGCCGTTTGCTGATCGCTCCGCAGCCGAACTCGACCTTGAGCCAGTGATGACGCTCGAGGCGCTGGTGATCTCTACGCGTCGCGTATCCGCGGGAACCGCGGTCGGGTACGGCGGGGAATGGGTGGCGCCGGTAGATACAACGATTGCGACCTTGCCTCTTGGCTATGCAGACGGGATGCCGCGTGCCCTGAAGGGCCGGGGGGAAATTTTTCTCGCCGGGGAGATGCGGCCGATTGTGGGGCGGATCTCGATGGACAGTCTGTGTCTGGATGTTGGGGACGCGGCGGTCCAGGTCGGCGATCTCGCGACGGTCTTTGGTCTGACGCCCGGAGGCGAAAGGGTTCCGGTCGAAAAGTTCGCTGAGGACGCTGGCACGATTGGATACGAGATCCTGGTCGGAATAGGCCAGCGAGTTCAGCGCAGGACGACGGACGGCTCGCCGCCTGAGCGCGCGCGGAAATAGGGCGCTACGAGCGAATGCGCCGTGACGTCGCGGGATCCGATTGACGCCGACGGGTCACCCGGTTAAACCATTGCCAGCTGCCAGGTTTCCGACCCTAAGGCGTGCTCAAAGCGCTCCTTATTTAAATTGACGCTCGAATACTGGTTCAGCTCGGCGCCAACCGGTCTCTCGTTAGGGAGCCGGCGAAACGAACGCTCACCTATGTGTGTCATAGGAACGGAGAACGAAGCGATGCCCCCCAGTGATTCCTCGCAGCCTGTGACCCGCGCGCTGCTTTCCGTGTCGGACAAGTCGGGGCTCGTTGAATTCGCCAAGCAGCTGAATGAGCTGGGCGTAGAGCTCGTCGCCTCTGGAGGAACGGCAGGCGCGATTCGAGACGCCGGCATCCCGGTGCTCGACGTGGCCGATCTGACCGCCAGCCCCGAGATGCTCGGTGGCCGAGTGAAGACGCTGCACCCGAAAATCCATGGTGGCATTCTCGCCCGTCGCGAACTCGCGGAAGATCAAGCGGACATGGAGGCGAACGAGATTCGCGCGATCGATCTGGTCGTCTGTAACCTCTATCCCTTCCAAGCCACGGTGGCCCGCGCGGACGTGACGCGCGCCGAAGCGGTCGAGAAGATCGATATCGGCGGACCGTCCATGATCCGTTCCGCCGCGAAGAACCACGCATACGTGGGTGTGCTCTGCGATCCAGCGGACTATTTACCCGTTGTCGAGGAACTCCGAGATGGAGGCGGACTGAGTCCAGCGCTGCGACGCCGGCTCGCGCTCAAGGCCTTCCAGCACACGGCGAGCTACGACGCGGCTATTTCGCAGTGGCTCGGCGAGAACGATCCTGAGGAGCCCGCGGAGATCTTCCCCGAGTCTCTGATCATCTCGCTCGAGAAGCAGGATGAGCTTCGGTACGGAGAGAACAGCCATCAGCGTGCCGTCCTTTATGGCCGCTTCCTTGAAATCTGCGAACTGCACCACGGCAAGGCGCTTTCCTATAACAACCTGGTGGATGCCCAGGCCGCACTCGGTCTGATCGTTGACTTCATGCCGACGGACGGAGGCGCCGCCGGGGAACGCGCAGTGGTTGCGATCCTTAAGCACAATACGCCTTGTGGCGTCGGTGCAGGCGACTCGCCGCTTGCCGCCTACGAGAACGCCTTTGCAACGGATCCGGATTCGCCTTTCGGCGGGATCATCGTTTCCAACCGTCCCTTTGATCTGGCCCTCGCTCAAAAGGTCGACGAGATCTTCACCGAGGTCTTGATCGCCCCCAGCTTCACCGACGAGGCCATGGAGCTTCTTAAGAAGAAGAAGAACCGACGCCTGCTCTCCTTTGATCGGGAGAAGATCGATCCGGGGCAGCTTGAAGTGCGCCGCGTGTTCGGTGGGCTCCTCGTACAGGAAGCGGATCCGGCCCCAGAAGAAGTGATGACCGCGGAGCTCGCGACAGATATCGCTCCGAGCGACGAGCAGCGACTCGCGATGGAGTTTGCGTGGCGCGTCGTGAAGCATGTGAAGAGCAATGCCATCGTCTTCGCCGCCTCGGATCGCACCCTCGCGATCGGCGGCGGCGCGACTTCTCGGGTCGATGCGGTTCATGCGGCGGCAGCCAAAGCCGAGCGCGTGGGGCTCTCGCTCGAGGGCTGCGTGCTGGCGAGTGATGCCTTCTTCCCCTTCGCTGATGGTCTGGAGACCGCGGTCGCGGCGGGCGCTGCGGCGGTAGTTCAGCCCGGTGGCTCGAATCGCGACGAGGAAGTGGTTGCTGCGGCGAACCGACTAGGCGTTCCTATGCTGATGACGGGCAAGCGGCACTTTAGGCATTAATTTTAGGCATCAATTTTAGGCATTAATTTCAGGCAGTAAAACGCGGCACTAGAAGGCGATACGAGTGTCGGTACGACAGGCGGGACTAACGCCCGCGCCGAAGGCCTCGCAAAAAAAATTGTGCCCCGATAGCAAGGGCGCCTGCAATTTAAATTGAGTCGAGCGGCTGCTTGCCCAATGAGTGGGACAGGCGGACGCGAATCCGCGTAAGCGGGAGGGAAGCCGTGAAGGTTCTAGTCATTGGCAGCGGCGGGCGCGAGCACGCGCTCGTTTGGAAGATCGCGCAGAGCCCCTTGCTCGATGCGCTCCATGCGGCGCCCGGAAGCAAGGCGATTAGCTCGCTTGCAACGTGCCATCCCGAGATCAAGGCGGACGATCTAGACGGCTTAGTCGCCTTCGCTACGGGCGAGTCGATCGACCTCGTGGTCGTAGGGCCTGAAGATCCACTTGCGGCGGGTATCTCGGATCGATTGCGGGCCGAGGGCGTTGCTGTATTCGGGCCTTCCGCAGCGGCGGCGCAACTCGAGGGAAGTAAAGCGTTCTCTAAAGACTTTATGGCGCGCCATGATATTCCGACCGCGGCTTATGCTGTGTTCGATGCGGCAGATGAGGCCCACGCGTATGTCGACTCGATCGCGCGCCCTTGTGTCGTAAAGGCCGATGGCCTTGCGGCGGGGAAGGGCGTTGCTATGTGCCCTGATGCTCAGTCGGCGCACTTAGCAATCGACGAGATGATGGGCGCTAAACGCTTCGGCACCGCCGGTGACCGCGTGGTGATTGAGGAATGGCTGCAAGGCGAAGAGGCCTCGTACTACGCGATTTGCGACGGCGAAGCGATCGTGAGCTTGGCGGCGGCGCAGGATCACAAGCGCGCCTTGGATGGCGACGAAGGTGAGAATACGGGCGGCATGGGTGCATACTCGCCCGCGCCGGTCGTAAGCGAGTCCGTTGAGAAAAAGATTCTTGAGCGCGTGGTGCACCCGACGATTACAGGCATGGCGGCCGATGGCCATCCTTATCAAGGGGTGCTCTTCGTCGGTTTGATGATCGATGAAGCAGGCGATCCTTATGTCATCGAATTCAATGTGCGCTTCGGGGACCCCGAGACCCAGCCGTTGATGGTTCGGATGGAAGGGGACTTTCTTCCTGTTCTAGACGCCTCGGCGCGGGGCTCACTCGACGCGGCTCCGGCGCTCGGATGGGGCGACGCCTCTGTGTGTATAGTGCTCGCCTCTGGAGGTTATCCGCGGTCCTACGAGACTGGGCAGGTAATAGACGGATTGAGCGCTCTCGAAGGCCAAGACAAACTCGTCGTCTTTCACGCCGGAACGAAAGGTCGCGAAAGCGGCGATGGGTTTGAGACCGCTGGCGGGCGGGTGTTAGGTATAACGGCGCGCGGCGCTTCCGTGGCTGAAGCGCAAGAGCGTGCGTACGCCGCGGTTGCGCGCGTTAAGTTTGAGGGCATGCAATACCGCGGGGACATAGCGAGCCGCGCGATCGGGCGCTGAGTCCAGGCAATGGAGACTTGCAGAAATTTCGATGAAGTCGAATTGGACGACCGTCTTGCCGTCGGCTGACCCGATCGCCGCGGCGCTTGCGCGTCTTCGAGAAGATGGCTTTGTCGCCTATCCCACCGAAACGGTCTGGGGACTGGGCGCATGTGCGGATCGGCCAGAAGCGATTGACCGGCTGATGGCCTGGAAGGGTCGTGCAAGTGAAGCACCGCTTGCGGTGCTTACGCCTTCCGCCGACTCTGTGGCTGATCTGGGATGTCGGCTCGAGGGGCGCGCGCTTGTTTTGGCGGAGCATTTTTGGCCGGGGCCCTTGATGCTCGTGCTCTCGTGCGATCGAAGCTGGGCCAAGGGCGTTGCCGGGGCGGGGAATGCGCTTGGGGTGCGGTGCAGCCCACACCCGATCGCTATGGCGCTTGCCGAGGGCCTTCATGCGGCGGGGTTCGGTCCATTGACTTCGACGAGTTTTAATCGGAGCGGCGATCCCCCGGCGACCTGCGAGCAGGAGGCTCGGGCACTGCTTGCGAAGGCCAGTGGCCTGAAAGCCGACAGTCCGCAGGGAACTGAGCTTGGAGAGCCGCTTTTTGTTTCGGCTAAAAATGCCGATGCGGGAGCCGAGCCGCCGAGCACCGTCGTCGACTGTACGGGGGAGCGCCTCAAGATCCTTCGCGTCGGGGCGATTACGGCTGAGGCGATCGAGGCAATGGGTTGAGCGTACACAAACCGGGCGCGCCCCGTGATCGGTCAAGCCCTGTGGAGGAGCCCTCTATTTACAGAGAAGAATTCGCCCGTTGGGAGGCCGACGGTCTAAACTCATCTGGGGCCGTTCTGGCTGTGCGCTCAATGATGAATGCTGAGGAGAACTATTCGATGATTGTGGTTCGACCTATTCGACCTGTTCGGAGCGACACGATCCTCGTCGAGCCAAGTGAGCTCATCGTGCAGCCACGCGAGGTGATTGCCGCGAGTGATCCCGTCGGGGGCGCGGTTTCAAACATTCCAACTGGTAGAGACCTTCGGGATCATCACGAGCCTCACGGCGGGACGATTTAATGGCCTATCGGCGCGTTGACCGTGGTCCCCGACGCAAGGGCCAGATGGAGACCGTTGGGGATCTCGTTGGGAAGGTGCTTGGCGATCTGGGTCTGGACGGCGTGGCAGTGGCGCACCGGATCGGCTCGCAATGGGATGAGATCGTCGGTCCAGCGGTCGCAAAGCATTGTCGTCCCCTCGGAATTCGAGGGGCCGTCTTGGAGATCCAGGTGGATAGCCCCGTCTGGTCGCAGCAATTGCAGCTTCGAAAGACCGAGCTTCTCAAGAATTTGGCGGAGCAGATTGGTGAAGATGCGCCGCGAGAGCTTCGCTTTCAGGTCGGCTACGCTCGGAAGCGCTAGCCCGCCGGCCCGGCGAATCCCCCGAGAGATCCAGACAGAACGCCGCTCAGAACGCTTCTGCCGTGTGTATCAGTTGCGGCTATACCCCGTAAAGCCCCCCTTTCAGCAAAGGAAATCCCCCAACGATGTCCATTTCGAATGCCGCCCCCTCTGAGGAAGCCAACGATTCGACGACCTCAGAGGCAAAGGCGGTCGGTCGCCAGTGTGATTTTTGTGGGGATATCGTGAATTCGGTCCGTCGCGTCGCTCTCGACGAGGATTACGACCGCCTTCAGAAGGCTCATCGTGAGCAATACTCCTGTTCAGACTGCTTCGAAAAGAAGGAGCAGGACCGTATAGGGATGGGGCACCGCTGATTCCCCCGAGGAACCCGTCTGATGGAGCCATGAAGTTGTCAGGAAGGTCGCGAGATCCGCTCCGTCGGCGTTGACCGGGGCGGGCGATTTCCCTAAATTGCGCGGCTGCTTAGATCAGGTGGGAGCGAGCTTCGGCCGNNGCATTCGTCGAATCTTTTGGATGTCCCGCCTGTCCAATTCGAATACCAAACATACAGACAATCCCGCTTCAGACTCCGGTCCGCACCCTCGCGGATTCCGAGCTTGTGGGTTCACAAGTCAGAGCCCGATCGTAAGCCTTAATGCTGACCGATTGGGGGACGATTCAAAATTTAGAGGTCCGAACAGTATATGGTCAAGATTCGTTTGACGCGGATGGGATCGAAGAAGCGAGCGTTTTATCGCGTGATGGCAATCGACGAGCGCAAGCAGCGCGACGGTCGCCCGCTCGAGTTCCTCGGCACGTATGATCCGCGCACCGAACCGGCTGCGCTTAACTTGAACCTTGACGGCATCGACGCGTGGCTCGGCAAAGGCGCACAGCTTTCCGATACCGTGAAGAGTCTCGTCAATCGCGTGAAGCGCGAAGGCAATGCGGCTCCGGTCGAAGCAGGTGCAACCAATGGCTGATCGTGGCGCGGATTCTGTAGAACTTGTCGGCTTCTTGGCGAAGGCGATCGTGAGCGATCCCGATGACGTGAGTGTCACGGTTGGAGATAGTGGCGAGCTTATTGAGCTCGAGACGGCAGACGGCGACCGCGGTCGTGTGATTGGCCGCCAGGGTCGTGTTGCTAAGGCGCTTCGCGCCATCCTGAACGCCACGGCCGATGGCGCGGGGTCGCGACTCGACATAGTCGACTGATTTGTCGATTGATCGCGGGGGGCTGATTCCATCTCCAGCGAATTCGAATGCATTGCGGGCCCTTAGGCACGCGTAGTGGGACGGTCGCATTGGATGCGGCCGTTTTGCTTTTGGGGTCTAGGTGTAGAGAGCGAAGGGTCTTGGCCAATTCGCTCGATTTGAGAGGATGCAGCGGGCTGATGAGCGATCTGCCTTCGACAGAGCGCGTCATACTCGGCGAAGTCGTTGGGGCCCACGGCCTAACAGGCGACGTACGGGTACGATTCGCCGGCGATTCGCCGGACCATATTCTGTCGGTTGAAACGCTCTGGATGGGGCGTCGAGTGGGCGACCCCGAAGCGCGTCGTCGAACCGTGCGGGATCGCGGGATGGCCCGGGCGGGAGAAGTTCGGCTCAATTTTGAAGGTATCGACCGTCGTGACCAAGTGCAGCCGATCATGGGCTTGCTGCTCTTTGTGTCCGCGGATGTTCTTCCCGATCTACCCGAAGACGAGTTCTATTGGTATGAGTTGATCGGCTGCCAGGTGGAGTCGGAGACGGGGGAGCTCGTCGGCGATGTGCGGGAAATTTGGGAGACCGGAGCCCACGATGTGCTGGTCGTCCAAAACGAAGATGGCCTGCGGCGCCTCATTCCGACGGCCAGAGAATTGATGAAAGAGATCGATCTCAAGGCACGTCGCATAGTCGTGGTCGATCTTCCGGGCCTGCTCGAACCTACCTGAGGCGGCTCGACAGATTCGATTGGGTGAAGCGCGGACCACACGCGCGTATGAAGCGAGTGCTCTTTGCGGAAGCAAGCCGCTGCTAGGAACTAGGGAAGGGATCAGGACGAATGCTCAAGATCGACATTCTCACGCTCTTCCCCGACTTGTTCGGACCCTTTCTAGAAACCGCATTTGTCGGGATGGCCTGTCGCGACGGCGCCGCTGGGATTCGAGCACATGATCTGCGAGGTTGGGCAACCGACCGCCATCGCTCAGTCGACGACAGTCCGTATGGCGGAGGACCGGGCATGGTGATGACGCCGGAGCCGCTGATTCCTGCGATCGAAGACCTGGCCGGGCCGAAGGGCCCCGACCGAAAAGTGCACGTGATCTGCCTATCGCCGCAGGGCAAGCCCCTCACTCAAGAGAAATTAGAGTCTCTGGCGGCCGGGCCGCCTCTTCTCCTGGTCTGTGGACGATATGAGGGGCTCGATCAGCGCGTTCTGGACCTGGCCGTCGACGAAGAACTCTCGATCGGCGATTACGTACTCTCAGGAGGCGAGATCCCGGCGATGGTGGCCATCGAGGGGCTGGTTCGGCTGCTTCCTGGCGTTTTAGGAAATCCGGAGTCGATTGAAACAGAATCGTTCCGAGGGGGGGCCGTTCTCGAAGGACCGCAGTATACTCGGCCCCCCAATTATCGGGGCGAAATGGTGCCCGAAGTGCTCCGGTCGGGCGATCACGCTGCGATCGATGCATGGCGCCAACAAGAAGCCCTGGCTAGAACGAAAGAACGAAGACCTGATCTGCTTTCCGCGAGCGACGCGCTCGGGTCAGGCGGTGATTCGCAATTAATTCGTGGTCGACGCAAAACGTCGGGCAAGGGCGACTAGCGAACCGAGAAAACTAACATCAAGCGGACGGCCTCTTCCTGAGCCGCACGCGATCAGACTTTAAGCACTCTGACCGCCCCAATAGCCGGGGCGCGGTCGATAGACAGAACGACAAGGAAACACGATGCGTACCCTGGATTTCATCGAAAACGAGACGCTCCGACGTGATCTTCCCCCCTTCAAGGTGGGTGACACCGTCGCGGTTCACGTACGCGTTCGCGAAGGCGACAAAGAGCGCATTCAGGTCTTCCAAGGCCTCGTGATCCGCCGGAAGGGCGGAGGCGTAGGCGAGACCTTCACGGTTCGAAAGATTTCGAGCGGTGTTGGCGTCGAACGCGTGTTTCCCGTGCAGTCGCCCCTTGTGACGAAGATCGACATCAAGTCCCGCGGCTACGTCCGACGTGCGAAGCTCTATTACCTCCGCGATCTCTCGGGTAAGAAGGCTCGATTGCACAGCAAGGTTCGAGATCTTTCCGGAGTCATCTCCGAAGAAGAGGCCGAAGCCGCTCTCGCCGCCGCCAACGCGCCGGCAGTAGAAGCTGCGCCCGTCGAAGAAGCCGTCGAAGAAACGACCGCAGCTAAGGGCGCGAAGAAGCTCAAAGGCAAGGCTGCTAAGAAAGCGAAGGCCGAGGAGAAGGCTGTGCGCATGAAGCAGTTGAAGGCCGAGGAAGCGGATCGTGCCTCCAAGAAGGCCAAAGCCGATGCAGCAGCCGCTGCTGAAGAGGGCGGCGAAGAGAAGAGCGAGTAAACGAACGAACAGCTCAGTCCGCGCCCTTCGCGCTGGAGCCTTTAGAACGCAGCTTCCCAATGTTCAATCGACCACCGCGCTTCCTTAGGGAGTGCGGTGGTCGTGTTTTGGGACTCGGCTGGCAGCGCGTATCCCGCAGAGACGACACACGTCACCACATCAAAACGCTTTCGTGGGCAGCGTCGTCGCCATTCCGGATGCTCGTCAAGCCAGGCCATGGCGCCACGCCGCAACCGGTGCTGCTTCCGTTCGTCGACGGCTTCCGCTGCGCGACCATGACTGCCAAAACCCTCATAAGAAGTAGCTCTACGTGTTTTGACTTCGATGAAGAACAGAGTTCTACGCTTCGTCGCGATCAAATCGATCTCGACCCGCGCGGCTCGAACGTTCTGAGAGACGATCTGATACCCTCGCTCGGCGAGGAAGCGAGCTGCCTTTTGTTCACCTTCGCGTCCGAGTGTTTGTCGATGTTTCGTCATGCTGTCCAGGTTCCGTCACGCCGCCTTTTGGGGCCGGCGCGAACGTGGGACCGAGGGACGGGGTCTGCAGGATAGGGATGGCCACGCTTTATATCGTTGCGACACCGATTGGTAACCTTGAGGACGTCACGTTCCGTTCTCTGCGGGTGCTGCGCGAGGTCGATTGGGTCCTTGCTGAAGACACGCGTCGGACCCGCGTATTGCTCGACCATTTTGAGATCCCGCAGAAGCCGACGTCGCTTCATGCGCATAACGAAGCGGGGCGCATTGGCGCGGTGCTGGCGGCACTCGAGGAAGGCAAAGACGTGGCTCTTGTTTCGGACGCCGGAACGCCGCTCGTATCGGATCCAGGGGAGCGACTTGTCGCAGCGGTGGCGGAAGCGGGGCACCGGGTGGAGGCCGTTCCCGGCGCTTCTGCACTCCTGAGTGCGCTAACCGTCGCTGGTTTTCGCACCGAGCGCGTGCTCTTTCTCGGTTTCCTGCCACGCAAAGTAGGTGCTCGCCGAAAGCTGCTCGAATCGCAGATCGGTCGGCCAGAGACGGTCGTACTCTTCGAATCGCCGCATCGCGTTGCGAAGACCCTCTGCGACGTCGTTGATGTCCTGGGCGACCGGGGTGCTTGTCTTGCCCGAGAGTTGACGAAGAGGCACGAGGAAGTGTTACGAGGGCCTGCTTCGGAACTTGCGGCCGCTTTGACGGAAGCGCCGCCCAAGGGCGAATGCACTCTTGTGATCGAGGGGGCGAGCGAGCAAGAAGCCCTGGACGCAGTTGCTTGGAGCGATGCCGAAGTGAACCGCGCTCTTGAGGAGCGGTTGGCTGCAGGAGCATCGGTTAAAGATGCGGCAGCGGATCTGGCCGGCCGAACAGGACGCGCGCGTCGTACGCTTTATGCCCGTGCGATCGAGCTACGCAAAGCCTCGACCGACGGATCGGAGGCTACGTGAGTCGGATTGGAACGATCGCCAGTCTGATTCCGCGGCTCCCGACCGTATTGCGGACTCTGCGGCATATCCGATCGGATCAGGCCCGGGCCCAGATACACCACATGGTGTCTGGCATACCTGCGCCGGCGCAGCTCACGGAGTCTGCTCCGCAGTTAGCAGTCGAGGCTGTTAGTACGAATTTCATCGGGCCTGCTCCGCATGTGAAAGTCTGTGTAGACGGTGAAGTCGCGGAAATCACGCTCTTGGGGCTCTGCCTGGATATTGAACTTCAGGCAACTGGAATTGCCTGGTCGACGCAGAAGCACGGTCCACTTTTCGCCTATCACCTGCACGAGCAAACGTATCTTCGACACGAGGCACTGCTCCCGGAACAGCGCGCAGCGATCATCACGGACTGGATCGCTCAGCATGATCATGGCGTCGGTTGGGATCCTCATCCTATCTCCCTTCGGCTTCTGAACTGGGGAAAGCTTTTGCTCGGAGATGGCATGATCCCCGAGTCGACCAAGGAAGCGATGCTGGGCTCGATGGCGGATCAAGCGGAAACGCTTTCCCAAGGTCTCGAAGTGAGGTTGCAAGCAAATCACTTGCTCTCGAATTTGCTAGGCGTCGTTTTTGCGGGAATGTTATTCGAGGGGAGTCGAGCCGATGTATGGCTCGAACGCACAGCGTTCTTTGAAGCGGAGCTTTCGGCGCAGGTGCACGCAGACGGAGCGCATGAAGAACGCTCGCCTATGTACCACTCGCTTTTGCTCGAAGGGCTTTTGGATCTTCTGAATCTCGCGAAGGTGAGTCCGCGAGCGCCATCGGGGCTGGCTGAGACTCTTCGAGAGACGGCCTCGCGTATGGTCGCGGCTCTCGGTTTCTATACAGCCCCAGACGGACGTATCTCTCTGCTCGCGGATAGTGCCTGGGGCGTGGCTGCCGATCCTGGCGCTCTCGTCGAATACGCCTCTAGTCTTGGGATCAGCTTCGAGTCCTCGCGATCCGGTATCAAGGAGCTAGAGGACTCTGGCTATGTGCGGCTACAGCAGGACGATTTCGACGCGATCGTGTCGACGAGCGGACCCCGGCCGGCGCATCAGCCGGGCCACGCGCATTGCGACGCGCTGGCCTTTGAACTCAGCGTAGCGGGGGAGCGACTTGTGACCGACACGGGAGTGTTCGAATACCAGGCGGGACCTAGAAGGCAGCTCGCACGGTCTACCTCGAGTCATGCGACGCTTGTTTTCGATGGCGAGGAACAATCTGAACTGTGGTCGGCACATCGAGTAGGTGGGCGCGCAAAGTGCGAAGTCGCTCGGGCAGAGGCTTCGGGGGATGTATGGGTGTCGACGCAGGGGTGGGTGAGAGATGCTCCCTTGCACGAGCGGTGTTTCCGAGTGGACGAGGGCGCGTTCGAAGTCATCGACCGGGTCATCGACGCAAACGTCAGTGTTGTGAGCAGCCTGCCGATCGCTCCGGGGTGGAATCTGACGCCCTTCGAAGGCGGCATGATCGCACGGAAAATGTTTGAGCAAAGCGGGCCCCTCGTCGTCCAAATCGATCTCCCTAAGGAACTCGACTGGGCCATTGAACGAGCTCCTTTCTATCCGACCTTCCACGAAGAAGTCGAACGAGACGTCCTCGTTGGGCGAGGGCAAACGCCTCTGGGCTGCGTCATTCGCTTCAAGCGAATCGAAGTGAGCTGATCCGATCAGTCGGAGCCTAAAAGCGTGAGGAGTCCCGCTTCGTCTAACACCGTCACCTCTAGATCGCCGGCTTTTTTGACTTTGCTCCCGGGAGCTTCGCCGGCGACGACATAGCTGGTCTTTTTTGAGACCGACGCGGTCACCTTGCCCCCGGCCGCCTCGATGTCCTTCTTGATTTCACCGCGCGCGCGGGACATCGTGCCCGTCAGCACGAAGGTTAAGCCTTCGAGGAGATTCGCCTGTGCATCGGCGCCCGTCGGCTTAGGCGCAGGTTCTTCCAGCACGAGTCCAAGCTCGGTCAAGCGAGCGAGCTCTGCACGGTTTGCTCCGTCCGCGGTGAAACGGCTCATGCTCTCGGCGATGGTTGGGCCAATGCCTTCGATGGCTGCAATGGCCTCAGGCGGTGCCGCGAGTAAGTCGTCGAGGGTCGGGAAATGATCCGCTAAGAGCTCTGCCACGGTTGCACCCACGTGCCGAATGCCCAGCGCGATTAACAACCGCGGCAGCGTGGTCTTTCGTGCTCGATCGAGCGATGCGATCAAGTTCGCCGCGGATTTTTCGCCCATACGTTCGAGTCTGAGGACGCGCTCTTCGTCGAGTGCGAAGAGATCCGAGAGTCGTGAGACGAGTCCCGCATTGACTAGTTGCTCGACGAGCTTTCCTCCGAGCCCGTCGATATCGAGGGCGCTTCGGCTCGCCAAATGCGTGAGATTAGTTTTGAGCTGCGCAGGGCATTCCAAGTTTGCACATCGCGTGACGGCCTCGCCCTCGAGTCGCAGCGTCGCGGCATTACAAACAGGGCAGTGGGCCGGGAGTGACTGCCTCTGAAGGGTGCGGTTTTCCTTGAAGGCTTCGTGACGTCGGTCGAGGCGGACGCGCACGATTTGTGGGATGACGTCGCCTGCGCGCTGGATCACGATTCGGTCGCCCACGCGGATGTCCTTGCGATCGATCTCATCCTGGTTGTGGAGGGATGCGTTAGATACGGTTACGCCACCGACGCGGACGGGTGCTAGGCGAGCCACCGGAGTGATTGCTCCCGTTCTCCCCACTTGGAAGTCGATGCCTTCGAGGATTGTTTCGGCCTGCTCGGGCGGGAATTTAAAGGCGATCGCCCACCTTGGCGCGCGGGCGAGGGTGCCGAGTACATTCTGCTCCGTGATCGTGTCGACCTTAAAGACGGTGCCGTCGATTTCGACGGGAAGTTCGCCGCGCAGGGTCTGAAGTTGTTCGTGAAATGCAATCGCTTCGTCGACGCCGCGGCAAATTGCGATTTCGGGGCTGACTATGAATCCCCACTCCCGAAGCAGTTCGAGGGTTTCTGATTGGCGTAAAAAGCTCTCGGGACGGCCCTCTTCCAGGGCGTAGACTCGGAATTCGAGACTTCCGAGACGCTCGTAGTCGACGTCGTGGATCTGTCGGAGGCTGCCGGCGGCCGCGTTTCGTGGGTTCTCAAAGGGGCGGAGCTCGCGCTTGACTCGGCCTTTGTTGAGCTGCTCGAAGGCGGCAAGCGGCAAAATCATCTCTCCGCGCACGGAGGCTATGGCCGGGGGGTTATCTGTCGCCAGCGTTTTCGGAATGGAAGGGACGTGGTGAAGGTTTGTCGTTACGTCTTCCCCCGTCTGTCCGTCTCCACGTGTTAGGCCTTGGACGAAGCGACCGTTTTTAAAGATCAGTTCGATGCCGGAACCGTCTAGTTTGGGTTCCGCAATATAGTCGAGGGTGAGATCTGGAGGTGTCTCGGCTCTATCGCCTGTCTCCGTATCTTGCAGCAGCATGCGCGTGATCCGCGCATCGAAGGCACGCATCTCATCAGCGTTCATCGCGTTGTCGAGGGAGAGCATCGGCGAACGGTGGGGAGCTGTCTCGAAGCCTTCAGCGGGTGCGACCCCGACTTGCTGGGTCGGCGAGTCGGCGGTTAAGAGGCTCGGATGGGCCGCCTCCAGAGCAACCAGCTCTCGTCGAAGCAGGTCGTATTCGGCGTCGGGAATTTCAGGCGCATCACTTTGGTAATAGAGAGTGTCGTGATGACGCAGCGAAGTCGCGAGTAGGGCGGCCCGCGACCGAGCATCCGGAGGAACATCTTTGTCGGATGCTGCGCCGCGTGATTTCGTAGCGGACGCCTTCGCAGGAGCTTGCTTCTTAGCCGTCCCCTTCGTCGCGCTATTTGCCTTTGATTTGCCGTTACCCGCTGCCACGGTTCGCCTTTACCTTTGCTTGTTTTAGGGCCCCTATGCGACGAGGGGCGTAGGAGAGATCACGCATCCCATGACTGCCGGCGTAATGCCGAATGCCTGCATATTCTGCGTCTTCTCGAGCTCGAAGTGTGTATGCAAATACCATCAAGAGAGCTTTCCGCGCCGCCGATGAACCTTAAAGTTCGCGAGTGATCCGGGTCTTTTCTTGACCTTCCCGAGGTTACCACGCGAATCGCATTGCATCGGTCGTTCGAATGGAGTCTCGAATCATGGCCAATTAAGGGAGCTAGATGGGTAAGCGGGTGGACAGCCAAGAGCCGAAGACGTGCTCCGGGTTGATAGATGCCGGTGAGGATACATTGCGACTTCAGCTCGAAGAAGCGGTTTCCCGAGTTTTAGAACTCGAGTCTGAGCTTTCGGAGCATGCGCGCAGGCGCGCTGATCTGATCCACCTCGTGAGCCATGAACTTCGAACCCCGATCACAGTTATAGGCGGCTTCGCTCGGCTTTTGCAGAGCGAAGGGCACGGCTTGCTGAACGAGGAACAGCACCGATTTGTTTCGGAGGGGCTAAAGGCTTGTCGTAGGCTCGATGACTTCGTGGGCGATCTACTGGAGGCTCGAGCAGATTCGGAAACGCCCTTTGTGGTGAATCCCGTGCTAGGCGACCTCCATGAGTCGATCGAAGATGGGCTCGAGTCACTGATGCCACTTCTTGCAGACCGCGGGATGAAGGTAGAGCTGATGTTACGCGCGAGCGATCCGCAGATTCTCTTCGACGACAGGCGAATCGGGCAAGTCGTGACTAATTTGACGTCGAACGCGATCCGCTGCGGAAAACATTCGGGCATCATTCGCGTAGGTACGTCCGATCTCTCAGCAGTGTCGAGCGGGACTGGGATCGAAGTCGTCGTGGAAGACGATGGCCCAGGCATCGCGGACGGCGATTGCGAACGGATCTTCGCGCCATTCGTTCGTGGCGAGGGCTCAGCAGAGAGCCCCGGGCTCGGGATCGGTCTTGCGATCTGTCGCGGGATCATCGAGGCGCATGGCGGGAAAATCCGCGCCGAATCCGGGTCGCTAGGCGGCGCTCGGTTTGTTTTTGAATTACCGCGTACATCGTGCGTGGTTGAGAAGGACTAAGAACATGACATTCTCTCTATCGAGAGCAGCACGCAGTGGCACAGATGGCCGTAGCGCCGATGAATCGCCGCGACCGCCTCGTGCGCTGATCGTGGACGACGCGGAGGGCATGCGTGCCTATCTAGCGACGCTCTTCGAGTCCCGGGGATTCGAAGTCGATACATGCGAGGAGGGGGGCCGTGCACTCAAATTGCTCGAAAATGGTGCGGATCCCGATGTGATTCTGCTCGACGTCATGATGCCTGGGATCGATGGTCTCGCCGCATTGGCGAGAATTAAGAAAGCCTGGCCAGAAGTCCCTGTACTGATGGTTTCCGTCGTCGGGAAGGCAGGGACGATCGTCGAAGCCATACAGCTTGGTGCCGCCGACTACCTGACCAAACCCTTCGAAGAGGCGGAGCTCGATGGAGCGCTGGATAGACTTGGCTTACACAGCACTAGCACCGGAGTCGCGCGTGAGCTGGGCGCCGGGATAGTGGATCCGTCACGAACTGTTTGGGTGAGTCCGGCGATGTGCGGGATTCGTGAAGTGGTTGAACAGATCGGAGATACCGACGTCACTGTACTGATTCAGGGCGAGAGTGGCTCGGGTAAGGAAGTCGTCGCAAGAGAAGTGCACGCGGTATCGAATCGGTCGAGCGGTCCTTTTGTGAAAGTGAATTGCGCGGCGCTTCCGACGCAACTTCTTGAGAGCGAGCTCTTCGGCTACGAAAAAGGTGCCTTCACCGGCGCGAGCGGCCGCAAGCAAGGCAAGTTTGAACTCGCGCATGGCGGCACGATCTTTCTCGATGAGATCGGTGAGATGTGCCCGTCGCTTCAAGCCAAGCTATTGCAGGTCCTGCAGGATTCAGAGTTTACGCGGCTGGGTGGGAACCGCGAGGTTAGGGTCGACGTTCGCGTTGTCTGCGCGACGAACCGGTCTCTCGTGGAGATGGTCGCGGCAAAGGACTTCCGTGAAGACCTTTACTTCCGGCTCAACGTTGTCGCAATAGACATCCCGCCACTCCGGGAACGTCGGGAAGAAGTTCCGCTGCTCGTAGAGACATTCCTAACGCGTTATTCCGCACTCTATGAACGTCGGCATCCGGGAATCTCGCAGCGACTCATTGAAGCGCTGAACGTTTATGATTTCCCTGGCAATGTTCGCGAACTCGAAAATATGATCAAGCGAGTGGTTGTTTTGGAGAGTGAAGAATCGGTTCTAGTAGACCTAACGTCTTCGAAGCAGGGGAGTCGTAGGGGTAGGCGAGCGGAGTTGGATGCGCTTCTCGTAGAACTCGAGGAGACGGCGGGAGATTTCCCGCTCCTCGAAGTTGGTAAGCGTTTCGCTCAGGAAGTCGAACGCGAAGCGATCGAGCATATGCTTCAAATGACCGGGTGGAATCGGAAGAAGGCCGCTGCCAGCCTCGGGGTCAGCTACAAGACGCTGCTACAGAAAATTCGAGACTGCGGCGTCGAGATTCGCGGCTGAGAGATGCGGGCTGAGTGATCGACGGATCGTGCATTGCCCGGGTCTTGTTAACGCTTAGATAGGTCTAGGTCCGGTTCACGGCCATCAGCTGGTAAAGGCAGCGCTAGTGCTTTGCGCCAGCCTCTTCGAGTACCTTCTCAAGGAAGACGGCCATACGCCGCGCGAGGTCGTCTCTAATAAATCCATCGTCGACCCAATTGCGGCCGGACTCGGCGCGTAGTTTCGCAGATTCCGGATCGCTAATGATAGTTTCGAGGGCGCTCACCATCTGATCTTCAACCTCGGGGTCGATTACGAGGGCGCCGTTCGCTTCTTCCATCATGCGCCGAATTTCGCCTTTTGCAGCTAACACGACTGGTCGCTCTTGGGCGAGGAACTCGAAGATTTTCGAAGGAATGACCGTTTCGAAAACGGGTAGATCACGAAGCATAACCAAAAGTACATCGATTGAGGCGATCCAACGGGGCATCGCCTCACGAGGCTGCAATCCGAGCATGACGATATTGTTCAGGCCGCGTCGTGCAATGTCTTCCTCGAGTTTCTCGCGATCTGCGCCGTCTCCGATCAGCACGAAACGAAGCTCTGGCCGATTCTTCATCCGTTCGGCTACATCAACGAGTAGTGTAAGTCCATGGGCGAGGCCTAACGTTCCGACATAAGCGACGGTGAAGTAGGCGTCGAGGTCGTGCTTTGCTAGGAGCTCTCGATCGGGCTCGCGTGGTTTGAACATCGTTGGATCGATCCCGTTGTAGATGAGTTCGATGTTCTCTTCAGCGACGTCGCGATCCATGATGTGTTGGCGGAACGTGCGGGTGTTTACGACGATGCCGGCCGCACTGTGATAGAGCCAGCGCTCGAGTATTTCTAGGGTCGACAGGATCGGCCCCGGGCCAAGCTGTCCCAGTTCGACGACGGACTTGGGCCAGAGGTCACGGATCTCGAGTACGAAGGGACGTCGCTTAAGTTTTGCGACGATTGCGCCGGCGAGGCCGGCAAAAAATTGAGGACTCGTTGCAATGACGAGATCCGGCTTGTCTGCTTTGAATGAGGCGATAATCGATGTGGCCGCGAATCCTAGATAATTTACGACGCGTCGCGCGAAGCCCGAGTTAGGTGTCAGGTACATCCATGTGCGGATCACCCGAATGCCGTCGATCGTTTCTTCCTGGTACAGGCGGTTTTCGTAGCCATCGAAGATCACGCCGCGCGGATGGTTCGGCACGCCGGTGATGACCGTAACTTCGTGTCCGTCCGCTACCCATCTCCGGCAATGCTCGTGGGTTCGATTCGCCGGAGCATTCACCTCGGGCGGGAAGTTGTGCGTGAGAAAGAGGATCTTCATAGATTAGGTAGGGCGTGCCTGCGTTTGGATGATTGAGGTAGTCGTCACCGGATTCGCTTAGTTAGGTACATAGTCCGACAAGAGCGGTGTTACCGTTTGTGCGAATTCCTGGAAGGTAGCCTCCGCTGCTTCTTCGTCTCCGAATTGAATAGGGACAGTGAAGCGTACGAGAGAACCGTCGGTGCGACCTAATCGTGCGCGGTCTAGAAACATCCAGAAGATTTTTTGATGGCTTCGTGCGATCACTCGTCCGCGGGAGTGGTACCAGAAATAGACGAGAGACCGCTGATTACCTTTTGCGATGATGAATCGCTTGGCTTCTCCGGCGGGGCCGGCGCCAGCTTCCGCCAAGAAGTTGATCGGGACGACCTGCGAATCGATGACGTCCCAGCCGCTGCCAGGCAGGCAATGCTCCGGTGGATGAATCGCGGTGGCCTTACCTGATTCGCGATCGCGGGTCTGGCGCTCGTGGTAGCCGACGTAGAGATGGACGGCCGAATTCGGTTCGGCACGATAAAAATTGCACGAGATATAGTCCGTGACCATGAGATTATTGATCGTCTTTTCGTCGATCTCCTCACGGCCCATGCATCCCCAGCTCTCAAGCTCGTTCGGGAACTCCTCGAAGAGGGCGCGGTCTGGAATAATTTCAGCGCTTCCGAGGTACCAGTAGACGTACCCGTTCATGATCAAGAAGATGAGGGCTGCGGCGATTTTCGTCATGAGGAAGTGCTCGCCTCGGCGTGGCCGTCGCCTGCGCCTTCGGTGTTGTTAGTGGAGTCGGATGAGCCGGGCTCGTCCTGGTCTGGTTTGCGGAGGCTTAGAAGGAATTCGATGAGGCGTCCTTCGCCAAGCAATATAAAGAAGGCCATTCCGAAGGTGATGATCCCCTGGAAGTCATGGACCGGACCGCCAGCCGCTTCTTCGCCGAAATGGTGTGCGAGAAATCCAGTGAGCGCGACTCGGAAAGCATTTACAAAGATGGCGATCGGGATCGTGGATACGACAAGGAGTAGCTGGATCCAGATCGAGCCGCGTTTGAAGAAATAAGCGAAAACGACACCAAGGGTGACTAGGGCCATGAGGCTTCGCAGGCCACTGCAGGCCTCGTGCACGAATAGCTCGGTGTGTGCGAGATGGATGATATTGCCTTCGACTAGCGCGGGAATGCCGAGCTCCTGAAGGCTCATTACTGCAAACTTCGCCGCCACCAGCTGCATCGGGAATGCCACCGTATTTACTAGGGACTGGGGTAGCGGCACCATTAAGAAGAGGAAGAAGAGTGGGAACGCAAGGATCTTGAAGACCTTGCGGCCGAGCAGCAAGAGCACCAGGCCGATCAGCGTGAAGAGAAAACCGCCGCGCATCGTCATCAGCTCAGTGCCAAGCCGACCGATCGCGAGCGACGTAAGCCCGATCACGAGCGGAACGAGACCGAGCCACGAGCCATTAATCTCTGCGTCCTCGAGATCCCATCTTCGCTCGTAGGCGAAGAAAAGGGCGAGGGGCGCGATAATGAAGCCGTGCTGATAGTCCTCTACCACGGTCCAGTGATGAACCATGTTGCTAAGAATCGGAAAGTAGATTCCGAAGAGCACGACGATCGCGCCACAGGTGACGTAGACCATCTTCATGCGCTCGGCGGCGCTCGGGATCTCGGGTTCTGTTGTCCTGCTAGTTGAATTAGTCATTCGCGGCGGGCTCGGACTCTTTGACTTCTATCCATTAGTTGTTAGCTGCAGCCCCGGCGAGATCACGTTCCAGGATGTCGGCGATTCGTACAGCCGCCTTGCCATCCCATAGCTTGGGCTGACGCCCTTCACGCTTCGGGCCAGACCGAAGCTTTTTGATCGCTGCTTCGATGGCTGCCGGGTTGGTACCTACGATTTCATTCGTTCCTTCGGTGACTGTTACGGGCCGTTCCGTGCTTTCTCGTAGCGTAAGGCATGGAACGCCAAGCGCCGTGGTTTCTTCCTGGATTCCGCCTGAGTCGGTGAGCACCATCTGGGCATCCGTCAATAATCTAAGGAAATCGAGGTACCCGAGAGGGGCCGTGATCTGAACGTCGGGTTTAATACCGCCGAGGTTGTCTTCGATGGCTTTTGCCGTTCGTGGATGGATCGGAAAGACGACCGGAATTTCGCGATTTAATTGACCCAACACGTCGAATAGTTTTCGGAGCTGTTCGGCGGAATCGACATTGCTGGGTCGATGCAGGGTGAGAACGGCGTATTCGCCAGGCGTGAGTCCCAGGCGCTCAACGGTGTCGAGCTGCTTCGCACGTTCGCGATGAGAAATGAGGGTGTCGATCATGACGTTGCCGACAAAATGAATTTTGTCTGCCGCAACGCCTTCGCGGAGAAGGTTCTCTTCTGCGGAGGCTTCCGTTGTAAAGAGCCATTCAGATACAGAGTCCGTGAGAACTCGGTTGATCTCTTCGGGCATTTTACGGTCCCACGAACGAAGTCCGGCCTCGACGTGAGCAACCGGGATGTCGAGCTTCACGGCAGCTAGCGCCGCGGCAATCGTAGAATTGACATCCCCCACGACGAGTACGACGTGGGGCTTCCGTTCGATCAGCAAGTCTTCGATCTTCATGAGGACCTGAGCCGTCTGGTGGCCGTGGGTCCCTGAACCGACGCCGAGGTTCACGTCGGGCTCCGGAATGCCTAGATCTCGGAAGAATGAGTCGGACATGGCCTGATCATAGTGCTGGCCGGTATGGACGAGAATTGGCTCGAATCGGTCCGGGCGGCGGGCAAATTCATGCATCAAGGGCGCGATCTTCATGAAATTCGGGCGTGCGCCGGCGATGGCGAGAACGCGAATCGGTTGGCTCTGGTTGGCGGACGTCACTGACTTAGGCTCCTTCGGGTTGCGCGCTCGAGCCATCGTAACAATGTCTCCTCGGGGGAGATTCGGGATTCCGAAACTCCTTCTTTAGCATCCGACTCATGATTGCTGGGTTTGGCCGAGAAAATGTTAAACCGTGTTCCCGGGGGAAATGCCGAGACGAACTCGGGAGATTCTGGCTCAGTCAATTTTATGTCCTCAAGGAAAATGAGGCATAAGTTGGATTAGCCATTGCCGATGAGGGAAATATGGTTCCTCTCAGTACGCCAGATATCAAAAACGGAAATTCTTTTCCACGTCCTGAGGAAAAGTATGTTCACCAAAGGGTACTATGCGGACACTACCCCGAGAGACGCCTAGATTAACCTGCTGCCGAACAGCGCTTTGTAATAAGGCAATGACCCATTCGTTAAAAAATGTGGCTAAAAAGATCCGTTTCTGGATCGCGCCGGGAGTTTCGACTTTTAGATGAATGAACGGACGACGGTTCTCGTGATCGATGACGATCCGGGTATCTACGAATTTCTGCAGACGCTTGCGATGCGTAAAGGCTACGGGGTTCATACCGCCGAGAACGGCGAAATTGCGCTCGAAAAGCTAGATGAGATTCGTCCTGACATCATTATTCTGGACGCCGTTATTCCTGGGATCGACGGCCTAGCGACGCTCCGCCGTCTCAAGGAGCGAGCTCCTGAAGTGCCTGTCATTGTGCTTTCCGGCCATGGGCAGGCTCGCACTATTGTTGAGGCGATGCGCTTAGGGGCTTCAGATTTCCTGCGGAAGCCCTTCGAAGCGGAGGAACTCGAGCTCGCCTTCTCAAAAGCGCTCGATAATCGGGCGCTAGAAGCAGAAGTCATTAGCCTGCGTGGCCGCGTGCGTACGGAAGTCGACAGCCTGCTTCTAGGCGGCGACAACCCGAAGATGCGCGACATTCAGGAGATCATCGAACAAGTCGCGGACACGGACATCACCGTCCTCGTTCGCGGCGAGAGCGGAACCGGCAAAGAAGTCGTCGCACGCGCACTCTTTCAGCTGGGCAACCGGAGAGTCCGTCCCTTCGTGAAGGTTAACTGCGCGGCGCTGCCGTCGGAGTTACTTGAGAGCGAGCTATTCGGTTTCGAAAAGGGCGCCTTTACTGGCGCTCAGAAGCGGAAGCTCGGAAAGTTCGAGTACGCGAACCGAGGGACCATCTTTCTCGATGAGATCAGCGAGATGGCGCCCGGGCTTCAGGCCAAGCTTCTGCAGGTGCTTCAGGACGGCGAGTTCTCCCGTCTCGGCGGAGAGAGTGACGTTCGTGTCGATGCGCGCATCATCGCGGCGACGAATCGGAACCTCGAAGACGCGGTCAAAAAGGGTGAGTTCCGAGAGGATCTCTATTACCGCTTGAATGTCGTCACGATTCAGATCCCGCCTTTGCGAGATCGGATCGATGCCGTCCCGCTACTCGTTGATCACTTCCTGGGAATGTACAACGAGCAGTACAACAAAAGTCTTGAGAAGCTGTCCGACGAAACCACGCAATTGCTGATGGACTACCACTGGCCTGGCAACGTTCGCGAACTCGAAAACATGATCAAGAGAATGGTCGTGCTTGGAAACGAACAAACCGTTCTGAAGGAATTGACTCAGCGAGAGCCGGTTCGAGCCTCAACCGCGGATGATGATGAGCTCGACCTCGCCGCCTTGAGTGCGGGGTTCTCGAATGGGCAGGAAGTAGATCTCAAGGCGATCTCGAAGCGCGCTTCACGGATTGCTGAAAAGACGGTAATCGAGCGCGTTTTAGGGCAGACGCGGTGGAATCGGAAGGAAGCCGCAGCGCGGCTTCAGATCAGTTATAAGGCCTTACTCTATAAGATGAAAGAAAACGGGCTTAGCGATAGCCGTTAGGTGAACCGCGCTGGCTTAGCCGGCGCGCGGATCGACAATCGGAGATGGATGAATGATTCGGTTTTTTGAGAAAAGTAAACAGTTCGCCTTCGTGGCGATGGTTGCATTCGTGCTTTCCGGCTGCGCGGCGGGAACGCAGCCGCTACCGCCAGAGCCTGAGGCGGGGACGCGCGAGGAGTACGTCATCGGGATTCCGGACGTTCTTCGCGTCGTTGTGTGGCGAAACCCGGAACTTTCGGTGGACGTTCCGGTACGCCGGGATGGCATGATCTCTGTTCCTTTGGTCGACGACGTTCAGGCTGAAGGCCTGACGCCTCACGAGTTGAAGGAAGTGTTGACCGAGGCATTGGCAGAATACGTGACGGCACCCGACGTGACCGTGATCGTTCAAGAGATCCGTAGCCATACCGTGACCGTCGTCGGCGGGGTGGCTCGCTCTGGGCAGATCTCACTCACGCGTCAGATGCGCGTGCTCGAGGCGATCGCCACGATGGGCGGCTTTAATCCATTTGCCGAGAAAGACCGGATCAAGGTAATCCGGAAAATTGGCAACGAAACCGTCGAGTACGGCTTCAGCTTCGGCGCATACGCCTCAGGTAAGGCGCCTAACTCGAACATGATTCTCCGTCCCGGCGACACTGTCGTCGTACCGGAATAACAGAGGCACCGAATGGTTCCCGCGCAATCCTGCGCATTCGTGATAGGGATTAGTTTGATGTTTGCTACAACATCGACAAATGCCAATGAACTCGAATTGTCCCTAGAAAGTCGATTCGGAGTGGACACGAACGTCTTTCGACGACCTACCGGACCAAAGGCTGAGCGGGATCCCAACGGGACGGACCAGGCGGCCTATTTCGAGATTTCGCCCCAAGTTGAAATTCGAGACGCCGACAGCGATAGCCTGGACTATCGGGTTCGGTACAAGGGGACGCGGTCGCAATACCTCTCGTACAGCTCCGTGACGGGCTGGGATCACGAAGCGGACGCGAGCGGTTCATGGCGTATTAGCCCGGTCGATACTCTGCGCGTGGGGGGCAGCTACTTAGATCGACGCCGTCGGCTGATCTCGCTCGACCAAGTTCTTGCGGCGGACCCCGGTAGTCCAGATGAGTTGGCGCGACGTGCAAGCGATCGTCAACGAATTCGAACTTCAGGGGCTAACACCAGTCTGACGCATTCATTCAACAGCAGAACGTCACTGACTGGAAGCTACGCCTTCAACGACATCGACTTTGTGCCCAATGCCGGCTCGCTGACGACAGACACCGTGGACACCCGCGCACACACCGCTTCTCTGTCGCCACAGTGGGTGCTGAATTCTCGGACATCCGTCGGTTTAGGGGTCACCGGTCGGTTCCGCGACAATCGCGGGATCGACAAGTTGGGCCAGGCGAATACCTACGTCACGACAGGCGACTTTTCTCTCCAAATTTCCAGGCAGCTGACCAAG